>NZ_CALPDG010000020.1 GCF_943193195.1 Mediterraneibacter agrestimuris | reverse complement strand
TGTTTGTCTTCGGCAACGAAGTCGCCAGAGTCATTATCGTTCCAAACGATACCACAGTATTTTGCGAGGGCATTGGCGTTAGGAAAAGCCTTAATGGAGCCCATCTCAGCTAAGATACCGGCTGAATAAACTTTACCGATTCCGGGAATGGAATTCAGTACAGTGTACTCGTCAGGGTTTAGTCCCTGAACTGTTTGAAGGACTGCTTTATCAATCGCTTTGAGTTCTCTTTCAAAGGAACTGATACAATTAAAGGAAGAAGCGATCGAGATAGTAAGCGGCTCATAGAGGCATTTATCAAGCCGGTATGAGTTGCGGGCTGCAGCCTGTAAGATTTTTGCTGTTTCTTCTGGATCAGCAATACGCCCTTTGCTCTTAGAGTTAATAAAAGCAACGAGGTCTTCTGCTGATGAGTTTACGATATCTTCATTCGTTGTGTATTCAGTAAGAATGGCTTCAGCGGTGGCACCATATTTGTTTGCGAATGGATGTTGTCCATCGCGAAGCAATGCGTATTCACTGAACTTGAGATAAATGTTGTTAAGCATGTAAGTCTTTTCTCTTGCAATGCATTCAGTGATGTGCATACGGTGTCTGGTCAGACGCTGCAGGGCAAGGTATTGGGAGCCACGCCATGGCTTGATTGCAATACGTCCTACACGGGCAAAATCAGCAATCACATAAGAATCTATGCCATCATTCTTTCCGATGTCGTTAAAGGACTTCTTGTAGTTCTTAACTTCCTTTGGATTGAGACAATAAACTCTGACGGAGAATGGTGCAAGCAGGTCACTGGCAGAAAGATAATTCGCCAGGTGGACACCATAGAAACCGGTGGATTCCATACCAATAACAACGTATTTGAACTGATGGTTATGTTCTAACACATCAGAAATCATCTGTTCCATAAGGGCTGCGCCTTCCTGCGTGTTTTCTACAGGGTTCATCTTGATGTAGAATTCCTCGTTGAAATCAAGAGCAGAGATAACATGAATACGGGCTGCAATGTCAATCCCAACAAACAGTGTTGAGAGGTAATCAAAATGTTCTTTCACGGATCATCACCACCTTTCAATAAAAATGAAGAATCACAAAGGCATACGCAACAAAAAAGCGTATGCCTTTGTCTTTATCAGAGCATAAAAACTAACAAAAATTATATGCACCCTCAACTTACTTTTAACTTAAATTTCTGAATGTCTTTTTCGTCTGTCACACGCTCAATTACACCGCCGATGCTTCTAAGCTTCTCTTCAAAACATTCATATCCTCTCTGGATATAGACGATATCGTCTACAATCGTAAACCCATCTGCTGCAAGACCTGCGATACAAAGTGCTGCTCCTGCACGGAGATCAGGTGCGCTCACTCTTGCACCGGAAAACTTTTCCACACCTTCGATTGTTGCAGAATTCCCTTCGATTTTAATATTAGCGCCCATTCTTGCAAGCTCATCAAGATATTTGAAACGGTTCTCAAAAATACTTTCTGTAATCGTACTTGTTCCCCGTGCAAGCGCGAGAGCAACACCAATCTGAGGCTGCATATCCGTCGGATATCCCGGATACGGCAGTGTCTTTACCTGCGTGCTCTTCAAACGCCCCTTTGCCACAACACGGACAGCATCATCAAACTCTTCTATTTCACATCCGATATCTATCAACTTAGATATCGTGGCATCCAAATGCTTCGGAATAACATTGAGTACAGTCACATCTCCCTTTGTTGCCGCAGCCGCGAACATAAATGTTCCCGCTTCAATCTGATCCGGAATTATAGAATACTCTGTCTTATGCATGGACTTCACACCGCGGATCTTAATCACATCTGTTCCGGCGCCGCGAATGTTCGCCCCCATGCTGTTCAAAAAATTGGCAACGTCTACGACATGCGGCTCCTTTGCCACATTTTCCATAATTGTAAGACCGTCAGCCATGGCTGCCGCCATCATTACATTGATCGTGGCGCCTACGGTTACCACATCGAAATACAAATGTGTTCCCTTCAGATCTTCTGCTTCTGCCACAATCTTACCATGCTCAATGTCAACGTCTGCCCCCAGCGCACGAAATCCTTTCAAATGCTGATCAATCGGACGGCTTCCGATGTTACAGCCACCCGGAAGCGCGACTTCTGCTTTTCTGTACTTGCCCAGAAGCGCCCCCAACAGATAATAAGAAGCCCGAATCTTCTTGATATAATCATATTCTATATTGAAATCGCCGATTGTACTGCCATTGATTTTTACAGTGTGTCTGTCAATCCGCTGTACCATAGCGCCGATTCCGGCAATTGCTTCCAGCATCACATTGATATCATTGACATCCGGCAGGTTCTCGATCAAAACTGTCTCATCTGTCATAATTGCCGCAGCCAGTATTGCAAGCGCCGCATTTTTGGCTCCGCTGATTTCAACCTCTCCTACCAGCGGATTCCCGCCTTTAATAATATATTGCTCCATACTGCACCTCGATCATCCATATTGTTATCTTGGTTTCCAAAAGTCCAACTTTGCTGTATATATATCAAGTAAATTTATTCTAAGTAAAAATACAATTTCACAAAACGCTAAAATATTATACCACAATTTACAATTTTGTAAAATGTTTTTTTCATTTCTTTGCTTATTTATTACTCATTATCTACTTGCCCGACCGCTTCCAGAACTGTTTCTATAGTCTGCTCAATCTGGTATCCATCCTCACATATTGTGACATCCGCATACTTTTCAAACAACTGTATACGTTCGTCATAAAGATCCCTGAAAGTCTGACCTTCCCGCAATACAACTCCTCGCTTTTTTGGACTTCTGATTCTCCTTTTTATTGTTTGATAAGATGCAGACAAATATACTACCGTTCCGATTTCTTTGTAATGCTGCATGGCCTCATCGCAGTAAACTACACTTCCGCCCGGAGAAATGACAGCGTTTTCCACATTAATATCACGATTCACCTGATTTTCAATCTTAAGAAACCCTTTCTCTCCAACCTCCTCAATGATTTCCCGAAGAAGCTTCCCTTCCTGTTCCTGAATCAACAAGTCTGTATCTATAAATCTTTTCCCCAGCCGTTTTGCAACAACAACTCCTACCGTGCTTTTTCCTACCGCAGGCATACCGATAAAAATAAGATTTCCTTTTTTCATATGTAACTCCGAATTATCCTAAAATTTGATTAATTTTCCTTGTATATCATAACACAATTCCGCATTTTTCACAATTAGTAAAACCTTCCGCGATTTTTTCGGTTATCACGTCTTCTCCGCATTAATTCTTGATACAACATAATTTCTATCATATCCCTTAACCAGTCAGGACGTCTTGAGTGCGGCGGTCTTGATGGATGCGGTGGTCTTGGCGGCTGCGGCGGTCTTGGCGGATACGGCGGTCTTGACGGATGCGCCCCTCTCATTTGCTGGCTGTTTACCGCCGATTCTTCTGTTTCCTCAGAAATCATATCTTCATATCCTGTGCCGAAAAAAATCTTCTCATTATTTTTTACATTATTATAGACTCTGCCGCACATCATTCTAAGCTGCAGTTTATCTGGATATTCATCGTACATCATACTGTTCTGATATTCCATCCGGTCGCACTCTTCCTCTACATACGGAAGAATCCGCTTTGCCACATCAGGATACAAACTCTTCATATACTCGATATCTCTTTCATCCACACGCCCGTCATCATAGACAAATGGCATGGGATAGACCATATAATAGGGCAGCTTTCCCTGCATATCTTCACCATCCGTTTTCAGAATATAATTTACTATATGCAGAAAAGACTCCTCTGACACAGGATTTTACCACGCCATCCAGATTAATATTTTGCCTAAACACTATATGACATTATCACCATATAATCTCATCATTTATTTCACCCAATATAAATGCCAGCCCAGGGCTTGTCCCAGTTTTTCACTACTATTTAAAATATTATTTCCATCTACTATTTTTATATCACGACTTCCATTCATTTCAGGCAAATTACAACCTATTGACATTCTAATTTTTTCGCCTCTTCAAGTTCTGCCATTACTTCTTCCAACTGCATTTCTTCTTTTATCATTTGAACCCTCCATAAAAAATTATATTTACAATAAACATCCCATTTTCACAGGTACATTGTAGTTCTCCATTATTCTCCTCTACAATCTGTTTCACATTTTCCAATCCCCATCCATGTTTCATTTTATCTGTTTTTCCTGATAAAAACTTCTTCTCATTCATAACCGGAATATTTCTACTGGCATTCTTTACTTTATTAAAAAAAAACATAACGAACACAATTCCTATACTTCCAATACACGCTCTTTTTATTTGAAGAGCTCTTTTTAAATCACATTTAATGTACATCATTTTTATCCAATATTTTTAGCTGTTATTGCGCTATAAATTTCTTCATATTCTATGTAGTCTGAACTCCTATCTTCCTTACACTCTCGTATAGTAACCACCCAGACTGGTTCCATATCAAGTTCTTCTTGATCATGAACATCCTTAACCCAAAAAGCCAATTGTGCTGCTACTGCCTCATATTTATTATCAGTTAGTAGCATTGAGTATTCTTTCTCTATAGAATCTGCCACTTTATCAAAGGGTTGTAATTTTAGAAGCTCCTTACTTTTTGTAAACTCATACCCATATAACAATTGCAATTTCTCAATACTATCTGATATCTCCGTAATTTGCAATGGTGCTGCTTCTTCTGATAGACCACAAGAAAATTTATTTGAAAACACACGTATCCCTTGCCATCTTTCGTAACCACACCAAGCACTACTTTTCACTTCTAGCTTTTCACTATACGCTCTATTTTCTAAACTAAAATTTTTTATCCCCCACGATTTCAGTTGATTATCCAAATTTATTTTTTTAAATGAAATTTCCCTATCTTCTTGAATTTTCTCTATCGTTTTTTTGAAAATTTTTCTTCTAATTCTTTCTGTACTACCTTATAGTTCTCGGAATTTGACATGTATATGGCTGTATCTTTTATGATGGTAAGTGCCGCTCCCTTAGCATTCTTATATAACCATTTATCAATTTTCTCAACTTCTTTTTGGGGGTTATTTTTGTATAACAAATCCTTTACTATCTTTTCTTCATTAATCTTTATTCTTCTCGCTTTGCCATTATATAAAAACGCTTCTGCCGTTTCATCTATTACAATATCTACTTCAATTTTAATGCTATCCGACACTCTCTTATATGTTTTTGGAAATTCATCTATACTACATATCATCTTATCACTCGATTTCTGACAAGATACATTTCCAAAACAACATACTATAACAAGCAGTATTACCCCTAAGCTTTTTCTTATCATTGTCCTTATCTCATACTTTTCTACATTTCCTATACCAACATAACATAGAATCAATAATCCCTCACATTACTCTATTTCAGAATACACTCTCTTCTCGATTTCAGAGCAGTCACTCTTTTTTTACGGACACCATGTTCCAACTAAGTGCCATCCAAGTCCTGGTGCGCCATATCCATCCATCTGATACAAAAGTCCTGGATAAACAGGTGTTCCGTATTTATAACTGCTGGTCAAATTCAAGCTCCTGTTCACTTGTTGATATGCCGAACAGGAATCTCCACTGCTTAAACATCTGGACCGAACTCGTACATAATCTCCCACATAGGTTGTTGGTGTTATATAGAAATTGGTGTCCCAGTCATCTTTTCCTTCTGTAAAAGAATATATATCTCCGTGTTTGATATCGAGGTAACTATTACCTGCATAAACAGGAATTGCTGTAAAACCTATCATTAAAAAGCACAAAGAAATAATACTTACTATTTTCCTCTTCATCTTATCCCACTCTCCTTTGTATTCAATTATTGATTCTTATGTTATGTTCCTTAGTTCATATCCTATCATTTACCACAATACCAAACAACTGATTGACCTTATTCTCACTAATTCTGACCCTATTCTCTTACTTTGTATCTGACCGCATTAATATTTGGCGCTTACTATAAAAATAATCCTTATTTTGCACAATCGGGTAGGAAGTAGATAATTATTTTATCTACCGACCTCCCACACCACTTATCCCGACTTTTTCATTATTCCGAAATATCCAGTCTAAAGTCACATTTATAAGGAATCTGTGTCAAAAAGTCGGGATAAATATTGTCTTACTCTAAGCAGTAGTGCCGCTTCAAAAGTTCTTCATCATCTTTCCAATTAATGTTGTATTCCGTTAGTTTCCTGCTAAAATCATATACTCTTTTTTGAAACCCGATATTCATTCTTATTATTTTCTAAATGCGAAAAAACGAGGATCGTTAAGTCCCCGCCTTTTCTTAGAAATATTTACTTTATTAAGGAAGACAATAATGGGTGTTCATGCCCTTTCCTTCTTGGATAAGCATACCGTTTTCAACCATTTTCTTTAGCAGCCGCCCACATGATGACTGGCCTATACCAAGCAGTATTTCTATTTCCTTTCTTGTAATAACGTCCCGTTGCTTTGTCAGAGCAATCACTTTTTCTTCTGGTGTGCATTTCTCTGGATTTACTTGCATTTGCCTTGCGGGTTCAGGCATTGCATTCAAATTAGGGAGGATAATTTTAAATGCATTATCAGATGTTTCTATCTGCGGCGTAATTCCAGTTCCCTCATACGCTTCCATGATTTTTATAATTCCGGTTCCATAGGCTTCTATCAACTCCAAACGGTAAAATACATTTGCCAGTTTGGAATTCCGACAGACGGAAATACCCATCGTTATATCTTTTAAGGACACGCCGCTTACCAGACCGCCAATAGAGGTGAATTCCAGTCTGTCTGCGTAAAGGCTAATGAAAGTACTGGCGCGGAATGAATATTCATGATGCACAAGAAGATTCAAAAGAGCTTCTCTGACTGCTGTTTCCGGATAATCCCGTCTGTCAATACGATATAACTTATCAAAGGTTGAGTGTGTCTGATTTCGGAAATCAATAAAATCATATGCTTCATCCATCTGCCGAAACAGGGAGCCGGAGAATTCTTTCCGATCCTTAAATTCACTCTGCCTTGTACCTTGAAAAACCGCGGCTTTAATTGTATGAACACACTGATCCGAAAGCAGTAACCCTAAGTTTGTATAGACGCCATCCTGTGTTACCATTCCTAATGTTTTCATTTGTGTGAGACCAAACTTTACATTTCGTTCAGCAAATATTTTTTTTGCACTTTCAAAGGTTAGTTTTTGTTCCAAAGACCGCATTTCCTCAAAATGATCTCCGTCGGTTTCCTTAATCATGCGACGGATCGCTGTATTTGTAGCCGGAACGGAGGAATAACCTTGGCGGACATAAACGCCTTCAGGACGCAAGCCTTTTTTGGCTATATAATATGGCCGCTCTGTTCCCTGCTGAATATCAACTGCAACAATTTCTTACCATCTACCGTTACTGTTTCATAATGAAGAAACATCATCAGATCCGGTTTAATTGCATCTCGAACCATATTGCTGATTTGCAAAGAAGTTTCGTCTGGGTTATCCAGTCCTGACACTGTTCCGTCATCCTGAACACCGATATACAGTTTTCCGCCCTCACAGTTTGCAAAAGCAATAATTTCTTTTTTTATATCCTCCACTACAATTGTTTTTAATTCAACCATTTCGCTTTCCTGAAAAATCATCTGATCTCCTCCTTAATCTTATTCTACCCACATTCTACTCATTCTTGTCAATTGTTTGGGTAGAATAAGTAGATAGAATTACAACAGTATCCAGCCCATTTTAAACCGCCTTCGGCGAAGGGCTGGATATATGAAGGAAAGGAATGGGACATAGTGAACAGTATCAAAATATTCTTGAATATGTAAACTCTAAATCTTCTGAGGCGGAGAAAAATCTTCCGGTTGAAGTAATCATGAAAAAAAGCTTAGAAAAAATATTTCTGATGTTGAAGCGAAACTTTTCACAATGGAATTTGTGAATATTGAAACTGTGAGAAATACGGAAGCAGTAAAAGTTAAATAAGGAAATGTTATTTTTATTAGGGTAAACGGCTCTACAGAAGAAGGTTGGTATAAACGTAGTTCTGAAGTAGTAATTGAATACTTTGAAACGGTTTATTATTATGTACGAGTTTAAGAGACGAACCGCTAAAATATTTGTGAGCGTAGAAAAATACGGCTTAAAGCATATTTCATAGTAGTAAATCTACACGAAAAAATAAATGTGTTGAAATAAAAGGTTTGGTTATCGAATAATTTGGAAATGATAGTGTATATAGTATTGAAAGTCTATTGAGTAGTTATTACCACGAAGCAACCAATAGGGCAACACGAGGGTTCAATCTTAGAGAACTAGCGGAGCATATTTTTGAACAAAAAGAAAATGTACTCGCGGATACTCGTGTTCTGATAAAAGAAATAGAAGAATTTTTTGTTAATAGAGATAAATATTTTGAACGCTATCTGGATCAAGAATCAATAGAAAAATTAGCTGAGAGAATATATGTGTTTTTGAATCTTAGGGATAGTGAAATACAGGAAGTAATTTTGAGAAAACGCTTAGAAGCTGAATTTGCTATGAAAATTGGTCATTTAAATAATATTGATAAAGAAGCGACGATAAAATTGGATATTAAGGATAATAGCATCGAATTTAGAGTAGTGAAAAATGAAAAATTTGAAATATTAAATACCATAGATTTAAACAAAGAAATTATTTATATGGATGATCCATTTGTTCTAGATGAGTTAAACCAATTTCAATAGCACTTTTTCTCTAACGAATATGCACATCGTCAAGATTTACTGGGAAAATTAGCAAGAGATAAAAAGGCTGATGGTTTTTCTGTTGTTGATGAACTTGTTGTACAAAAAAAGTTGGAAAGAATTTTTGAAAAAATGCAAGAGGTATGTGATGGAAGTATAATGTCGGATGATGGAAAAACTTTTGTTTATGAATCGGCTAATTTAAATGGTAATTTGAAAACGCTGCACAATCAGTTGTCGGCTATCTTCATCACTGTCCCTATTCTCTTATAAAAATAATTCTTATTTTGCACGACAAAAAGACAGGAAAGAAACCTGCATTTCTCTCCTGTCTCTTAGTTCGTAGTTATTGATATTATACCGCCGCTTCAGCTGCTTTCTGGCTATATCCATGTGCTTCCTCCAGCATCATGTCTTTTACCTTCATCAGACGGATCTGAGTACTTCTCTCGTTCTCATCCAGCTTCATTGTAATATACTTGATATTCTTTTCCGTCTCCGGAATAATAACGTGCTCCAGCGCATTTACACGCCGTCTCGTCTTTTCGATTTCTGCCGCCATAAGCTGACAGGCCTTTTCGCACTCTGCAAGGCGGATCATATCCGGCAGAATATCCGCCAGTGATTTCACCGCACCGTCCAGATCACTGGAGGTAAATGCGAAGCCATAAGAATAAATATCGTTCTCATCGGCTGTTCTTGTCTTATATTCAAACGTCGGAATATCAACACTCATGACATTTTTCTCACCCGGAACAAGGTTGATTTCCTGCTTCGGAGCCATCAGTGCCGTATTCAGCGCCGCTTCTGACATACCTGCCTTGGCGATAACAAAATTTTTATTTGCGGATACAATTCCCGCTTCCACCCGAAGTCTGACTTCCATGTTCTCACGAACCAGGTCCAGATACTGACGCATCAGTTCATCACGCTTATCCTTGAGCAGCTTATGACCGCGGATCGCCGTAATACGCTTCTTTTTCAGACGCGTCAGTTCCATACGGGTTGGATTTACCTGTGTGGATGCCAAGTGCTGTCACCTCCCTTTACTTTAAACAGTTTATTGAAACATTCCATGCATGGCTCGATTTCATTTCACTTTATCTCGCTGTAGGGCATCGCCCTATGCAAAACCCGTTCAGTGTTCATCTACAGGCAAGCCTGCATGACCACTGAACGCTTTTTATGCATGTCAGTTTATTTTCCATAATACATGTCAAGGAACTTATCATCAATACGTTTCAACTCTGTTCTAGGCAGCATGGAGAGCAGCTTCCATCCAATCTCCAGTGTCTCTTCAATACTTCTGTCCGTATTATATCCCTGGGAGACATACTGCTCCTCAAATGCATCCGCAAACTTGGCATACATCAGGTCAATCTCGGTCAGTGCTGCTTCACCTAAGATCACCATCAGCTCTTTTGCGTCCTTTCCACGTGCATAAGCAGAGAATAACTGGTTCATTGTATTGGAGTGGTCTGCACGTGTCTTGCCTTCGCCAATACCCTTATCTTTCAGACGGGACAGTGAGGGTAATACATCAATCGGCGGCTGCAGACCTTTACGGTACAGATCACGTCCGAGAATAATCTGCCCCTCTGTAATGTACCCGGTCAAGTCAGGGATCGGATGGGTCTTATCATCCTCAGGCATGGTCAGAATCGGAATCATTGTAATACTTCCGTTCTTGCCATTCTGGCGTCCCGCTCTCTCATACAGAGAAGCAAGGTCGGTATACATATATCCCGGATATCCGCGGCGTCCCGGAACCTCTTTACGGGCTGCGGACACCTCACGCAAAGCATCTGCGTAGTTGGTAATGTCAGTCAGGATAACCAGTACGTGCATGTCTTTTTCAAACGCAAGATACTCGGCTGCAGTCAGAGCCATACGCGGTGTTGCAATACGCTCGATAGCCGGGTCATTTGCCAGGTTGACAAAGAGAACAGTACGGTCGATAGCACCTGTCTCTTTAAAGCTTTCTACGAAGAAGTTGGACTCCTCGAACGTGATACCCATCGCAGCAAATACAACGGCAAACTTATCATCCGTTCCGCGTACTTTTGCCTGTCTTGCAATCTGAGCAGCCAGTTGTGCATGAGGCATACCGGATGCAGAGAAAATCGGCAGTTTCTGTCCGCGGACCAGTGTATTCAATCCGTCAATGGCGGAAATACCTGTCTGAATAAACTCCTCCGGGTAGCTTCTCGCTGCCGGATTCATAGGCAGGCCGTTGATATCCATGCGGGCATCTGGCAAAATCTCCGGACCATCGTCAATCGGTCTTCCAAGTCCGTCAAAAACGCGTCCGAGCATATCTTCAGATACGCCAAGCTCCATGCTCCGACCCAGAAATCTTACCTTACTGTTTGAAAGATTGATACCGGTAGAGCTTTCAAACAACTGTACCATAGCGTCTGTTCCGTTTACTTCAAGAACCTTACAACGGCGTACTTCGCCGCTTGCAAGCTCAATTTCTCCTAATTCATCGTAGGAGACATTCTCTACGCCCTGTACCAGCATCAGCGGTCCGGCAACTTCTTGTATAGTTCTATACTCTTTTGGCATTTAGAATTCCTCCTTTCCCAATGCATTAGCAATCTCAACATGAAGCTGGTCTTGTACTTTCTTGTACTCTGTATCCAGATTATCTTCTGTTGTATATTTGAAACGTCCGATCTGCTCACGAACCGGCATACTGATCAGTTTGTTCAACTGCGCGCCCTGTTTCAAAGCTTCTACAGCCTTCTCATAATACTCTGTTACGAGACACATCATCATATGCTGTTTCTTCAATGAAGTATAGGTGTCTACTTCATGGAATGAATTCTGGTGCAGGAAGTCCTCACGGATAGAGCGTGCAGCCTCCATCTTCAGACGGTCAGCCGGTGACAGTGCATCCATTCCTACCATCTTAACGATTTCTTCCAGTTCTGCTTCTTCCTGAAGCAGTGTCATCATCTTCTGACGACCTGCCATCCAGTCCTCTGCAACCTCTGTGTTGAACCATTTCGCCATATCATCCAGATACAGTGAATAGCTGTTCAGCCAGTTAATCGCCGGGAAATGTCTCTTATACGCAAGCGCTGAATCCAGTCCCCAGAATACCTTTACAATACGGAGTGTGGCCTGGGATACTGGTTCGGAAATATCTCCGCCCGGAGGGGAAACAGCTCCGATGACAGAAAGCGCGCCTTCTCTGTTATCTTTTCCAAGTGAGATTACATGTCCTGCTCTCTCATAGAACTGAGCAAGGCGGCTTCCCAGATAAGCCGGGTAACCTTCTTCACCTGGCATCTCTTCCAGACGTCCTGACATCTCTCGAAGAGCTTCTGCCCAACGGGATGTGGAATCAGCCATCAATGCAACAGAGAATCCCATATCACGGAAATACTCTGCAATTGTAATACCTGTATAAATAGATGCCTCACGGGCAGCAACCGGCATATCAGATGTATTTGCAATCAGAACAGTTCTCTGCATAAGAGACTCTCCCGTTTTCGGGTCTTTCAATTCCGGGAACTCGTTCAAAACATCTGTCATCTCATTTCCACGCTCTCCGCAGCCGATATATACTACGATGTCTGCCTCAGCCCATTTAGCAAGCTGGTGCTGGATCACTGTCTTGCCGCTTCCGAATGGTCCCGGAACGGCTGCTACACCACCCTTTGCAATTGGGAAGAACATATCTACAACACGTTGTCCTGTTACAAGCGGCATACTCGGCGGAAGCTTCTTCTGATACGGACGTCCGCGGCGGACAGGCCACTTCTGCATCATTGTCAGCTCTTTGTCACCGTTCTCTGTCTCAATAACAGCTACCACTTCTTCTACCGTAAATTCTCCGGCTTTGATTTCTTTTACTTTACCTTTGATTCCATAAGGAACCATAATCTTCTGCTGTACAACAATCGTCTCCTGTACAGTACCGATCACATCTCCAGTCTCTACTTCGTCGCCAACCTGTGCTGTCGGAACGAACTCCCACTTTAAATCACGTTTCAAAGACGGAACTTCAACTCCACGCTTCAAGCTGTTACCGGAAATCTTCATAATATCATCCAGAGGTCTCTGAATACCATCATAAATGCTTGTGATCAGACCAGGTCCCAATTCAACGGACAACGGAACACCCATAGATTCAACCGGTTCTCCCGGTCCCAGTCCTGATGTCTCCTCATATACCTGAATGGAAGCCTCATCTCCGTGCATCTCAATGATTTCACCGATCAGTCTCTGGTTACTGACACGAACCACGTCAAACATATTCGCGTCACGCATTCCCGTTGCAATAACAAGCGGTCCTGCGACCTTTTTAATTACGCCTGTGCTCATCTTGACGAATTACCTCCTACCTATAAAACTTGGTGAGGTTCTTACGAACCTAGTTGTTAGGTACACCCTGTCGATTTGGCGAGGTCTTTCCGAGCCTAATGACATGGGTGTTTCCTTTTTGGTGAGGTTCTTGCGAACCTAGTTGTTAAGCACACCCTGTCGATTTGGCGAGGTCTTTTCGAGCCTAATGACATGGGTGTTTCCTTTTTTGGTGAGGTTCTTACGAACCTAGTTGTTAGGTACACCCTGTCGATTTGGCGAGGCCTTTCCGAGCCTAATGACATGGGTGTTTCCTTTTTGGTGAGGTTCTTACGAACCTTCGCTACTCTTGTGAAAACAAAATATCTGCTCCGACTGCCTGTTCTACAGTCAATTTTACACCTTCTACTCCGGCTCCGGTATTACCCGATACCCCCGGTATCTGGATAATTGCGGGAAGTGTCTTCTCCTGATATTCTGCTATCTCGTCCTTCAGTTCTGCTGCAACAGCCTCTGTAATATAGATGATCCCATATTTACCTGTCGCAAGCTGCCTTAACTTCTCAGCGGCTTCTTCCCGGGTCTTAACAGGACAGATGCTAAGACCCAGTGTAGCGAAGCCGTAGATACTGTCATAATCGCCGATCACTGCAATCTTATACATACATCTCCCTTACCCTTTCCCGAATCGCTTCTTCCGGAAAATCATTCTGCTTTCCGGTCAGTATAATCCGAACTGTCTTTATTTCATTTTCTCTGGCAATCTGATAAGCCACCAGAGGTCCCACAGAAAAAGCATTGTATTTCTGTGGTTTAATTGTTTCTATCATACGGTTGTCGCACCAGCGTTCAAATGCGGACGGTGACTCCGACAGAGCCTGGGCGCCTCCGGCATAATCTGTACCGGCAAGGTATTCGCATATTGCGTCCATACCGGCAAGAGCTGCCTTGGAGAGCTGATCCACGCTGATCCCTTCACATTCGGCCATAGCACGTTTCATGAATTCCAGTGACTTTCCGGTCTTCCATGAGCGAACTGCAATCTTGATGTCCGCAATTGCCACGGTAGACTCCGCATAGTTCCTGATAATTTCATCTTCCGCGTTCTGTCCCGCCTCATAGATTGCTTCCAACGCTGCTTTATCAATAATCACATCACAAAGCTGCCCGTCTCTTGTATGAAGCAGTGTATCGTAGGCATCCTGCGCTGCCGCTGCCATCTTTCCCGGAAGCCGTCCGAATTCTTTATTCTCCACGATACTCAGCATCTCCGTACCCGGAATACTGCAGTCATCATAGAAAATATGTTCATTGCGGACCTCTGTGCATACTTCTTTAATCGCCGCTTTTAAATTATGGTACACTTTTGTATAGGAAAGAACCTCGAACACGGTCAGATCAGGAGCTGCCTCCCGAATCACTTCCCACGTCTTCTCTTCCTCCCGTTTCAGCATCGCTGCTGCGTCAAGTCCTGTATCTGCATCCCCCCAGCCGCGCTCACTTAAGAGTTCCAGACACTGCTGGCCACTCTGGCAGTTTACAAGCTGGTCAACGAAGGAATCCGTCAGCAGAGAAGCTTCCAGTGCACGTATCCGCGCAACCGCATAAGTATACTCTAAATCATTCAATTATATTTACCTCCTGCTTATGCGAACAGCAGTCCATGTACATGGTCCGATAATTCATCCCTGCGCGCGTCAAACATCGCTTTCATTGTGCAGTTCTCTTCAATACCGCCATATACCAGAATGAATCCGCCGGTCATTTCCTTCGGTTCCTTGGATAAAGTCAGGGTTCCCCCTTTGCTCTTAGCAGTTTCCTGAATCTCTGTTTCAAATCCCGCAGGCATCCGTTTCAAATCCTTCTCTGAGAAATAAATACTGCCGTCTCCCGTCTGTACATACTTCACAAGGATTTTGTGAATCATGGCAAAATATGCCTCATCGTCCAGATTCAGCACTTTGTCATATGCCTGTGCAAGCACATTGCCGATAATCTCCTGCTTTGCCTGAAGAAATGCTTTCTTGCGCTGCATATCACAGGAAGATTTAATCCGTTCTGCATGTGTCTTCACTTCCGCCTCGGACTTCTGGGAGATCTTCAGAGATTCTGCTTCCGCCTCTGCCTTTGCCGCATTCATAATCTTTTCGGCTTCTGCTTTGGCTTTGGCAATCTGTTCTTCTGCTGAGTGGTTCGCTTCATCCAGAATCTGACTTTTCATCTTTTCTAATCCACTCATCAATATGTCCCCCTCTGAATTAAATCTGAATTGCACTTACTGCAAGGAATGAGATCAGCAGTGCGAGAATCGCATATGTCTCAACCATTGCCGGGAACAACATTGCTTTACCAAACTGATCCGGTTTCTTTGCAATGATTCCGATTGCCGCTGCTGCAGTCTTTCCCTGAGACTTTCCGGAAATAAGACCTACAATACCGATCGGCAGACAAGCTGCAAGAATCAGAAGTCCTGTCTGAACAGAAACATCAGCAACACCGCCGCCGAGAAGACCTATCTTTGACAATGTAACGAAACCGATAATCAATCCATACAGACCCTGTGTACCTGGCAGAAGCTGCATAATCAATACTTTTGCAAATTTGCTCGGATCCTCAGACATAACGCCTGATGCTGCCTGACCTGCAATACCTACTCCAAGTGCGGAACCTGCTCCTGACAGAAATACCGCTGTTGCTGCTCCAAGAAGCGCATAAACAATACCTAACTGACTCATAACTTTGTTTCCTCCTTAACATCTGCATATTTTGTATTTGCTTTAAATGGATTAAATTCTCTTCCGCCGCCTTCGTAAAACTTACCAAAGAACTCTACGAACTGGAGACGGTTGGTGTGCACATAGGCACCCAGTAAATTAATTGCTAAATTAAATAAGTGTCCGAAAATGAAAACGGCAATAAATAAGATCACACCGCCCACACTCTTTCCTCCCATACTTCCCATCTGGTTGATAACAGAAGCAATAACTCCTGTTGCCAGCCCCAGCGCCAGAAGTCTGGAATAAGAAAGTACATCACTGAGCCATCCGCTCACATTATACAAGTCATATGCACCAAGTGCGATACGAAGACCAAAATTCTTGCTGCTTCGCCCGGACATCAATACGATCCCCACTGCTCCGATAATTGCCAGAGCTTTACCAAGAGTATTGACAAACGGTGGAAATACAATCTCCATCTGTGCGATAGATGCAAACAATTCACTTGGAATCAGCATGATCAAAAGTCCGCACAACAACGCATACCACAGTACTACATCGCATAGAAAATCCATGTACTTTTTATCTCTCAGGCACATATATCCCTTGAGTCCAAGACCTGTGAACAGGTGGATGACTCCGAATAACATGGAAAATACCAACAGCTTCATCGGGTCATCAAGCGGCGCGAACCACAGTGCTTTGATTCCAACCTCATGTCCCAAGAACACCCTTGAAATGACATTGACTGCATCTCCGAAATACCCGCCAAACAAGATACCCCAGAATAAAGTAGACAATCCGCACCAGAAGAACAACTGGAATGCTTTTTTCATGCCATCTCCCATTCGCGGGAACTTTATTAATAGTACGCCGCAGGCAATGGATACGATTGCTCCGTATGCCGCATCGGATAACATCATTCCGAACAGAAACACATAGAACACCGCCATAATGGAAGTCGGGTCTATCTCTCCTTTGCCCGGAAGTCCGAAAGCTGCCAGAACACCTTCCGCACCGGAGGCAAATCCATTGTTCTGAAGAAGTACAGGTGCTTCCTCATCTTCCTTCACTTCCTCAATATCGAGTACACAATCATACTGCTTTGCCAGTTTCTCCACCCTCGGTACATACTTCTTCGGCACATAGCCGCTGATCACAAATGTTCTTCCCGACTGTGGAATCTGTCCGAGCACCGCATATTTGTCAGCACGGACACGGTAATAATCTGCCAACAGACAGAGATCTTCTTTATTAACATTCAGACTGACCACATCCTGTTCAATCTGTGTAATCTTATCCTCTCTCTCTGCAATCTCACGCCGCATATTATCTACTGCCTGCGACGGAACTTTATCCCAAATCTGGGATGGTTTTGCGAACCCTCTTCCCCGAAGAGCCTCTTCCACCTGCGCCACTTCCCGGCGCATACAGAACACCGCCACATATGTGCTGTCCTGATCTGCGGAAATAATATGTGCATCCACGCCCCCTGTATCAGGTACGCGTTCTGCAAGTACACTGTAAACCTCTTCCAGTGATACTCCTGCCGGCATAACTCCGAGAAGCATGTCTGTATGGGCAGTTCCTTTATAGTTCATCGGAACACCCAGAGTAAGCCACGGCGTCAGACTCTCAATGCTGTTTGTCAGCTTCAGAATCTCTGCCTTTTGCTCGGCTTTTTCTTTGTCCAGTGTCTGAATCCGGCTTACAACTCTCTGTAATTCTTCCTTACGGTCAATTACCTGCCGGTACCGGTCTTCATCAACCAGTTCTTTCCCCGCAAGAGAAGCAAGCATGGACTGTTTTACAGGAGCATATACCTGCAGCAATTCCACTGCCTTATCTGCCGAAGCCGCAGCTTTGTCAAAACTCATTCTTGCATTTGTCGTATCCATCTTCTGAAAATCTTCATCCCCATCGTCAATGATGTGATTGATTTCCATGACGCCAAGTGCCTGCAGCTTCTCCAAAATAGCTTTTCGGTTCTTCTTCAGTGCGCAGATACTGATTCGCTGCATCTGCAATACCGCCATAGTCTGATCCCTCCTTTTCTTATATTTACTAAATCAGATAATACAAATATTGAGACTGACCTCAGACCAGCTTTGAAATCACAAGGTCAACCGCCTCATCCGTTTTCTGCACCGCTGTCTCTTTTAAAGACTGGATTTCGCCGGTAAGTGCACTCTCCGCAGCCTTCAACGTCTGTTCGCCCTCTGCTCTGGCTTTCTCCATCGCCTGTGCTGCTTTCTGCTTCGCCTGCTGAATCTCATTCTCCTTCAGCTGCGCTGCATCCTTTACAGCATCCGAAAGCAATTGACTGCCCTTATCTTGAGCCTCTTTTACAAGCTGCTCTGCCTGGGCTTCTGCTTCTTTGATCACCCGAATCGTCTCTTCTACCATACTTTTGTCACCGCCTTTCTAATAAGATATAGTTTTCCCACAAATATTCTCATTCATCGCGTAAACGTATGTCGTACTATAGAATATCATACTTTTTAGTAATAGTCTACAATTTCCGCCAACCTTTTTTACTATTTCCTTGTGCAGATTTTTGACATGTTTGTTAATTAAATATCATTCTTATAATTATTACTCATTTCACCAGTTTAAATCATGCAGCTGCCCTTCACAGCTCATGCCTGAAAATCCATTCTGTCTCAGCGCTTCGTAAAGTACGATTGCAACTGAATTTGCCAAATTCAAAGAACGGATTTCGCCCGCCATCGGAATGCGAATACAATTTTCCTTATTATGCACCAAGATTTGTTCCGGGATTCCGGCACTTTCTTTTCCAAACATAATGAAGCAGTCCTCTCCATACTTGACATCTGTGTACCGTTTTTGTGCTTTTGTAGTCGCCATATAAATCCTCGCATCCGGATTCTTTACCAGAAAATCCTCGTAATTAATGTAAGTCTTTACATCCAGATCTTTCCAGTAATCCATTCCAGCACGTCTTAATGATTTCTCATCCAATTTAAATCCCAGCGGTTCAATCAGATGCAGTCTTGTATTTGCCGCTGCACAGGTTCTTCCGATATTTCCTGTATTCGCCGGAATCTCCGGCTCAAGTAATACAATATTTAACATATTTTCTCTCTTTTCCTGTTAAATCTGCATAAAAGGTCAGGTTCCTGTCTGAACCCGACCTTTTTCTTCTCTCTCATTTACTATCTTACTACAGTTTCCTAATAATTTCCAGACCTTTTTTCATTACATCTTATCTGTTAGTAACAGTTCAGCCTTTCGGCTGCACTGTTACTCAAAACAGTCCACCGGACTGTTTTATCGCATACTTGGCAACTGAATCCGCCCTATTTTAAGTTCACCTGCGGTGAAAGGGCTGGATATATCGCTGTCATCACTTCATTGGTCGGACACCTTGCAGCGCAGTGCAAGATGTCGTGTAAACAGTAACTCTTATCTTTCATTCCGCAGTCTTTGTACAAAATGCCCCAGCCGTGCAAGCGCTTTTTTCAAATCTTCCAATGAATATGCATAGGAAATACGCAAGAATCCTTCGCCGCATTCTCCAAATGCAGTTCCCGGTACAACCGCAACCTTCTCTTCCATCAAAAGTCGCTCTGCAAACTGCTCAGATGTCATGCCAAATTCCTGAATGCTCGGAAATACATAGAATGCCCCGAACGGCTCAAAACATTCCAGTCCCATTCTGGAAAATTCATGCATCAGAAAACGGCGGCGCTGATTGTAAGCCTTCCGCATCTCCTCCACATCTGCCTCACAGCTGCGCAAACCTTCCACAGCCGCATACTGACTGGTAGTCGGCGCACACATAATTGCGAACTGATGCAGTTTAATCATCTGTTCCAGAACTCCATGAGGTCCGCAGCAATATCCGAGACGCCATCCAGTCATCGCAAAGCCCTTGGAAAATCCGTTGATCACAATAGATCTTTCTTTCATCCCCGGCAGGCTTGCAATAGACACATGTTCACCTTTATAACTTAACTCAGAATATATTTCATCAGAAATCACATATAAATCATGTTCTTCTACGAATTTTGCCACAGGCTCCAGATCCTCTCTTGTCATAATCGAACCTGTCGGGTTATTTGGAAACGGCAGCACCAAAATCTTCGTCTTGTCAGTTACAACAGCTTCCATATCTTTTACAGTCAGTTTGAATTCATTCTCTGCTTTTAGTTCCACGATCACCGGAACTCCGTCTGCCATAATCGTACACGGCAGATACGACACGTATGACGGCTGCGGGATCAGCACTTCATCTCCCGGATCCAGCATACAGCGCAGCGCCACATCAATAGCTTCACTTCCGCCTACTGTTACCATTGTCTCCTTTTTGGGATCGTATCTGACATGAATCTTACGCTCCATATAATTACAGATTTCATTGCGGAGTTCCTGCAATCCCGCATTCGATGTATAAAATGTTCTTCCCTTTTCCAGAGAGAAAATTCCTTCTTCCCTGATCCTCCACGGTGTATCAAAATCAGGCTCGCCTACACCAAGGGAGATCACATCTTCCATCTCTGCAGCCACATCAAAAAACTTTCGGATTCCGGAGGGCTGGACTTCAATAATTTTCTTTGATAATGGGCTTCTCATTATGGTGTCACCAGCATCCTTTCTGATTCTTTCTTCGGTACCATGATTGTTCCGTGATCTTTATATTTCTTCAATATAAAATGCGTTGCAGTACTCAGCACCGAATCAATCGGAGACAGTTTCTCGGATACGAACCGAGATACTTCCTTCAAGGATTTCTCATCCAATGTCACAAGCAGATCATAACTTCCTGAAATCAGATACACCGCATTTACCTCTGGATAGTTGTAAATACGTTCTGCAATACGGTCAAACCCCTGCCCTCTCTGTGGAGTTACACGTACCTCAATCAGCGCTACAACCTTTTCTTCACTTGTCTTATCCCAGTCGATCAATGTATGATAGCCACAGATAATCTTCTCCTTCTCCATCTCTGCAATTTCATTTGCCACATCTGTCTCTTCTGCACCGAGCAGCACACCTAGCTCTCCTAAATCTACCCGGCTGTGCTTCTCCAGATATTTCAGAATTTCGATTCTAAATTCCTGTTTCTTATTCATGCTTCCTCTCCTTTTCTATGGGCTTTTGCTTTCCAATTCGCTTAACTGTTCCATTTATTTTGCCAAATTCTTTAATCTTTTCTCCTGCCACAGCGCCAGCTCATCAGACGCCGGTCTGTCCAAAAAACGTGTTTCTTCTCCGCTTGTGATCACCCGCGCATTCTCTGCGGTGGTACTCCCAAGCCTGACGGCTCGCGCGCCGCACCCACGCAAAATTTCCAATAATGTTTCTCCACTACACGTAAACATCAGAACTGCTCCTGCCGAAGTCATCTGATATGGATTCAGCCTGTAGAACTCACATAATTCGATTGTTTCCTGACAGATTGTCATTTTGGACATATCTACGTGCAAGCCAACCCGTGCTGCCTCCGCAGTTTCCCACAGCGCTGCCAGAATCCCTCCGCTTCCAATCTGCTGCATGGCGCTTACATGTCCTCTCACGGCACGGATTGCTTCCGTCTGAACCAGTTCTCCTTTTAAAGCTTTCATCTGCCGTAAAAATGCCGGAGTAAACCGGCTGCCCAGCTCTTCTCCGCACTCTTCTAGAATCTGCTGCATCCCCTCCAGTGCAAGGGAGCCGCACAGGATAATTTCTTGTCCCGCAGATATCTGTTCCAAATACAGAAGTTCACGCTTTTTCACTGTTCCCATCGCAGTCACCTGTACCATCATCTGTGAAAGAGCCGGGATTGTCTCTGCACGGATTCCCCTAATGGAAATGTGCTGCGCATCGCAAAGCGCCCTGATTTCCTTCACCGCTCTCCGCATATCTTCCTCACTCGCAGAAGACGGCAGAAAAATCCTCCCCCGCAGTGACTGCGCCTCTCCGCCTCTTGTCATCAGGTCATTGACTGCCTTTGCCGCCGCTGAATATCCGACAAACATTGCATTTCCACAGGAAAATGCATCGGCAGTCAGAATAAGTGTTTCTTTATCCGACTTTAACGGCACCGCAGTACACATTTCTGCTTCTGACACTTTCAGCAAAGATTCTTCCTCTTCTGTATGCAGTTGTTTCAAAACAGACCGTCTCCAGACGGTCTGCGGCACATTTCCCGGTCGCATCTCTCTTTCCTTTCTTATAAAGCCGGATCTGCATAACAGTTCAGCATAAGACTTTGCACTTGCTGCAAAATCCGTAAGAACGTGTAATGAAGAAATAGTTACGGATTTTCTGAGTCCGGATATAAAATTTCATTGATCGTATTAAGTATCGTATTTTCGTCCTGTGTCAGGATTGCTTTGTTCATCTTCTCTGTTGCAGCAGGATCGTCAGATGCCGTTCCAACACCATACGTCTCAGGCGCCGCAACATAATTACTGTAATTGATAACATCCCGGCTGATTTCCACATCATCCTCATAGACTATCTTCCAAAGCTGTGCCGAAATCTCCGGATGTGACGCACTATGCCAGTTATAATACCCGATATAGTCCTCCGTTGCCACGAACCGTTTGCCTTCTGTTTCCTTACTCTCTGTTGTCTCACTGAAAAACTCTATTCTGCGGCCGGGATTTCGGGTCTCCTTTCCATATACGTTAAAGGTCACATTGCCCTCTGAAAGAATTGCTTCAATATATACCGGATGCTCCAGATTATTTTTAAAAACCAGATCCAGTACATCATCTGCAATGGCTGCATCTCTGGACGGCTCCGCATATGTTACAAGCATGGAATGCGGATATCGTTCCACAATTTCCAGTTCTGCAAACAAAAGCGCATTGTACAAGGTTGTAGATACCTGACAAATACCTCCGCCCATGGTATTTACAACCGTATTACTCTCATAAGAAGCAGCCTCCTTATATCCATTCTCGTATGTATATGGCTCCATCAATGCATTTGCTGAAACCTCGTCTCCCGGCTCCATCAGCGTACCGTTAATATGCATTGCACCAGATTCTACGTTTTTTGAACGGCCAGAACCATCGGCTCCATAGAAAGTTGTATGGGTGCCAAGCAGATCTGTTACTTCTGCCAAATCTTTTTCTGTGATTTCTGGTGCGGTTGCTTTTACAGCCACTTTCAGACTGACACCCTTTCCATCCCAGTCCTCATTCAGAATACGGTTCAATTTTTCTGCTGCCCCCTTCGCGTCCGGAGCTTCACCGTTCTTTTCCTTAATAACCGTTATATTACCATCCTTCTGTGTCACCGACGCATTGACCGGAAGCTGTACTTTTCCTTCACTTCTTGCCTGCAAAACAGTTTTGACCTTTTTTTCAGACACTTTCATTGGCAACACAATCTGAAAATTAAGCTTTCCCCTCTCAGACGCACGAATGATCTTATAAGAATCCACCGCACTGCCAGTTCTACCGTGTTCTCTCGCAGCATTTACCGCAGATTTTATCCCCTTCGCTTGAAAACCCATCTCTTCCAGTGTCGCTTCTATCGTACCGCCTGTCTCCAGTTCAAAGGAGAAAGTTTCCGAACTGTACTGCTTCACTGCAGATTCTACTGCCTTCAATGCTTCCTCTTCCTTCATACCTGAGACATCCACATTACCAATATGAACACCGTCTAAAATCTTGCCGTCATCATGTCTCTTCACAGCCTTACGGAAAAACAGTTCTATTCCACCCACTAATATTACCGCTGCCAGAAGCACAATTCCCAGCAGGATCAGATTGCGCCTGTCATAACGAGGCTTACGTCTTCTCCTGCGTTTTTTTTGTTTACTTCCCATTTTTCTTAACCCCTGTTTACTGCGCGGCTGTCACGTTGAGCATAACCAAACCGCTTCGTTTCAATTGTGTTTTTCTGCTGCAACAGTGCTGCCGGAAGGCTGAACTGTTACTTTTCTGCCCGCAGTCTATACCAGATACGGAACAATCATTGTCAGCAGCATAGCCGCTACAATAACAAGCACGACAATTGAAACAATCTTACGAAACTTTTTACTATACAGATTCATAATATCATGTCCTCTCATTATAATACAAAATAAAAAATATTACTTTTTATTCTATACTGATTACATTTGTTTTGCAAGTTATAAGTTACTGTTACCGACATCTTGCACTGCACTGCAAGGTGCCCGACCTTTGAAGTGATGACAGCGATATATCCAGCCCCTCGCCGAAGGCGACTTAAAATGGGCTGGATACTGTTACTGGAGCGCCCGTAGGGTGTGAACAGTAACAGTTATAAAACATACCCTTGCCTGATTCGTCAGCGGATTCCGGTTCTGGTAGTCGAACAACAGCAGTTCTCCTCCAATTCGTTCCAAATGGGTCATCTTCCGCATTTGCCGTTTATCATACTGCTCATATCCTTTCAGATAACAACGCTCTTTCTCTTCTCTGTCATAAAATGCTGCTGCCGTTTCCTTGTCTACAGTTGCTTCTCCGGCAAATGCAGGACGGTTTTTTACATTTTCCCGCAAATACAAATCATAAGTCAGACTTTCCCGATACTGCTTCTGCCATACATCTATAGCATCTGCAAACTCATTTATAAAGCCATGCTCTGACTTCAGATATTGCTGGATAAATGCCGAAAGTATCTCATATCTACTGATACGAGTATGGCTGACCTGACTCAAACCATTTTCTTCATAATAATCTCTCAATGCTTCAAACATGGAAAATGCATCGGTAAATTCACGCTCCAGTAATTCCAGTGTTTCTTCAAACTGCCCGCTGTTGTAATAAATTTCCACCATTTCCTCTATACCTTTAAGACATATTACATCTTCATATGAAAGCCATTTTGTAGAAAGCACTTCAAAAGGCGGTCTGTCCTGGTACAGCAGTTCATAATCCAGCTTTTTCTCTTCCATATAAGAGCCTTTCAATACTTTTAGAAAACCGAGCTGAAGCTGTTCTGGTTTCAATGCATATA
The DNA here is from genome assembly GCF_943193195.1 of Mediterraneibacter agrestimuris. Taxonomy (GTDB): domain Bacteria; phylum Bacillota; class Clostridia; order Lachnospirales; family Lachnospiraceae; genus Schaedlerella; species Schaedlerella agrestimuris. The sequence goes on along the minus strand of NZ_CALPDG010000020.1, from coordinate 38,303 downwards.
CATCATTAAAAGAATGCCGGAAAGTCTCGTAATCTTCATAAGGCAGCCCCGCGATCAGATCCAAATGCTGATGAACATTTCCCCATTGCCGCACCCTCCTGACAATTTCCGCCGCCTTTTCAAAATTCATCGTCCGATGAATTTCCCGAATAGTCTGTTCATTAGTAGACTGAATACCAATTTCCAACTGTATCAGCCCCGGACGCATGGACGCAATGAGTTCCAATTCTTCCTCATTCAGCAAATCTGCCGCCACCTCAAAATGAAAGTTGGTCATCCCTTGATCATGCTCTGCCAGATACCGCCAAATTGCCAGTGCATGGTCATGCCTGCAATTAAATGTCCTGTCCACAAATTTCACCTGCGGTACTTTGTGGTCAATAAAAAACTGCAATTCCTTTTTCACCAGCTCCAAATCCCGGAACCGCAGGCATTTGTCAATGGATGACAGACAATAGCTGCACAAAAACGGACATCCCCTGCTGGACTCGTAATAAATAATCTTATGCTCAAAATCTTCAATATGATGATAAACAAAAGGAAGAGCATTCAAGTCTTTCATTACCGGGCGGTCAGAGCAAGTAACAATTTCAATGTTTTTTATTCCTTTTTCCCGGGATTCTTCTATTTTTGTCTCCAATCTCCTGCTGTGAAATGTAATTCCATGAATTTTATTCAAACATCTACTGACGTTTTCCTCATTATCTTCACAGCAAGCGGATGCCCCTCCATCCTTCCTCCCTGCATAAAACCGCACCAGTTCCAAAAATGTTTCTTCCCCCTCGCCCCGTATAACACCCCTGACCTGCGGTAATCTCAAAAGTACATCCTCTGCATTCCACGAAACTTCCGGTCCTCCAAGCCAGATTTCCATCTCAGGCAGCACTTTATGAATTTCCCTGACGAGCTGATCCACATAAGTAATATTCCACAGATAGCAGGAAAAGCACAACACATCCGGTTTCTTTCTATATAAATCCATTAATATCTGCTCCAACGGCTGATTGATCGTACATTCTGCAATTTCTATATCTATATTACAAACTCCAGACATCCCATTTTGTTCCTGCCCCCGCTCAACACCTTTTTCCGAAAAATGCTTCTCTGCATAGGCTTTTAAATTATATACTGCCAGATTGGAATGGATATATTTTGCATTAACCGCTGTAAGTAGTATTTTCATAAGTTTAATCCTTTCTTTCTGCCTTCTTCGTCCGGCAGAGTACCTCGTAAAACTTCGTTTTTCTCGGTCACTTCGCTCTCTTCTGCCTTCTCCATCCGGCAGAATACCTTGTAAAACTCGCTTTCCTCAGTCGCTTAACTCGCCGAATCAGCCAAGCAACAGTTCAGCATAGGAGTTTACACGTTACAGTTCAGCATAGGAGTTTACACGTTACAGTTCAGCCCAGGACTTTGCACTGGCTGCAAAGTCCGTGAAATAACGTATAGGTAGAAATGCATCAAGCCACCACGAAGTGGTTTTGCATGGCTTGATGCCTGTAACAGGAAGCCGAAGGCTGAACTGTTACGTTTGCACTTACTGCAAACTCCGTAAAAATGCGTGCTGGGAAAATAGACTCTGCCTATATCATATTTTATCATACTAAAAAACCGCTGTAAATCCTCGTAAAGCATTGACATTTCCCCCAAAACCATGTACAATTAATTCTCGTGCAGCCGGGGCGCTAGCGGTGTCTTGTACCTGCAATCCGCTATAGCAGGGGTGATATTGCGCAGAGGGTGCTGCTTTGCAAAGCTGCCCTTGAAAAGTGGCGTTGAAAATCCGGGTCTCACGCAACGGAAATCCGTGAACCGTGTCAGGTCGGGAACGAAGCAGCACTAAGCGGAACCTTCCGGGTGTTGTGAGGGCGCCTGGATTGAGTCAACTGTCAAGGTAACGTTTGGGAAGCTTCATTCGAAGCGCAATGCACGTAAAGAAAAAGCACAAACAGGTTGTGATACTTCATGCATCACAACCTGTTTTTTATTTCCGTAAACCCTCTTACTATTTCCTATATTTCCGCATCGCTCCGATACCGATAGCTCCTGGTCCCACATGACACCCGATGCTTAAGTTCAGCACTCCAGGTAAGATTTCTTCCTCTGGAAATGCTTTCTGAAGCTCTGCTTTCCATTGTTTAAGTTCTTCTTCGGGCATCACTGTATTAGCAATTCCGATAGTTATCTCACCATTTTCATAAAGTTCTTTCAAACGTCCCTGCAAGTCTTTTTGCAGGGCTTTACACATTGTACGGAAAGCCGCCTTCATGCCGCGCACCTTAGCAAAAGCATCCAGCTTATCACCGGCGATTGTCAAAACAGGTTTGATATTCAGCATACTTCCAATCGCTGCTCCAGCGGGTGTCACACGCCCCCCCTTTTTCAAATACTCCAGTGTATCTACTGTTATATAAATACTCGCATCCAATGCTTCTGCTTCCAGCCTCTCTTTAATTTCCGCCCCGTTCATGCCTGACTCTGCCATCTGCACAGCATCCAGCACAGCCTGCATCTGTGTCACGGAAATCCGGTGATTATCTACTACATACACACGGCCGTCATAATCCTCCGCAAGCATGACCGCGCTTGCACAAGTGTTGCTCAGTCCGCTGGACATCGGAATATACACAACCTCGTCATGGGTCTTCAAAAGTTCAGCCCACAAGTCCATAACACTCCCTGGTGACGGAAGCGAAGAGGTAATCTCTGCTCCTTCTTCTTGCATACGGTAAAATTCCTCCGGTGTGATATCCACCCCTTCAAAATATGTATTTCCGTCTATGATCACCGGCATAGGAACAACGGCGATCCCCATTGCTTTTCCTGTTTCCGGAAGCATCCCGCAATTACTGTCTGTCATAATCGCTGTTTTCTGCATAACTTATCCACCAACTTACCCTTTCTCTAGCATATTGCATGTTACTTTAACACGTGTTAAGATTATAGCAACCGAATATCCAAATAACAATTTACAATAATTGTAATTTGTAAGTTATTTATACAGATATAAGAATTTGTATATTTATTATTCTGCCATACCGAGATGTTTGGCAGAATAATATCTTTGCAAATGCACATGAAAAGGGGAAACTATGGTTGACAAGCGAATCAAAAAAACAAAGAAGAATCTAAAAGCAACTTTAATTTCTATGATGTCTGATACCCCTTTTGAAGAGATATCTATTACCAGCCTTTGTAAACAGGCTGACATCAGCCGTATTACATTTTATACACACTACAGTGATAAATATGCGCTGATCGACGACATCTTTCAGGATATGATTCAAGCCGGTACAGAACTTTACCAGATAATGCAGGAAGAAAATAACCCTGAACGGGATTATGTGAAAGGCTATTGCAATGTGCTTCAGGCAATTCTGAAGTTATACTATACCCACTATGATTTTTTCTGCCACACACGTCCAGATAAAAATCCGTTTCTTGCCTTTTCTTTCTATAATTACGTGCTAAAAACAGTGGAGTCACATACCAATAAAGAAAGCCGGTCAATGCATTTTAGATATACACCGCGTAAAGTTGCCGGATTTATCTGTTACGGTATGACAGGATTTATCAACGAAAGTCACTCCGAAAACATTCCCCTCCCGGAAATTCAGAAAGAAGCATTGGAACTTCTGACTTCTCTTCTAACTTCAGATGTACTGACAAAATAACAGTGCGGCAAAAGACTGCACGTTTATACTGTTGTAACAGACAACCTTACGGCTGCACTGTTACATTCCGCTCTCTTTATCACATTAAAGTGGTATACTTTTCCGAAAATATATGGTACAATAACCACATATTTTGCAGTATAAACCGAATATCAGAATAACTGTAGAATTTGACATCTGAGGTATATCACTTAATTAATTTGCATCAAAAAAGAATGAGAGGTTTACTTATGTTAGAAACAATTACAGCAATAAACAGCGCAGTCAACAGTTTTGTCTGGGGCATCCCGGCAATGGTCTGCATCATCGGTGTCGGACTTCTGCTGACAATCCGTACAAATTTCCTTCAGGTCCGCAAATTTCCTTACGCTATCAAGACGACAATCGGACGGGTATTCCGCAAAAAAGAAGCTTCGGACGGGTCTATGACGCCGTTCCAGGCTGTCTGTACGGCTCTTGCCGCCACAGTAGGAACCGGTAATATCGCCGGAGTTGCCGGAGCAATCGCAATCGGAGGTCCGGGTGCAGTTTTCTGGATGTGGGTTTCTGCATTTCTGGGAATGTGTACCAAGTTCTCAGAGGTCACGCTGGCAATTCATTTCCGTGAGCGCAATGCACACGGCGATCTGGTAGGCGGACCGATGTATTATATCAAAAATGGTCTCAGCAAGCACTGGCACTGGCTGGCTTATGCATTTGCCGCTTTCGGCGTACTGACCGTATTTGGTACCGGTAACGCAACACAGGTAAATACGATTACGACTGCTGTCAACTCTGCACTGACTAATTATAATATTATCGGAGAATCCTCTATCAATACCTCCAATCTGATTCAGGGAATCCTGATCGCATTTCTGGTCGGATTAATTTTATTAGGCGGTATCAAAAGAATCGGACGGGTCACAGAACGGCTTGTTCCAATCATGGCATTACTCTATATTGTACTGGCTTTTGGAGTAGTCATTATAAATATCGAACGGCTTCCCGAAGTATTTTCTTCTATTATTTATGGTGCATTTAATCCAGCCGCAGTAACCGGAGGTGTCGTTGGCAGTGTATTTTTAAGTATGCAAAAGGGTGTTGCCCGCGGAATCTTCTCCAATGAGGCTGGTCTTGGTACAGGTTCCATCGCACATGCCTGTGCAGACACACAGAAACCTGTCAAACAGGGACTGTTCGGAATCTTTGAAGTATTTACCGATACGATTGTGATCTGTACACTGACCGCTCTGGTTATCCTGTGCAGTGGTATTTCGATTCAGTATGGCATTGATGCCGGTGCAGACCTGACAATCCGGGGATTCACCTCTACATACGGCAGCTGGATTTCTATCTTCACCGCCATTGCACTCTGCTGCTTCGCATTCTCCACCATTATCGGCTGGGGACTGTACGGCGCACGGTGTATTGAATTTTTGTTCAATGAAAAGATCATCAAGCCATTCATGGTTGTGTACTCACTCGTTGCAATCCTTGGCGCAACCGTTAACCTCGGACTTCTCTGGAGTATCGCAGAGACATTCAACGGATTAATGTCCATCCCAAACCTGATCGCCGTATTCCTCTTGTCAGGTACAGTTGTCAAACTGACAAAAGAATATTTTACAGGAGAAGGAAGAAAATAAAAAGTAACAGTTCAGCCCAGGACTTTGCACTGGCTGCAAAGTCCGTGAAATAACGTATATGTAGAGATGCATCAAGCCACCACGAAGTGGTTTTGCATGGCTTGATGCCTGTAACAGGCGGCCGAAGGCTGAACTGTTACAATAAAAATGACCCCTGCAGTTTCCGATCCATTTTCAGAAGCTGCAGGGGTATTTCTTATTTTCCAGCCTGCTTTCGTTCTCCGATTTCTTTCACGATCCGGTTATATGACCGTTTATTCAATCTGTAGAAGAACAGCACTGCCGCTGTAACAATCCAAAGCACACCCGGAATTGTCGTAAAAGAGTGTTTCATAACTGCCAGCACCAACTCATTTTGCTGCTGATTTGCCGCGTATCCGCATGCTCCCAGCACCGCCGCCAGAAGAGAGGTTCCGATTGCCATGCCAATTTTATTTCCAAGAGAGATAAATGCATACTGGAATCCGTCATTTCTCAGCCCTGTTTTCCATTCCCCATATTCTACACAATCCGGGATAATTGCATAGATCGCCGTATTGAACCCGGAGAAAAAAAACTGTGCCAGACAAGAAAATACATAAAACGGAACTGCAGATGTTCTTGCATTGAAGAAATACATACAAATCATGCTGATACCTGTAAGCAGCGAAAATATAGATGCCGTCCGCCCCTTATTGCTGGTCCACCCAAACACCATCGGAAAGCATGCTGCGCCAATGATAGATGGAATGATAATGCAAAGGGAATATACCGAAAACAATGCCTGATTTCCTTCCACATATGTAAAATAGTACAGTGCATCCGCATTTCTTCCATAGAGTGTTATTCCAAACAGAAACTGCCCTGCCACCGCCAATATATAAGGTCTGTTTTTCCCCACTGCCTGAAGCTGCTCCTTCAAGGAAATCTTTTTCTCTTCCGGTATTTCTACAACCTCTTTTGTTTTTGCAAAACAGAAAATGTGACATGCCGCAAAAATAATTCCATACACCGCAGCTACGATCAAATATCCCTGCTTTGCATTTCCGCTTCCAGCCCGCTCAATAAACGGAACCGTAATGATATTGATTATTCCAATGGCAATCATTGCACTAACAGAGCGAAATGTATTGATTTTCGCACGTTCCTCTATATTCTGCGTCATTGCCCCACACAATGTTCCATAAGGAATATTAACACAAGTATATCCCAACACCAAAATACAATATGTGACTGCCATATAGACGATTTTAGCTGTAGACGGCCAGTCTGGATGTGCCCAGAATGTCAGCATCAGCACAATCGCAGTCAACGGCGCCGCAACCAGAAGCCATGGGCGGTATCGTCCCCATCGGCTGTGTGTCTTATCCGACAAACCGCCGATGATCGGGTCATTGACAGCATCCCAGAACCGTGAGAACAGCATCAGTCCCGCAACAGCGCTCATTCCGATCCCAAATACATCTGTATAAAAAATCATTAAAAAATTCCCAACAAACATCCAGCTGAAATTGCACCCCACATCACCCATTCCGTATGCGATTTTACTAATCAGCGGCACTTTTATATTGGTATCTTTCTTTTCCATAGTCATTTCCTCCGCACGATATCACTGATTGATTGTTACTTCTCTTCCCAGATCTGAATCACTGCTTTTACAATATCCGCTTTGTTATTCACACTGTAGTCCATAGCCTTCTGCGCCTCATCTAATTTGAAAATATCCGTCACGATTCCTTTCAGGTTCACCTTGCCGGAAGCTACCGCATCAATTGCCATTGGATAAATATTACGATAGCGGAAGACTGTCTTAAAGGTCAGCTCTTTATCCAGTACAAGGCTCATTGGTAATGTCATTTCCCCGGTCTTGCTGTAGCCTACCAGAACAATATTACTTCCTTTTCTTGCAATCTGAATTGCCTGTCTCGTAGTGATTTCGGTTCCTGCAGTCTCCACTACAAGATCTGCCCCCCGTCCACTCGTCAGTTCCTTGATTCTTCTTTCCACGTCCTCTGTTCTGCCGTTGATTACAGCAGTTGCTCCAAGCTCCATCGCTTTTTCCAGACGTTTCTCCATAATGTCAACAACATAAACCTCTGATACACCTCTCGCTTTCAGCGCCATCATGGATACAAGTCCGATGCATCCTGCCCCCATAACAACTGCCTTCTGTCCCAGATGTGCATCTCCCTGAATTGCTGCATGAAAGCCAACAGCCAGTGGTTCGATCAATGCCCCTTCCAATGTACTTACATTATCCGGAAGCTTAAAGCAGAGGTCTGCCTCATGTGCAACATACTCCTGAAACACACCGTCTACCGGTGGAGTTGCAAAGAAGATAACATCTGAACAGAGATTGTATTTTCCTTCTTTACAGAACTCACAATGTCCGCATGTCTTGCCCGGCTCCAGAGCCACACGGTCACCAACAGACAGATGCTTTACATTTGCCCCAACTTCCACGACAACTCCGCCCGGCTCATGTCCCAGCACAAAAGGCGGCTCAACAACATAATCGCCGATTGCTCCCGTCTCATAATAATGCAAATCAGAACCACAGATACCTACATACTCCAGTTTCACCAGAACCTCATCCGGTGCGGGTGTCGGGATATCCCTCTCTGTAAATCCCATTTTACCGATTCCATTCATTACTGCAGCTTTCATTTTTCCTTCCATCACAATGTCCTCCTTTTACACACTCGATCACTTTTTGTTATAACTTTTATTAATCTTTTTATTAAAGTAATTACATTATTATTCAAACAGAGATATTTGTCAATAACCCTCCGGCATTTTCGCCATTTTTAACAAGATTGGAAAATACTTTTTGTGAACTTCATACAAAGAAATATTTTAAGCATCAAAAAAACGTCCTATCCTTTCACGATAAGACGTTTATACCTCGCTACATATTTTCTTCAAAATAATTTTTAACAAATGGGAGCGCCGCCCCGTATGCAGATGCCTCCAGTTTATATTTTCCAGTCCGTACATAAGCTGTATCCAGATCAAACAAGTTATGTTTTTTTATCTTTCGGCTTAATTCCGGCAGAAATTCTTCCAGATAACCGCCTACATAACCGCCTAACACAATCCGGCAGTCAAATGCCATTCTCAAATTGGTAACTGCAATTGCCAGATATTCCATGTACTCTTCCCAAGCCTGCATGCAATCAGGATCTCCTTCTCTCACCTTTTGGAAAAACAGTTCCAGATTATCATCTGTCCGCCGCTGCAGCACCTTCGCCGAACAATATGCATCCACACAGCCTTTTTTTCCGCAATAGCAGACTCTGCCATTTGCCTCTATGACCATATGCCCGAATTCTCCGCTCCGAAAATGTTCTCCCGGATACAGACTGTCATGCAGATATATCGCGCCGCCGACAGTACTGCTCAGCGACAAATACACAGTGTCGCAGTCCTGCTCAACCAATTCTGCATAAGCTGCACAATTAGCATCGTTTTCAAGACGATATGGATATCCGATCCGACTGTCCATATCCTGGAAGCTGATATTGGATGCCCCCAAAGCATGTGACTGCAGCAATACTTTTTCCTGATTCACAATTCCCGGTACAGAAATACCCACGCCTATCACGGGATTTTCCATATCCTCCGCTTCCCTGATAAATTGATGCAGCTCTTGTCCCATCTGTTCATAATATGCATCTGTATCTTCAAAGACCAGTCGGATACGTTTCCATCTCTCAATCTTCCTCCTCATATTCACAAGCACAAAATTAATATGATGTGCCGTTATATCCATGCCAACGGCATATCCCAGATTCTCGGCTACAGCCAGAGCCTTCGCCTTTCTCCCTCCCGTTGATTCATATTCGCCTGTCTCTACAATATACCCCGCTTCCATCAATTCTTTCACGTTTTGGAGCGTGGTAGGCATGCTTAAGTTCAATACCGATGCAATTTCATTCTTTGAAGCAAACCCTTTCACGGAAATAAAATTGGCGATGCGGATTTTATTAAGACGTTTTGGAGTTTTAATTGTATCCCTCATTGTTATCCCTGCTTTTCAAAATACTCTTATTTCTGTTTATCACTCCCATTATATATTAAATCTTTTATAAAAGCTATTATTTTTAATTACAAAAAACTGTTTGCATGCCGGAAAACCATCAGTTCGTATGAAAGCTCCCATATATCGTAGCAAATCTGTCCTTCTCGACAGCCTTTTTACTATTACTTACTGTTATATACCTCTTTATCCAATGCATGTTCTTTGAAGCTTACAATTACATTTGTAGCAGCATCCCCGATTACGTTCAGTGTAATTACCGCCATACCTGGAAGATAATTCATAGCCAGTACAAGGGAATATCCGATCATGCATAGTTCTGAACTCATTCCCAGCCCAGTCATAACCACATATACCATTGTTGTTCCCGCTACCGGAATCGCCGGTGTTCCCATTGCTGTACATATGGACAGAAAAGCTGCCAGTGCAAGTGTGGACGGCTTGATATCAATGCCGGCAGCTGAAGCAATGAAAGTAACTGCAATCATATGCATCGCTGTTGTTCCGTTCATATTAATGGTCATTCCTGTCGGAAGCACAAAGCTGCTGATTTCTCTGGAGCATCCTAATTCTTCCGTACAAGTCTTTGTATTCAGCGGAAGAGTTGCCGCAGAGGAATTTGTGGCTGCTGCAAACAATCCAATCTTCAATGTCTTCTTTACAAATGGAATTGGATTCAGCCTTGTCGTCAGAAAGATACCTATCGGATAGATTGTAAATACAAGAACAAGACTAACTATGATCGTTGTTATAATCCATACAAGAGTCGGTTTAATATATTCAACTCCATAAACAGCAAGTGTTCTTGTAATCATACAGAAAATGGCAAACGGACCGATTTTATTAATCAGGAAATTCAGAAATAATTGCACGACATCATTTAGATTTTCAATCACCTTACGAAGCGGTTCTGTTTTTGCTCCCAGTACTGTCATAGACAGTCCCAAAATAATTGCAACGACAACTACTGACAGAATACTGTTATTTGATGAAAATGCCTGGAAAATATTAGATGGTACTGCATTTACAACAGTTACGAGCGGATTGTAACCTTCCATCGTAACGGCTTCTGTTACCATTTCATTTGGAAGATTTACATTAAACCATCCCATTGTCTTTACAAAATATGCCGCTGTTCCTGCCAAAGCTGCAGCCACTGCATAAAAGCAGATATATGTAATAAATGTCTTTCCCGCAATCTTCCCCAATCTTTCCGGATTAGCCAGACTGCACATAGCAAGGCTCAATGATGTGATGACAAGCGGTACGATCGCCATCTGCAGCCCTCTCATAAACAGCTGCCCTATAATATACAAAATACCAATGCCCTCAATTCCATTTGTCTTAGTTACATCTTGAAAGAAAATTGCATCGAGCACGTTCCATACTCCGGTTTTCCCACTCCCCACAAGAAATTCTCTCAAAATCAACATCAGAAAACCCACTGCAAATCCAGCCGCCACCGCAATAAACATTCTTTTTACAATGGTATTCTTTTTTTCTTTTTCTCTCATCTTTTCATCTCCTTATTTTTCTGTGTTTTTTTGTTTTGCTCTCCGCTATGCATATATGCTAAATCCTGTTGAAATTTCTTATATTCATTGTACATATCATCCATACAGATGTCAATTGTTTTTCTTTATTACAAAGATTTTCTATGATTTTAACAGATTTTTGTATATATTTTTGTTTATTTTTTTTACATTTTTTCTTTGTTTTCTGTGTTTCAAATATAAATTTCTTTAAAAAAGACAGGATATCTCACTGCTGGCTCTTCTGCAGTGAAATATCCCGTCTTTTATTTTAATGTTTACAATTTAGTAAATCAATTCTATATCATGTTCCAGGCAATAATCAATCCATTCATCAGAAGGTCTTTTGTCTGTAATAATATAGTTTACATTTTCCAGGTCAATCAGATTTACAAAGGCTGACTGATCGAACTTTGAATAATCTACAAGCAGCGCTACTTCCTCCGCCTGCGCCAGCATCGCTTTTTTTATCTCTGCTTCACTCTCATTGGAGTCAAGCACACCCTTTTCCAGACTCAGCCCTTTACAGCTGATCAGCGCAAGGCTTACATTATACTTGGTAATATTACTTTTGGCGAGCTGTCCCTGCAAAGAGAGAGATTTTTTGTTAAATTCTCCCCCTGTTGAAATAATATTGAAAGCTGCCTGTTGAAACTCTCTGAGAGCCTCTGTTGAATTCGTCACCACAGTAACATCCGGAGACTGCGGCAACAACTTTAATGCTTCTACAACAGTCGTACTGGAGTCTGCAAGAATTGTATTCTTTCCCTCAAAAAGTCGTGCGGCTTTGCGTGCGATCTCCTGTTTTTCTTTCAGATGCTTGCTCAGACGTCTGTAAAAATGAATCCCTTCCTTCTGAACACCTTCATTCCAGATCGCACCGCCGTGAACCCTTGTTACAACACCATCCGCTTCCAATTTATCTAAATCTCTGCGTATTGTTTCTTCCGTCACCCTGCAAATCTTGCTCAGTTCTCCCACTGATGCCTTTTTGTGTGTCTGCACCGTCTGACGGATTACCATTAATCTTTCCTTGCCCGCCATGCTTTCTTCCCTTTCCAAACCCTCATCACCAATGATGCTTTTATTTAATAATAACTCTTCCGAGTTGGTTTTTGCAAGACCTTTCTCCTTTGAAAGCATGTTTTCTCCCTTTGAAACGCTCAGATTCAAAAACCGACCTATCATAAACGTTCTTTAAAATACAGCCATTTTATTGTTTCAAAAATGTATGTTTATTTATCAATCTCTTCTGCAAGTTCACGCATGTAAGCTACATCTTCTGCAGACAGTTCAAGTTCAGAAGACTTCACATTTTCCTTAATCTGATCAACTGTTGTTGAACCACTGAGCAGGTTCAAGAAGTCTCCCTGTGCGAGAATCCAGCCAAGCGCCAGATTTGCAATTGTACATTTATATTTTTCACAGAGCGGTTTCCATTTATCCATCATATCCATAGCCGCCTGCATGTTGTCCGGCTGGAACCATTTTTTCGGAATCTGTGCCCCTACCGGCTGATAATCCCTCGGCATTGTTCCAGAGAGCAGTCCCATTTCAAGCGGTGAGTATGCCTGAATCGTTACACCGTTCTCACGGCAGCACGGAATGATTTCATCCTCGATCCCACGGTCAAGGATAGAATATTTTGCCTGGACAATATCAAGATCTCCCCATTTCAAATATTCTTCAATATGATGAATATCTACATTAGCAGCTCCGATCGCCTTAATCTTTCCCTGTGCTTTCAGCTCATTTAACACGTCCATTGTCTTCTGGATCGGTACATAATACTCAGAACCTTCAATCGCCTGCCAGTGTGTCATATACACATCTACATAATCAGTGCCGAGACGCTCCAGAGAACCCAGTATTTCTTTTTTTACAGATGCACTGTTGAGATTCTTGTACAGCTGGATTCCATTTACCTTATTAAAGAGATCGCCCTTCATCTCCTGATCCCATGTAACGCCGCATTTTGTAATAATAACGACATCTTTGCGGTTCATTCCTTCCAGAGCTTTCCCGAGAATCTTTTCACTGTTTCCAAAGTTATATCCCGGTGCAGTGTCGATCAGGTTGACTCCCGCTTTCGGAGCTTCCCTGATTGTATCCACAACAGTCTGCAGCTCATGGTCTCCGCCCCATGCGCTTCCGCCGCCGATGGACCACGTTCCAAGACCAATTCTCGAAATATCTATTCCTGTTTTTCCCAGCTTCATTACTTTCATAATATTGTTTCTCCCTTTCTTAACCACTCACTTAACGTAACCGTTCAGCCTTACGCCTGCACTGTTGCCATTTAACCAACATTATTTGTAGTCTTCGCGGTATTTTGCAAGCATCTCATCTACAATTGCTTTGTCTTTGACACCACCGGTCGCTCCCACATACTGAACTGAAACTGCTGCAGTACAGTTTGCATACACAGCACATTCCCGGATATCTTTACCTTCCAGAAGACCAGTGATAAAACCTGATGCAAAATTATCTCCTGCACCGATCGTATCAATTGCTGTCACGCCCTTGCATGCCGGAACAACCATAGAACCTTCCGCATTACGGATATAGCATCCTCTTTTTCCGATTTTCATGATTACGTTTTTCACGCCGCATGCAAATAATTTATCAGCAACCTTAGCTTCATCTGTCTCACCTGTCATCTCACTGGCTTCCTCAAAGTTCGGGAAGAAATAATCTACATATCCAAGCGCCTCTGTAATATCCTCCAGTTTTTCGTTAAGCCGCGGCGAAACCATATCTGCACAGATAATCATACCTTCTTCTTTTGCCTTTGAAAACACACGGACCAGTGCGTCGTTATCAAACAGCGGGTTATTGAAAATGCTTGCAAAAGAAAGAATCTTTGCCCCTTTTAATGCAGACATATCTAAGTCGTCATATTTGAATTTCCACAAACTGCCCTGACGGTTTGTAATAAATGTACGTTCACCGTCTGCGGCTACCAGTCCTACATTAATTGAAGTATCAATAGCCGGATCTTGCTTAATGTACTTTGTATCAATACCGGTTCTCTCACAATGGCTCATTACAAACGCGCCTGCTACATCAACACCGATACAGCTCATCAGTGCAACCCTATGCCCCAGTCTTGTAATGATTGTAGACTCGTTGATCGCATCTCCGCCGATGGTCATTGCAATTCCATCCACAGGATAAGATACTACATCAAACACTTCTTTGCTGACTGGCCTAAGCGGCAGGTCTACGATCGCCGCCCCGATAATGATTACATCCATTTCTTTACTCACTTTATTCATCAGCCCTTCCGTCGTCACCGAATAATTTAATCTTATACATTGCACGTTCTTTTACTGCCTGCCTTACTGCACGTTCAACTGCTAAAAACGGCTCATCTTTGTGCTCATTAACCGCTTCCATAGCTGCCTGGCAAAGCTCTGTATGAATGTTAATTTTTGCAATACCAAGAGAAATTGCCTTCTTGATATCTTCATCGCCAATGCCTGATGCACCATGAAGCACAAGCGGAACATCAACTGTTTTTGCAACTTCTTCCAGTATGTCAAAGTCCAGCTTTGGCTCAGAGGTATAAACACCATGTACGTTTCCAATTGCTACTGCCAGAGAATCACAGCCTGTTCTGTCTACAAAATCCTTTGCCTGCTTCGGGTCTGTATAGTGATACTCTGATAATGCCTCCTCATAAACGGTCTCATTTCCTACATGTCCAAGCTCTGCTTCTACAGGAATGTTATATGCATGAAAATAATCTACGCATCTTCTGATTTCCGCTACATTTTCCTCATATGGAAGAGCAGAAGCATCTCGCATAACAGAATTCATGCAGTGATTTACGGCATTCTGGAGTATCGTCATGTTACGGCCGTGGTCCCAGTGAAGAATAACCGGAACAGTTGCTTTCTTTGCCATGGATTCCATCATATAGCAATAATCTTCAAATGAAGTATTGCCTGTAAATCCTGTGCCAAATGAAATAATAATCGGCGCACGTAATTCCTCTGCTGCATCTATTACACCCATAAGCATCTCTGCATTCCATACGTTAAAATGAGGAATCGCATAACGTCCTGCACTTGCTTTCTTTTCCCAATATCTGATATCTGAAATCATAATTTTCTCCTTTTCTATTTTAAAACTGCCCGAGTGCAAACTACAGTTTCATTAAATTAATCCGCTACTTTAACTACGCCCTTAACCATTTCTGTTTTCTTCACCGGGTCAATTGCCTCTTCAAATGCCATCTGTACATCCTTGTAATCATACACATTTGTTACCATATCTTTTACGTTAAATCTTCCTGATGCAATTGCTTCGATCGTCTGCGGGAAGTTATTGCAATACCGGAAAGATGTCTGGATCGTTACCTCTCGGTTAATTTTCAGGAAATCAATCGGAACTGGTTTGGACTGGGTGCCAACCATCATAATCTTACCGCCGCGTGCTACAAGCTGTACTGCCTGCTGCGCCGTAAATACTGCTCCCGCAGCCTCAAATACAAGATCAATGCCATGATCTCCGTACAGTTCCTCAGACCGCAGTACGGCAACTGTATCCTGCTCTTTTCCGTTGATAACTCGTGCAGCTCCCAGCTTCTTTGCAAGCTCCAGACGTTTCTCGATCACATCAACAACTGTAATATCCTTTGCCCCAAGGCTGACACACGCCTGCAATACCATCAATCCGATCGCGCCTGCACCGAGAATCACGATGCTCTTGCCCACTGTTGCTCCACCCAGAACTGCTGCATGCATTCCAACTGCCGCAGGCTCTACCAGAGCGCCCTCCAGTGTTGTCATGCCTTCTGGAATATGATAGGTCCACTCTTCTGGATGAGTCATGTACTGCGTCAGCGCACCCTTATAATTCGGCTGTGTCGCCATAAAGTCAACACCTGGACAGATATTGTAACGGCCTGTACGGCAATACTCACATGTGTCGTCCGGCACACCCGGCTCGATCAGCACTTTATCTCCTGCTTTGAACTTTGTAACTTTTGCTCCGACTTTAATGACCTCTCCTGCCACCTCATGACCAAGTCCGATTTTCTGATTCGGATCCTTCGGAGGGATAAATGGTCCGAACTCAAATCCGTGAATATCAGAACCACACATTCCCACATATTCTACTTTCATAAGAATTTCATGTTCCTTCGGCTCTGGAACTGGATATTCTTGTATTTCAAAATGCTTTGGAGTTACTAAAATTGCTTCTGAGTTCTTCATTTTGCTTACTTCCTTTCTGGTTAATCAACATTTCCGATGTCTTCTACAGATTCCCCTCTCGTTTCAACACCAAAGAAGAATACGCCTACTGCTATAATAACTGCAACAATTGTAATCAGCACAAATACACCATTGCTTCCGACAGAAGCCGCAACACTTGTTACTAGGAACGGGAAGAAGATATTGCTTACACGCCCCATTGCGTTACAAAAGCCAGAACCGGACATTTTTGCTGACGTAGGCCACATTTCCGGAACGTATACGGCAGATGCATAACATACATACATGTAAATAATCGTGTTCAGGATAAATGTTGTTACGATCAATGCTGTCATTGTTGTCTGCTGTGATGTAATAATACCCATTACCGCCATACCAAGTAAAAGCAGGACGCCTGTCAGTTTTCTGGAAATCTTATCCATGTACAGTGATGCAAGGAATATCCCGAACGGAGCTCCGAACAGACCAAACATTGTCATAAACTGCGACTGTGATGTATCATATCCAAGCGATCTAAGCAGAGACGGCATCCAGTTCATCAATGTATACTGAATTGTGTTCATACCAATCAATACAAGAGAACCTACGATTGTTCTTCTTAACAATTTTCCTTTGAACAATGCGGAATACGGAAGCTGTTTTACAGGTTTGGGAGCTTCTGTTACTTCCGGAAGCTTTTTTCCTGTGGAAGCTTCGATTTCTTTTTCAATCCGAGTCATGATAGTATCTGCTTCTTCTACTCTTCCCTGTGCTTCTAACCATCTCGGAGACTCTGGGAACTTCTTTGCAATCAGGAAAGATGCAATGATAGAGAGAATAGATGGAATCATATACTGAACTCTCCAGTTCATATTATAGCTGATACCTGTAGATACGATCAGCAATGCAATACCATTGCACAGCGGATGTGCCCAGTTTCCGATAAAAGAGTTACGGCTGGACCATACGCCGCGGTTCTTTCCCGGTACATATTCTGTAAATCCGGCAAACAAAACTACCAGAAGAGCGCCCAGTCCGAATCCCTGTGCCAAACGGAACACATACAGTACATAAACATTTGGTGCTGCTGCTCCGCCTATCATAGCAATAATGTGAATAATCTCGTACAAAAGAATACTTTTCTTACGTCCGATCTTATCCCCGATCGGTCCTCCGATCAAAGCTCCAAAAAGCTGTCCTGCTGTATATGTAGTTCCCCACATTGCCAAAAGAGTGGTTCCTGGTTCAAGCCAGTGAAGTTCGTTCAACAAAATATTCTGTACAGCTCCGCCGATTCCGTTAGACCAGCATACCAGCAGTGCAAAGGCTGTAACCAGCCACATTTTTACGTGCCATCCCGAATTCGGAAGGCGGTCAAGTCTCGCTCCGATATTTGCGCTTTTTCTCGTTTCCATGATATTTCCCTTTCTTAATCTCATTCTTTATTTATCCGCAAGTTCACTTTTTACTTCCTGTTCCATAATTCTCCATGCTTCTTCGATATCTTCAGCCTTATTCCAGAGAGCCGGCGGACCTAACACAACCATATCCGCACCCGCTTCATAAAGTGGTGCATATACACCCGCATTCATCGAGCCATCCGCCTCGATCAGGAAATCAAGCCCCATCTCTTCTCTCCATTTCACAAGTGTACAGATTTTGTCATACATCTGTGTAATTACCTTTTGTCCCGCATATCCGGCATCTACGATCATAATCGTCACCTTGGACAGCAGTGGCAGATAATAGCGGATTGCCTCCAGCGGAGCTGCCGGATTCATTGCGATTCCGGCTTTGCATCCGAGTGATATAATCTTATTGATGGTAACAAATGCATCGCTTTCAATGCAGTCTGTATGCGGCGTAATGTAAGCTGCTCCAGCCTTTGCACACGCTTCGATGTAATCCTGCGGATGTTTTACCATCAAATGTGCATCCATTGGTTTCTTAACGACCTTCTTTAAAGTTTCCATAAAATCAGGCCCCACACCGAATGTTTTTACATAATTTCCGTCTTTGATATCAATATGTAGGAAATCCGCATGTTCATCGATATATTTCACCTGATGCTCAAAATCAAACAAATCGCAACATCCCATTGAAGGTGCAAGAAGTAATTTCTTTTCCATAACAATCCCCCGCTGATCAATCCTCATAGTCATATGTAAAGATTACTTTAATTGCTTCCTTCTTAGCCATTGCCTCGAAGCCTTCCTCCCACTGTGACAGTCCAAGCCTGTGAGTGATCATCGGCTCTACCTTAATCTGTCCCGATGCAAGCAACCGGATTGCATTTCTCCATGAGGTGGAATCATACGCCATATGCCCGATAATGCTCTTGTTCCATGATGTAATATCATTAATTGAGAACTCCAGCGGTTTGAATCCCATTCCAACACGGACAACTTCTCCGTTCGGTCGAAGCATTTCGATTGCCTGTTTCAGAGCGATATTGGCTCCTGAACATTCAACAACCAATCCCAGATTGTCTCTTCCGCAAATTTCCGTACATCTCTTAACAACGTCTTCCTTAGAACCATTCACACAGTGTGTAGCTCCCAATTCCATAGCTACCGGGAAACGAACCGGAACATCCTCGTCAAGACCAACCATAACGATATTGACAGCTCCCATGATTCTGGCAACCTGTACCGCAAACAATCCGAGCGGACCTGTTCCGAATACAACCACATCCTGTCCCGGAAGAAGATGGCTTTGCTGGGCGATTGCTTTATAAGAGTTACAGATTGGATCAAGAACTGCTGCTTCTTCATATTTTACATTTTCCGGGATTTCCCAGATTGCATGTTTGTGAATTCTTAAAATTTCACCCGGAACCTTGCAGTATTTTGAAAAACCGCCGCCCCATGTATTATTATCAAGTCCTAAATTAACTTTGTTCTCACAGCAAAGGAAATCGCCTTGTTCACATGCCGGACAGACACCACACACATGAGCACTGTTGTCAGATACAACCCGCTGTCCTACTTTCCAGTCTGTTACCTTCTCGCCAACTTCTACGATTTCACCTGCAAACTCATGTCCACGGATGGAGTTGAATTCATCAGAGCCGTTATCCACTTTGTAGTGTTTCATATCCGCTCCGCAGATTGCCGCAGCCTTTATCTCAATGATAATATCTTCCGGACCACATGTCGGTTTCGGAACATCAATCAAACGATACCCACCAAATGCTTTTCCATATCTTGCCAATGCTTTCATCTTCTCATTCTCCTCTTTTTCCATTCTAGGTTCAGGTTGCCCTGTGTGTTAAAAATGTATTTGTTTCCGGCCAGGAACTTTTTTATTTGTTTACAGTTTATCTCATTTTTCTGTTTCAGTCAATATTTTTCTTTGTTTTGAAGATTTTTTGTGAATTTGTACAATTTATTCACAGATTTTATAGTATCTACACGTCCTTAAATGCTGATATTTTGTATATTTTTCACATCTTTGTTTTGAAGAAACACAGATTTTACATAATGCCAGAATTAAGAACTCTAAAAAAGACCGCTGCCAGAAATCTCCATCTCTGGCAGCGGTCTCTTCAATCTATATTTGTCTATTCAGCCTTGCTTCTTCATAGTCACAGAATCTTGCGGACTTCACAGTAAATGTAAAGTCCTAGGCTGAACTGTTACAATTTCCTACATCAGTTTTCTAAACAATGTTTTTAAATCTTCTACACTTGCATCTTTCGGATTACCCGGCGCACATGCATCTGCGTGTGCAGATTCCGCTAAGAACTGTAAATCCTCCTCCTTTAACGCTTCCAGTTTCGTCGGAATCCCTACGTCTACAGACAGCTTCTGAACTGCGTCAACTGCCGCCTTTCTGTATTCGTCCACAGACATCTCATCTACACCTTTTACTCCCATTGCTCTTGCAATTTCCCTGTACTTTTCTCCTGTACAGTCTGCATTGTACTCCATAACAATCGGAAGCATCATTGCGCAGGCAACACCATGCGGAGTATCATATACTGCGCCAAGTGTATGTGCCATAGAATGTGCGATCCCCAGACCTACATTGGAGAATCCCATACCTGCAATATACTGTCCGAGAGCCATGCCGTCACGTCCCTCTTTCTCACCCTCAACCGCGCCTCTCAACGATTTGCCGATAATCTCGATTGCCTTTAAATGGAACATATCTGTCATCTCCCATGCGCCCTTGGTTGTGTATCCTTCAATCGCATGTGTCAGAGCATCCATACCTGTAGAAGCAGTCAGACCCTTCGGCATAGAAGACATCATATCCGGGTCTACCACTGCGATGATCGGCATATCATGCGGATCCACACAGACAAATTTTCTCTTTTTCTCCACATCCGTGATAACATAATTGATCGTAACCTCTGCCGCGGTTCCTGCCGTTGTCGGAACTGCAATGATCGGCACACAAGGTTTCTTCGTCGGAGCTACCCCTTCCAGACTTCTCACATCCTCAAATTCTGGATTGGCAATGATAATACCGATTGCCTTTGCCGTATCCATGGATGAGCCGCCGCCGATTGCTACGATATAATCCGCCTCAGCTTTCTTAAAAGCAGCTACACCGTTCTGTACATTTTCAATCGTCGGATTTGCCTTGATGTCTGAATAAGTCTCATAAGCCAATCCTGCTTCATCAAGTACCTTTGTCACTTTTCCTGTCACACCGAACTTAATCAAATCCGGGTCAGAACACACGAAGGCTTTCTGAAAGGCTCTTGCCTTTGCTTCATTTGCAATTTCCTGAATCGCTCCTGCTCCGTGATAAGATGTCTCGTTCAGCATTATTCTGTTTGCCATGTCGTCCACTCTCCCTTTTCATTCAATAATATGCCTATATTTTACCACCTTTGTATTTCATATAGCAATAAAAAACAGCCTGAACAGTAACACTTCTAGCGCTATTATCCAAACTGTTTTGTTGTAAATTATTTACTTTACTAAATCTCTTAATTCCAAAAATCTGTCTTGGTTTCAAGATTGATATTCTTTGCCTTAAAGACTGGATTCTTACCTTCCTGTCTTTGCTTCTGGTAATCCCTAAGACACTGTACCGCCGGTTTACTAAGAAGAATAATAACCGGAATATTGATCAGAGCCATCAGTCCCATCAAGACATCTGCGGTATCCCATACAACGCTGAAGTCCATTGTCGCGCCTACGCACACAACAAGAACTGCTGCCATACGGAATACTGCCAGAAGCACCTTCTCCGGTGTCTTATCGCAGATATAGCGAAGTCCCATCTCGGCATAGTAGAAGTTCCCGATCAATGTGGTAAATGCAAACAAGAACAGTGCGATCGTGATGAATACACTTCCGAATCCGCCAAGAGAACCTGCTACTGCTTCCTGCACATACGGCATACCCGCCATTCCTTCCTCCGGCTGAACACCTGAGCACAGAAGCATAAATCCCGTTGCGCTGCAGATCAAAATTGTATCAATATAAACAGACAACATCTGTACAAGTCCCTGTTTTACCGGATGAGAAACACCCGCGGAAGCCGCTGCATTCGGAGCAGAACCAACACCAGCCTCATTAGAGAACAATCCACGTTTGATTCCCTGCATAATCGCAGATCCTGCAAATCCGCCGAAGATTGCCTGAATGTCAAAAGCACCTTTGAAGATCGCAGCAAATACAGCCGGAACCAGATTGATATGTGTCAGAACAACAAACAATGCAACTACCATATATGCCAGTCCCATGATCGGAACAAGGACTCCTGTAATCCTGGAAATTCTTTTACTCCCTCCGAAGATACAAATTCCGAAAATCACTGCCAGAACAACCCCTACCAGAAGAGGTGTCCTTGACGGATTAAAGAAATCATATCTGCGGAAAGAATCTGAAATATTAAAAGAAGCAACCATATTAAATCCGACCATATACGTTGCGATCAAAACAACTGCGAATAAAATTCCCAGCCATCTCTTTTTCAGTACCGTCTGAATATAATATGCCGGGCCGCCGTATGAACTTCCGTCTTCTGCCTTTCTCTTGTAAATCTGCGCAAGTGTACTTTCTACAAATGCAGACGCACTTCCCAGCAGCGCAATCAGCCACATCCAAAACATGGCACCCGCTCCGCCGATACAAAGCGCCGTAGAAATACCTGCAATATTCCCTGTCCCTACACGGGACGCGGTAGATACCATCAACGCCTGAAAAGAAGAAATCGCCTTTTCATCAGACTTCGGCTCCATAACTACCTTAAGTCCCTCTTTCAGAAACTTAAACTGTACAAATTTGGTTCGGACTGTAAAGAAAATTCCGGCTCCTATAAGAAGGATGATCAGAATATAGCTATACAGCCAGTTACTTAACGTTCCAATAATCTCTGCGAACAATGCCACATACCTCCTGCTTCTCTCTTTTTCCTTTGTAGAAAATAAACTCTATATAATAGAACATCGGTGTATAAAGGGTGTTCTGCGCCCTTTCACGCACCGACGTTACTTCATTATTCTATCATAAGACAGCTTCTATTGACAAGCAGATAACCCAAATACTGCAACACTATTGTTACAGTCAGCGCAATAAATACGCAGAGTTGATTGCCTTTGGCGCAGACGTGTGGGAATCGAACCCACCCAGGACGCTCCTAACGCCCCGCACTGGTTTTGAAGACCAGGAGGCACACCAGTTACCCGACCGCCTGCATATAAATAATTTAAGATTATATTATTTTTATGTCATCAATAAAAATCTCGGTTCTTATAGTCCATTCACTCTCTGCACTCGTCTTTCGCGTAATTTTCATTGAATCGGTGTATTCCAGAATCTGCTTTGCACATTTTCTGCTTGTTTTAAATGCATCTCTTACCTGTGAAATTGATATAACAGGATTTGCCGACAGCATCTCCGCAATCCGTTTTTTTGCCGAATCCATATAATCCGGCAGACTATAACAGTCATCACAAACTTTCACTACACTGCCGTCTTCACACAAAATATTCAAAATGTCATCCTTTACTTCTCCTGATACTCCCTCCAGTACAAGCTCGGAATATTTAACAAACTCATATCCTGCTTTTCCGAAAATATCTAAAAGCTGTCTGGATACCTTGTCAAATTTCCCATCCCTTACTGCCTCAAATTCCAATGTGGATACATATTCCCCTACACACTTCAGCACACCCTTATCCTCCCACATTTTCAGCACTAATGCAAATACATTTGGTTTAATCTTTTTAAAATATGTGGTCTGAATCTCTGCCTTTTTCATACCATGCCGATAAGGATACTCCTTTTCGTATGCTGCCAATACCTTCTGCAGCTCTTCCAGAGCCTTATCAACATAAATCCTATGCCACACATAGATATCCTTTTTCAGGGGAAAACTCTGTACCTGTCCGCCGCGTTCTAGCTCCTGCACATTTTTCTCTGTTTCTTCCATTGTAAAAGCCGTCCGCTTTGCAAGCTCTGCCACGGTAAAAAGCGCATCCTTCCGTGAACGGATATGAAGCTCGAGAACATCTGCAATAGACCCTTTTTCTTTCTGTTGTAATTCCTCAATCACATCTTTGCGGAAACGTTTTTTGATGCCTGGATTTGGTTCTAATATGATGCCCCCTCCAATGGTCTCCATAGGAGAATAAAAACGGACTACAAACTTATCTCCCCGGCGCAGTGCAATTTTCTCTTCCAGCCGGAGCTGCACATAACCGCTTTCCCCCGGCTTCAATTCCTCATGCTCTAAAAGCACGGCACGGCAGAGTACCTCACTTGTTCCTGTAAAGAGATGCAGACGCGCGCGGTTCGTCAATATCCGTGGAGAGGATTTCAGCATTTCCAGTTTTACATCCAGAAGATTTGTGTTCTTCATGCTGTTCACAGGAGCGAGTACACATCCTCTTCGTACTTCTTGTTTCTTTACATTGGAGAGATTTATCGCCACACGCTGTCCTGCGCAGCATTCCTCCTCGTCTGTGCCATATACCTGAATATTGCGTATTTTACCTCCCTTTTCCAGAGGATAAAGTTCCAGTTTGCTCTCCTTATTGATGACACCCGACACAAGCGTCCCAGTAACCACTGTGCCGAATCCCGGAATGGTAAATACACGGTCAATCGGCAGTCTGGGAATGGCAGCCGTATCCTTCTCTTCTACCTCTTCTTCTGTCATACGCTGAATCTCTTCTACCAGATTGGAAAGTCCTTCTCCCGAAGCAGCAGAAACCTTAACAATCGAAACATTCTTTAAAAAGGTATCTGACAGTTCTTCCCGGATTTCCTCTTCTGCCATCTCCAGCCATTCTTCATCCACCAGATCACACTTATTCAATACAAGAATACACTTGTCTATTCCAAGAAGCTTCAATATATCCAGATGCTCCCTTGTCTGGGGCATGATACCTTCATCGGCGGCTACTACCACCAGTACCAGATCCATCCCCACAACACCAGCCACCATATGGGGAATAAATTTCTCGTGCCCGGGCACGTCCACAATACCAGCCCGGTCTCCGTTCGGAAGATTAAAATGTGTGAAGCCAAGGTCAATGGTAATCCCCCGCCGCTGCTCTTCTGCCCATCTGTCAGTATTATATCCGGTCAGCGCTTTAATCAGGGTCGTCTTGCCGTGATCAATATGTCCTGCCGTTCCGATAATGATGTTTTTCATAGCTCTCCGCCTTTTGCTGTCAGCCTTTCCTTATCCAGTATCTGCTCTTGTTTGATCCTTGCGGCAATCTCCGGTATCTGTTCCTCGGTAATCGTCCTTGCATCCAGCAGAAACCGCTCCTGAGACACCCTTCCAATCACAGCTATGGAAAGCTTCCGCAGCCGTTCTTGCAGCAAAGTCACTGAGATTTCCTCCGGCAATATGGAAACTCCGCAGCTCGGAATCTCTGTTTCCGGAAAGCTACCACCTCCTGCCTGAGACATGCAGTCACACAGGCTGATCTCTGCCGGAAGACATTTTTCCTTAAGAAGCTGCTCTAATCTCTCTGCCCTTTTACGCACTTCTTCATAAGATTCTGTCAGCATCCGCAGCACCGGAATACGTTTCACTGCCTTCTCCTCCCTGAGATATTCCAAAAAACACTGCTCCAGAACAGCTACAGTATATTTATCAATACGGAGCGCCCTTGTCAAAGGGTGCTTCTTCAACCGATCAATATATATTTTCTTTCCTATGATGATGCCCGCCTGAGGACCTCCCAAAAGTTTATCCCCGCTAAAACACACAATATCCACTCCGTTATTTACAGCTTCCTGTACCGTAGGTTCATGAGGGAGCCCATATTTCTCAAGATTAATAAATACACCGCTGCCAAGATCCTCTACAAGAGGAATTCCCGACTGCGCTGCCAGCTGAGCCAGTTCTTTTGCCGGAACAGCCTTTGTGAATCCCACAATACTATAATTACTTGTATGAACTTTCAGAATCAACTTCGTATCATCATTCACCGCTTCTTCATAATCTTCGTAATGGGTTTTATTAGTACATCCCACCTCACGCAGAATAGTACCACTTTCTTCCATTACATCGGGAATGCGGAACTTACCGCCGATTTCCACCAGTTCTCCTCTGGAAACAATGGTCTCGCCCCCACGGCCCAGAGCACTTAAAACCAAAAGCACGGATGCCGCATTATTATTGACCGCCATAGCTGCCTCTGCCCCTGTAATCCGGCAGAGCAGTTCCTCAAAATGAGAATACCGTTCTCCCCGGTCTCCACTTTGCAGGTTATATTCCAGATTTGAATAGGAAGAAACAATCTTCGATATACTAGCGGCTGCTTCTGAATGAATCGGCGCACGCCCCAGATTTGTGTGCAGCACAGTTCCTGTGCCATTGATCACAGGTTTTAAATTTACGGAGCATATTTTCTTTGTACGCCTGAAAATGTCTGCCGGAAGATTCTCGAGAACGTCCAAAAGAATACTCTCATCTGTCTCTTGTTCAATCAGTCTGCGAAAATCAGCCAGTACTTCTCTGACAGCATCCATCACCGGAGTTCTCCCCCACGCTTCCACTGCTGCTTGAAGTTCTTCTGTCTCCAAAAGCATATCTACTTTGGGGATTTTCCGATACCAACTTTTCTTCTCCATCTCTCTTCGTCTCTCCCTGTCAGATTGATTCTTTCTATCTAAAAATATACCCCATATTCATTGATTTCTCAATATTTAATATCGTTTTCTCTCTTTCCCTCATAAACATATAATTACTACTTTTACAACGGATAAATATTCATTCTCTTGATCAGCCCCTCCTCTGTCATATCTGACAGAATCGCACAGACTGGAACAATGATACTGCCGTATGTAATAAAATACCAGACCATTTCATCCCCCTTATATTCTACACTGGTGATAGGGAATGGTCCGCGGTTAAACCCAAAGCGATTGTGATACATCATCTCGACTGCCATCTTTCCTTCCAGATGTATCGTATCTCTGCCAATCTTCAATTGCGAAGAATCATGCAGTACGCCATATTTATCAAATAAATCTGCCAGCTCTACATTATTTCCGATCGTCATACAATGTATGAACTGCTCTAAAAGTTCTCTTTTTTTTGTCTTCTTTACCATTTTAAATCTCCTTTTTTGTCCATGCACAATATCTAAAATCTCTCTGAGCGAAGCAATGCATCAATTCCACCGTCTACAAATAAAATCACACCATTAATTCCGCTCGCTTCCGGTGATGCCAGAAATACGATTCCATTTGCGATTTCTTCCGCATCCAGAAATTCCCGCTTGCCGTATCTGGTCGGGATCGGAATCAGAAGCGCCGCGTCCATCTGTGCTTCCGTCATTCCCTTTGTCATCGGTGTCGTTGTATTTCCAGGCGCAACGGAGTTGATCCTCAAACCATCCACCGCCCACGATGGCGACACACGCCGTACCCATCTGGCAAGTGCATGCTTGCTGGAGCTGTATGCACTTGCACGCTGCTCTGCCGGAATCTCTTTTGCAAATTCCAGCACACGCCTTTCATCCATAACATTTGAAATCATATCTACCCAGTCAGGACGTACAGTCTGATTCGTAATGGAGTTAGAAGAAGTCACAACACAACAGCCCCTCTTCTTAATCAATAAGTCCCTCACCCCTTCTGCCATTTCTACAGAAGCAAAGAAGTTCAGTGCAAAAATCATTTCTGCCGAGCGTACCGGTCCAACACCTGCATTACAGATAATTCCGTCAATTCCCTGAGGAAATTTCTCATGGATTGCTTGCAAAGCCGCCTGTCTTCCCTCAGGTTGTGATAAATCTGCACAAAAATCTCCATCCTTATAGTCTACATTATAGACCGTGTGTCCTTTTGCCTGTAGTTTTTCCCTTGTTACAGCGCCAATTCCGGTTGTTCCGCCTGTTATTACATAAATTCCCATTTTTTCCTCCTATATGTTTTTTCACATTTTGTTGTTTCCAGTATATAGAAAGAAAAGAAGGCAATAAGTTGTTCTGCCAACTTTTTACCTTCTTTTAATTAAATATTATTTTGACGATATAGTCATTTATTTCACAAATTCTGAAAATAAGTCTTCTCTTTATTCTCTGTTATATAATTCTGCTTCCAGAATTCGGAAATGATTTTTCCTGCAGTAGATCAGGTTTTCCTCTTCCATCAATCGCAGTTCATGGGATAAAGCGCTGCGATTTACACATAGAAATTCCGCCATTTCTTCCCTGTTATAAGGGATATCAAATTCATCCTTTCCTTCAAGACTTCTCTGGATTGCCAGAAATGTCAGGATTCGGTCACGCATCCCCTTTCTGGAAAGTATTTCAATCTTGCTCATTTTCTGCTGGTTCTCACCTGCGATCAAGGCCAGCACACTCTCCATCATAAGCAGCCTCTCAGTCTCTTCCACATACCCTGGTTTCGCAATTTTATCATAATCAACGACGTAAATTTGACTGTCCTTTACAGCCGTAATGTAATAGGTGCTGCTCCGCCTTTTTGTAGCTGCGATATCCACTCCCACCATATAGGAAGGCTCATATTTTAACATCAGACTCTGGCTTCCGTCCTTATACAGCTTTGTCGCATTCAGTTCCCCTGATTCCAGAATTCCAAAAAAGGACACTTTCTGACCATCTCTGATAAACAGTTCCCCTTTCTTCAATGCCATGCACTTTGGCTTCAGGCTCAAAAAAAGTTCCTGTGTACGCTCTAAAGTCAGTTGTTCAAAAAGTCTTGCCTTCCCGATTGTTTCCCAATTCAAAGTATTTCCCCGTTCCCTGTCATCATATTTTTCATCTTGCCGCTGCATTTTCCCGCTGACGCAAATGCTTTCCGATTATCAGCAAGTATGTCGCTGTCGACAAGACCGCAGCCATCACATCCATAACCGGTTCCGCATAAAATGCCGCTTTTGCGGTCAAAAGTGCCGGGAATATCAATGTCAGAGCCACATACCCCGTCTTACGGAACAAGGACAGAGCAAGCGCTGTTTTTGTCCGTCCAAGAGCCGTCAGTCCGTCTACCAGCACATATTGAAAGCTCATTGGTATCACACCTAATGTATACACCCTGATTCCCCACACTGCAAGCTCTGTCAGCTCTGCCTGCCTTGTAAATATTTTTACAAAATACGGCGAAGCCGCCTGTGTCACAAAAAACATCACCGTTGTAAAAATAATCCCCATTCTGAGAATACTCCACTCTGCTTTTTTTACACGTTCTGTCTGTCTTGCACCATAATTATAACTCAAAATTGCCTGTGTACCACCGCTGATGCCAATCAACGGACCGGAAATCAGCATCATATAGCTTTGAATGATTGTCGCACCGGAAATCAACAGGTCGCCCTGATCTGATCCGCCATATTTCTGCAGAACTGCATTTGTCACCAGAATAATCGCACTGTCCGTTGCCATAATCATAAAAGGTGAGAAACCAACTGTAATAATTTTAAGCATCGTCTTAATCGAATAATTTCCAAAACAGATTCCTATCGGTACTTTCTTGCCTGACAAGAATCCAACAGCAAACAGAAAGGATGCTGCCTGTGCGATCACAGTTGCTGCCGCTGCGCCTGCCACACCCATATCAAATCCAAAAATAAACACCGGATCTAATATAATATTCGTAACCGCACCTGTCAGTACCGTTGCCATCCCAATTGTTGAAAATCCCTGACATGTAATAAAATAATTCAATCCCAGAGACATCAGTGCAAAAAATGTCCCCGCCGTATAAATCGTCATATATGTATCAGCATACTCAAAGGTTACTTCACTGGCACCAAACCACATCAGCAGGCGGTCTTTCGACAATAAAAATGAAACAGTCAGTACGGCTGCAAATAAGAGCAGCATTAAAAATGAATTTGACATCAACTGGCGCGCTCTCTTTTCATTCCCTTCTCCCTGACGCATTGCCATGAGGATCGAACCTCCCAGCCCGACCAATGTTCCGAAAGAACTCAAAAGCGTTACAATAGGTCCGCAGATACCAACTCCAGCCAGCGCCAGGTCTCCAATTTCCGGAATGTTTCCGATATACATTCGATCTATTATACTGTATAAAATATTAACAAATTGTGCGATCATAGTAGGAATTGCAAGTCGAAAAACCAGTCTGCCGACCGGATCCCGTCCCAGATCATTTTCTTTTCTCACAACTCTTCCTCCCTCATGTAGTTCTTATCGGTGGTATACCTCCGCCATTACTTTCAGCATAATCTTTCTTTATTGTAGCAAACACAACTATTTGAATCAACCAAAAGAACACATATCCGTGCCAAGTCCGTAAGAACATATGATGGAAAAATAAATTGTACTTTTTATTCCCCTGTGCAGTTCATATCTGTAAGACCACAAGTCTTATCCTCATCGTCTCCTACACAGTTCATGTCATTCAGACCACAGGTCGTCTCCTCATCCTCAGACAAACAATTCATGTTGTTCAGACCGCAGGTTTTTTCCTCGTCAGCGGTAACTCCGTTCATATTTGTAATATCCAGATTTTTGCCCATTAGGGATCCTCCTTTTTACAACAGTAAGCCTCTGGCTGTACTGTCCCTCTTATTCTACATTTTTCGTTGCAACAATAGCGACTCCTGTTCCTGCCACATCTGAAATGATTACGTCGCCGATATGAACCGGCGCTTTCACGATAACATCTTTCAATGCCTCAACACACTCAAAGATTTTTCCTTTGGGAACATCTTCCTTCGTCTTTACAGACACCATATCGGCGCTCCCACCCTCTACACGTACGGTTGATGTCACAATCCGGGTCGGATTGGTCACTTCTTTTTTTGCATAGACTTCGCCGCGCCTGCAGGTATTGCCGCTGACATTTACCACTTCTGCGCCATTCATCACCACTGTCAGAGGACACCCCATAGGGCAGCTGATACAAGTCAGATTTCTTTCTTCCATTCTCTTATACCTCCTCGCTTCGTTACGAGCAATTAATTTCTCACGAACTTACAAATCTATTGTAACTATTCAATTTTTACAGTGATTTCCTGCAAATCAGCATACTGCATTAATTGTTCCTTTGTCAACTTAATTTCTTCCATTTCACCGGGAGCCACAATCTGCCGTTTTCTGTGAATCACTCTTTCCTCTCCAAAATACGCACTCACATAGCAATCCCTATATACATTTCCCACACGGAAACGTACAGTTATAGAATCCTCCATATGCTCAGGGTTGATCGTGACCGGAACTGTATAACGTACACCATCCACAGCCTTTAAGACAATGTCATGTCCGCCGCTGCGTTTTCCCACTCCTGTTTTAACGTAAACTGCCGCATTCTTGCCTGCTGCTGCCGCCTCCTCAGATACAAAGTCCACAAGGTCATGCACATGAAGTACATTTCCACAGGCAAATACACCTTCAATATTGGTCTCAAGGCTTTCATTTACCTTTGGTCCCGAAGTCACCGGATTCATCTCGACACCCATACCGTTTGACAATTCATTTTCCGGAATCAGCCCTACAGACAACAGCAGTGTATCACAGGAATAATACTCTTCCGTTCCCGGAACCGGTCTGCCCTTGGAGTCCACTTCTGCAAGTGTAATGCCCTCCAAACGTTCTTTCCCCTTGATGTCTACAACAGTATGGCTCAGCTTCAGCGGAATTCCGTAATCGTCCAGACACTGTACGATATTTCGCTTTAATCCACCGGAGTAAGGCATCAGTTCTGCGACAACCTTTACTTTGGCTCCTTCAAATGTCATTCGTCTTGCCATGATCAGACCAATATCGCCGGAACCTAAGATAACCACTTCACGCCCTGGAAGACAGCCTTCCATATTGACCAGGCGCTGCGCGGTTCCTGCTGAGAAAATCCCTGCCGGGCGATAACCTGGAATGTTAAGTGCTCCCCGCGAACGCTCCCGGCATCCCATTGCCAGAATGATTGCTTTCGCCTGAATCTCAAACAATCCATCTTCTCTGTTCATCGCCGTCAAGACCTTATCTGCTCGGATGTCCATGACCATTGTGTTTAACTTATATTCAATATCCAGCTTTGCTGCCTGATCGATAAAACGTCCTGCATATTCCGGACCTGTCAGTTCTTCTTTAAATGTGTGAAGTCCAAAACCATTGTGAATACACTGATTCAAAATTCCTCCCAATTCCTTGTCTCTTTCCAGAATGAGAATACTGTCAACTCCGTTTTTCTTTGCGGATACTGCTGCCGCCAGTCCCGCCGGACCGCCGCCGATAATGACAATATCATATTGTTTCATACTAAGTATCCTCCTTCCTTTATAAAGTATCCTTATTTGTTCCGACTACAATTTTTGAATTTCCACCCGATTTTGTAATGTCGAACATACTCATGTTACACTCTCTCGCCAGAATTTCCATTGTCCTCGGTGAGCAAAAGCCTGCCTGGCAACGTCCCATTCCTGCTCTTGTTCTGCGTTTTACACCGTCCAGAGACCTTGCTCCCAGCGGACGATGAATTGCATCCAGAATCTCACCTTCTGTCACCATCTCGCAGCGGCAGATGATATTCCCATAAGCAGGTTTTTCTTTCATCAAAACAGCCCTTGCTTCTTTCGTCAATGTAGACGGATCCAGAACACCTTTTCTCGTTGCTATGAAGTCTTCCTTCTTCTGAAGCCCCAGCTTTTTACTTACGATGTCTGCAACCATTTCTCCGATTGCCGGACAACTTGTTAGCCCAGGAGATTCAATCCCTGCACAATCGATAAATCCTTCAGCGCCTTCCGCTTCACCGATAATAAATTCATGATCGTCCTCATGTGCACGAAGCCCTGAAAATGATGTAATTACCTGACGCATTGGAAGGTTTCTCACATTCATTCCTGCTTTCTCAATCAGAAGATCCAGCCCTTCTCTTGTTGTATTGGTTCCCTCTTTATCTTCCACATCAATAGCTGTCGGTCCAACAAGCAGATTACCATGAATTGTAGGTGTCACGAGCACACCCTTCCCATATTTACCCGGAAGTGCAAAGATTGTTTTGCTCACATGTCCGCCTGCACTTTTATCCAGCAGACAGTAATCTCCACGCCTTGCGGTAATGTGTATCCTTTTCTCACTTACCATGTTGTGAATTTTGTCGGCATACACACCTGCGGCATTGACGATGCATTTCGTCTGGTATACCCCTCTGTTTGTCATCAGCTTATAACCGCCGTCAATCCTTTTGATATCTTCCACTTCGGTATCAAACTTAAATTCCACACCATTTACATTGGCATTCTCCGCCAGTGCAATATTCAGGCTGAACGGACACACAATTCCTGCTGTCGGCGCATACAGTGCTGCATACACGTTATCAGAAATATTCGGCTCCATTTCCAATACTTCTTCTTTGTTCAAAATCCGCAGTTCTTTCACACCATTTACAACACCTCTGTCATACAGCGTCTGCAGACTCGGCATATCCTCTTCATGAAGGCAGATGACCAGAGAACCATTTTTCTTAAAAGGAAAATCCAGTTCTCTGGAAAGCTCTTCCATCATCTGATTGCCGCGTACATTCAGCTTAGCCATCAGTGAACCTTCTGCCGCATCATATCCGGCATGGACAATAGCACTGTTTGCCTTGGAAGTTCCGCAGCATACATCTTCTTCTTTTTCAATGACACAGGCTTTTACTTTATAGCGGGACAATTCTCTTGCAGAAGCCGCCCCTGCTACTCCGCCTCCAATAATCATAACGTCATAATCAAACATGGCCATTCACTCCTTTTATCCTTTCACTTCATTTTTGGAAAGCCCCACAAATAGATACGTACTGCCCGCACCGTAATCAGTACGCATCTATTGTAGGGCTCTCTCTTCTCACACAATCTTTTATATAATTTTTACCACGGAATCACTCCATAAAGCAATACTGCTGCAACCGCACCAATGATTGGTCCGATAAGGGGTACAATTGCATATCCCCAGTTGGAATCCCCTTTGCCTTTAATAGGCAGAAGCGCATGCGCCAGACGAGGACCGATATCACGTGCCGGGTTGATCGCATAACCTGTCAGTCCGCCCAAGGACATACCGATGGATACAATGATTCCAAATACGAGGAATTTATCCAGCCCTGCAGCCAGCCCTGGTACATTTATTATACCTTTGATCGCAAATACGAGAACGAAAGTACCGATCGCCTCACTTAAAATGTTCAGCCCCATGTTCGGAATAGACGGGCTTGTACAAAATACGCCAAGCTTACTCCTTGCATCTTCTGTTGCGTCAAACTGTCCTTTGAAAAGCAAATATACGAGAACCGCTCCTACAAATGCTCCTGCAAACTGTGCAATAATATATCCCGGAACCAGCGCCCAGTCAAAACTTCCGTCAATTGCAAGTGCCAGTGTCAGCGCCGGATTGAAAGATGCTCCTGATGCTGCACCGAAGATAAATGCCGGTACCATAACCGCAAGCCCCCAGGCAAATGTAATCTGAATAGAGCCAGCGCCCTTCATTCCTGATTTGTTCAATGTTACGTTAGCTACTACACCGTCACCTAAAAGAATCAATAACATGGTTCCCAAAAACTCTGCTATATATGGTAACATATCCATTTCCTCCTCTTAATTGTCTATTATCCATTCCCTTCATTCCTGTTCTTCTTTTGCCCAGCCATATGCATATTTCACAGCTTTGTTCCAACCCTTGATTCTATCTGCTCTGTCTTCCTCTTTAATAGACGGCTCAAAGGTTTTATCAATTGCCCAGTTCTTAATAACATCTTCCTTACTCGTCCAGTAGCCGACTGCAAGACCTGCCAGATAGGCAGCTCCCATTGCGGTTGTCTCTACACACTGCGGACGGTTCACCGGAGCGTTGATGATATCAGCCTGTGTCTGCATCAGGAAGTCATTCGCACTTGCTCCTCCGTCTACTTTCAAAGCTGCAAGCCTAATTCCAGAGTCTGCTTTCATTGCATCCAGTACATCATTTACCTGATAAGCAAGGGATTCCAGTGTTGCACGGATAATATGATATTTATTGACGCCGCGGGTAATGCCTACGATTGTTCCTCTTGCATACTGATCCCAGTGCGGAGCCCCAAGTCCTGTAAATGCCGGAACAACATAACATCCATTTGTATCTTTTACTTTCTTTGCCATGTACTCGGAATCCGGTGAAGAATCAATGATCCTCATTTCGTCACGAAGCCACTGTACTGCAGCGCCCGCTACGAAAATAGAGCCTTCCAGTGCGTAATTTACTTTACCATCCAGTCCCCATGCGATAGTTGTTACAAGTCCGTTCTTGGAGAATACCGGTTTCTCGCCCGTGTTCATCAACAGGAAACACCCTGTTCCATATGTATTCTTTGCCTCTCCTGCTGTGAAACAAGTCTGTCCAAACAGAGCTGCCTGCTGGTCTCCTGCAGCGCCTCCGATCGGAATTGGTCCGCCTAAGAAGGACGGGTCTGCAGTTCCATATATACAGCTTGACGGTTTCGCTTCCGGAAGCATACATTTCGGAATTCCCAACTCTGCAAGAATCTCGTCATCCCATTCCAGTGTATTGATGTTAAACAACATAGTACGAGATGCATTGGAGTAGTCAGTTACATGAACAGCCCCCTTTGTAAGCTTCCAGATCAGCCACGTCTCTACTGTACCGAATAATAATTCACCCTTTTCTGCTCTTTCTCTTGCTCCCGGTACATGATCCAGTATCCATTTTACCTTGGTTCCTGAGAAATATGCATCGATTACAAGTCCCGTCTTCTCTCTGTACTTATCCGTCAGCCCTTTATCTTTCAGAGAGTCACAATACTCAGAAGTTCTGCGGCACTGCCATACGATTGCATGATAAACCGGCTCTCCTGTATTCTTGTCCCATACAATTGCAGTCTCACGCTGGTTGGTAATACCAATTGCAGCAATATCTTCAGCAGCAGCTCCGATCATATTCATCGCTTCAACCGCTACACCAAGCTGACTTGCCCAAATCTCGTCCGCATCGTGCTCAACCCAGCCTGGCTGTGGAAAGTATTGTGTAAATTCCCTCTGTGCCACACTGCACATCTCACCCTTTTCATTGAAAAGGATACACCTGTTACTGGTCGTTCCTGCGTCCAATGCCATTACATACTTTGCCATATCTTTTTCCTCCTTTTTAGTCCAGTACTTTTGTACCTTGTGTTGTGTTATAAATAAACTGCCCTTCTAAATAGCAATTTAATTCCATTATATGATTCTCCCATTGTGCTGATCACACCTACATCAGCCATACTGTCCGATTACTTGTAGATACTGCAATAGCTCCTGCACTGAGCGCCGACACTACTGATTCCTTATCACTGATCAGTCCACCTGCAATAATCGGAATCCGGGTTATATGACAAACCTCTTTGATTAGCTTGGGCATAACTCCCGGAAGCACCTCGATAAAATCTGGTTTCACATTGCAAGGCTGCTGCCGGATATTTTCCAGCGCCATAGAATCAAGCAGGAAATACCGTAATACGGTAAATAAGTTCAACTCCTTCGCCCTCTTTACAAGAGCCGGCTTCGTTGTGATAATACCATCTGCCATCGTGTTGCCCTTAATGAAATCTACGGTCACTTCCTTAGAACTTAAACCTACAATCAAATCCATGTGGATCATTGCTATCTTTCCGGCATCCTTCACCTTCTTCACAATATCCGCAATTGTACAGATATCTCCAAATAAAATAAATACGACTTGAATCTCTTCCAGAACACAGCAGTATTTCAAATCCCCCATATTTTTCACTGCCGCAATCACCGGATCGCTTTCCACCGCATCATAAAATTGTTGTTCCACGATATTCATTTCACTCCCTTTACCTTAATTGAAAATATAAAAAAGGAGGGCAACTCACATAACAACATCTCTGTTGCCGTTCATTGCTCTCCTCTCTCAGCACGTTATTTAATTTAGCTTCACTATAGCACAGAATAGTTACTTCTGCAATCACTTTTTATCTATTCTGTATATTCTCACAAACTTTAAAGTTTATTTTTAGATATTTTTACCAAAATTTCTGTCATCTCTTCAATTGTTTTCGGACCGATATATACCTCTTCATCATTCACAATTATCATCGGTACACGCTCAATCTTGTACTTCTCAACAAGCTTTGGGTAAAGCGCTGCGTCAATCATCTCAGCCTCAACCTGCCCGCTTAACACTGCTATCTGCTGGCAGGCGGCAACCACCTTAGGACAATGGTGACATGCCAGAGATACACAAATTTTGATATTCATTTTTCGTTCCAGTTTCCGAAGCATCTTCACTGCCCGGCTGCTGACTTCCTGACCTGGTCCCGCCAGATTGTAAATGGCAAGAACGAAAGAATTGATTTCTTTTCCTCCCGGCACGCCGTGAAATGCAATCCCGGCATAACGTCCATCTTTGTAAAGCCCCGTTACTGGAAGATATGCTGTATCCAGCTCCACAGCCTGTTCTGCCTCATCCGGCATATACATTTCCAGAGAAATCTTCGGGCTCAAGCTCTCGATAACAGTAAGAAAACCGGCAAGCTCCACTCCTTTCTCCGTCGTCATATCAATGACCGCTTTAAGCACTACTTCTTCCGTTAGTTTTAAGAAAATCCCACTCAATTCTTTCTTCAAATTCTCATCCAATAACTTGCTCTCCGGTGTAATATGTTCAATCATAATCCCACCTCTCTTATCCTACAGCATTCCAACCAGATCCAGACTTGGCGTCAGCGTCTCTTCGCCCGGTTTCCACCTCGCAGGACACACCTCATCCCCATGTTCCTCCACGAACTGAGCCGCCTGCACTTTACGCAGCAGTTCCTTTGCATTTCTTCCAATTCCCATATCATGCACTTCATATGCCTTAATCTTCCCCTTCGGATTCAGGATAAATGTTCCCCGAAGAGCCTGTCCTTCCGCTTCCACTAGTACCCCGAAAAATCGTGCCAGTACCCCCGCCGGATCTCCCAACATAGGATACTCAATCTTACGGATTGTCTCAGAGACATCCGCCCATGCTTTGTGTACAAAATGGGTATCCTCAGATACAGAATAAATTTCACAGCCCGTTTCCTGGAAATCTCCATAGAAATCTGCCAAATCCCCCAGTTCTGTCGGACATACAAATGTAAAATCCGCCGGATAAAAGAAGAATACCGACCAGTGCCCAAGCACATCCGCCTTTGTCACCTCACGAAATTCATCTTGGTGAAATGCCTGCACTTTGAAATCCGTAATCTCCTGATTGATCATGTTACCCATATACCTTGCTCCTTTCTAATTCGTTCTTGTAATCTCCTGTCTTTGACAGACCTATTATAATCAAGATATATTTTGTCAGTCAAGCTGTAAAAATGTAACAGTTCAGCCTTTGGCTGCACTGTTACTGAATCCGCCCTATTTTAAATTCACCTGCGGTGAAAGGGCGGATTCTATTTCTCCGGCACACGTTTTTACGGAGTTTGCAGCAAGTGCAAACTCCTATGCTGAACTGTAACGTAAAAATACCGTAAATATATTCCCCCGCTCCGGATCATATTCTCCTTTCATATATCCCCGCTCACCTCTGACAATCTCTCTTGCCAAATATAGTCCAAGCCCGACACCTTCTTGGTCTTTCACATCTTTTCCGCGGTAAAACCTCTGGAACAATTTAGAAAATTCTTCCCGTTCGATCTTCTGTCCCCGGCTGCACACATTAATACGGACATACATCTCGTATTCCATGATTTCCACCAGAATCATACTCCCCCGATCACTATACTTCACCGCATTATCCAACAGATTAAACCTGAATTATTCACGCCGCTATAAACTTGCTTAAAAACGGATAGCATTACTTTAAAGTAAGTAAAACCGTAACTTAA
>NZ_CALPDG010000019.1 GCF_943193195.1 Mediterraneibacter agrestimuris | reverse complement strand
AATCCTACAAAAAACGTCTTGTTGTAAGCAAGCTTACCAATTCGTTTTTGTAGATTTGTGCATGGCTGAACTGTTACAAAAATAGAAAAACTTGTAGAAAGTGACAATTGACGTAGAGACGATTTTGTGCGAAAATAAAATCAAGTGTGATGTTAAATTTTTGACAACATTATGCGGGAGAAAAATCATTCATATTTGAAAGGAGTATTAACATGATTTATTCACATGAAGTAGAAATGATGTGTCCGGTAGCGCAGGGCGCGAATCACGGACCGGCTCCGATTCCGGAAGAAGCAAAATGGGTAAAAGCGAAAGAGGTAAAAGACATTTCCGGTCTGACACACGGAATTGGCTGGTGTGCTCCGCAGCAGGGTACCTGTAAGCTGACTCTGAATGTAAAAGACGGTATCATTCAGGAAGCTCTGGTTGAGACAATTGGATGTTCCGGTATGACACATTCCGCAGCCATGGCATCTGAGATCCTTCCAGGTAAGACAATTCTGGAAGCATTGAACACAGACCTTGTTTGTGATGCTATCAATACAGCAATGAGAGAATTATTCCTTCAGATTGTATACGGAAGAACACAGAGTGCATTCTCTGAGGACGGACTTCCGATCGGTGCAGGTCTGGAAGATCTTGGTAAAGGCCTTCGTTCTCAGGTTGGTACAATGTATGGTACTCTTGCAAAAGGACCACGTTATCTGGAGATGGCAGAGGGTTATGTAACAGGAATCGCTCTGGACGAGAACAACGAGATTATCGGATACCAGTTCGTAAGCCTTGGCAAGTTCACAGACTTTATCAAAGCCGGCGATACTCCGAACGATGCATGGGAGAAAGCAAAAGGACAGTATGGACGTGTAGATGATGCAGCAAAGATTATCGACCCGCGTAAAGAGTAATTAAGTGCTTATAACAAGGAGGACAAATAAATGGCTTTATTTGAATCATATGAAAGAAGAATTGATAAAATCAATGAAGTTTTGAACAGCTATGGCATTGCTTCTATTGAAGAGGCAGAGAAGATTACAAAGGATGCCGGACTTGATGTTTACAATCAGGTAAAGGGAATCCAGCCGATCTGTTTTGAGAACGCATGCTGGGCATACACTGTAGGCGCGGCTATTGCGATTAAAAAAGGCTGCAAGACAGCAGCAGACGCAGCAGCAGCGATCGGAGAAGGTCTTCAGGCTTTCTGTATCCCGGGTTCTGTAGCAGACCAGAGAAAAGTAGGTCTGGGGCATGGTAACCTTGGAAAGATGCTTCTGGAAGAAGATACAGATTGTTTCGCATTTCTTGCAGGCCACGAGTCATTTGCAGCAGCAGAGGGCGCTATTGGTATTGCGGAGAAGGCAAACAAAGTTCGTAAAAAACCACTTCGTGTTATCTTGAACGGACTTGGAAAAGACGCAGCTAAGATTATTTCTAGAATTAACGGATTTACATATGTAGAGACTGAGTATGATTATTACACAGGTGAACTCAAAGAAGTTCAGAGAACAGCTTATTCTGAGGGACTTCGTGCAAAGGTTAATTGTTACGGCGCAAACGATGTTCGTGAAGGTGTAGCGATCATGCACAAAGAAGGTGTAGATGTTTCCATCACAGGTAACTCTACAAACCCGACACGTTTCCAGCACCCGGTTGCAGGTACATACAAGAAAGAATGTATGGAACAGGGTAAGAAATACTTCTCAGTTGCTTCCGGTGGTGGTACAGGACGTACACTTCACCCGGATAACATGGCGGCAGGACCGGCTTCTTACGGTATGACGGATACACTTGGACGTATGCACTCTGATGCACAGTTTGCAGGTTCTTCATCTGTACCGGCCCACGTTGAGATGATGGGACTGATCGGAGCAGGTAATAACCCGATGGTTGGTATGACTGTTGCAGTAGCAGTTTCCATCGAGGAGGCTGCAAAGGCTGGGAAATTTTAAGAATTAATATTTAGAATAAATGTAAAAATAAGGACTTTCGTTGACTTGGACAGGTGACGAAAGTTCTTTTTTTACTTAGTGCGCAAATTTTCTATTAGAGATTGTATTTTCCATTCATAACAGTTATAATTTTATTGTATATTCTTACCAAAATAGCTTATAATCAGCAAGTATATTCAAAAGAGTAAGAGGATGAAAACAAATGACAAACGAACTGTAAAGCTCCGCAGGGGGAAACGGGGCATCACCAGGAAGTTGGTAGGCGCAATTATTGTAACGATTGTAATCATGGTTGCCGCACTTCTGATGATTGTATACAACCGAGTTTCTAAGACGTTGTTGGAGAAAAGTGAGAATTTGCTTCAGGAGACTACAGATAAGACGCTTCAGGAAACCAATGCATGGATGAATAAAACGCTGACTATGCTTCAGATGCAGCGAGATACTATTGAGTATGAGAATATGGAGATTCCTGAGATGATGGAGTATATCCGACATACTGTTGATCAGAACGACGCATACCCTGCCGGGCTGTATATTGCTTTGACAGACGGTTCTCTGTATCATGCATCCTTTGTACCTGGTCCGGATTTCAACGCATTGGAGAAATCATGGTATCAGGACGGCATTCAATCAGACGACTTTATTTTGGGAGATGTATATTTTGATGAAGACAGCCAGTCCTATGTGGTAGGCGCTTCAGGTAAGCTTAAAAATGCTGCCGGACAGACCCGTGGTGTAGCGGCTGCCGATGTATATCTGGATTCCATTTCTGATATCGTGGCCAACATCCAGTTAGAGAAGACGGGCGGAATCTTCCTTGTAGATACACGGACTGATACGATTATCGGACATAAGGACAAGGAGATGACAGGGCATAATCTAGGTGAATTTAAAGGTGATATGTATGCTTATGCCGCTGAAAAGATACAGCAGAAGTCATTCGGATTATCACTTTATGATAACAACATGTACATACAGGTAGCACAAGTTCCGAATAGTGACTGGACCGCGGTATCCTATGTATCCAAAGATGAAGTCTTAAGAGATCTGCGTCTGCTGACTGGTATGATGATAACCGGTTCTGCTGTAGCCGTTTTCATAGCAATCCTTCTGATCATACTGCTTGTAAGGAATATTATCGGCAAGCCGGTAGCCGAACTGAATAATGTTGCTACTAAAATTGCAAAGGGTGAACTGGATCAGACCATTCGCCATACTTCTAATGACGAGCTTGGCGAGTTGGCAGAAAATTTCAGCAAAACGGTTGTCCGGTTACGAGACTATGTTGATTATATCAATGAAGTATCAGAAAAATTGCAGGAGATTGCACAGGGGAATCTTGACTTCACGCTTTCTCACGAATATGTAGGTGAATTTGCAAAAATTAAGGATTCTCTAGAAAATATTTCTATATCATTTAATGAGACACTGGGACAGATCAATGTATCCGCCGGACAGGTAGCAGAAGGCTCCGGTCATGTGGCAGAAGGTGCTCAGACACTCTCACAGGGATCTCTTCAACAGTCAGATGCGGTGGAGATGTTGGCAAATCACATCAATGATGTTTCCGACGGAATCCAGAAAACTGCAGCAGGCGCGAAGAAGGCAAGCGAGATTTCCAAGGACGTAGGAAGCCGCATCTTAGAGAGTAACGAAAAGATGCAGCATATGAACAGGGCAATCCAGAAGATTAGCAATAAGTCCACTGAGATTCACAATATCATCAAGACGATTGAGGATATTGCATTTCAGACTAACATCCTGGCGCTGAATGCATCTGTGGAGGCTGCCCGTGCCGGCACCGCAGGAAAGGGCTTCGCTGTAGTAGCTGATGAAGTTCGTGACCTGGCAAGCAAATCTTCCGAGGCTGCGAAGAATACGACAGCCTTGATCGATCAAACTGTAGAAGCCGTAGAAGAAGGAAGTACGATGGCAAAGGATACTGCAGATTCCATGCTTGCAGTTGTTGCACAGGCTGATGAGGTCAATAAGCTGATTGAAGGAATTGCTGAATATTCTGCGAAACAGGCTTCTGCTACCGAGGAAGTCTTACGCGGAATCGATCAGATATCTAATGTGGTACAATCTAATTTATCTACTGCAGAGAAGAGCGCTGCCGCCAGTGAAGAGCTGTCTGGGCAGGCTAATATGCTGAAGGAATTAGTGTCCAAGTTCCGATTGAAAAAAAGATGTTAAAAAGTACTGGATTCCAGGGGAGATTCTTATTTTGATTG
Source organism: Mediterraneibacter agrestimuris (assembly GCF_943193195.1). Classification (GTDB taxonomy): domain Bacteria; phylum Bacillota; class Clostridia; order Lachnospirales; family Lachnospiraceae; genus Schaedlerella; species Schaedlerella agrestimuris. The sequence goes on along the minus strand of NZ_CALPDG010000019.1, from coordinate 63,923 downwards.
GTAAGAAGATTATGAAAATGATACAGAGGAGAATTAAAATTATGCGGGAAATGGATTTTACGATCGAGGATCTTAATGCACTGACAATCGGACAGGAGATTGAAGTGATTGAAAGTCAGCTTCCGTCTTCTTACTATTATACGATGGAGCATGCACTTGGAATGAGCGGAAATTTCAAGAGTACGGAGCGTCTGAAGACAAGGAAAGGTATTGTCAGGGAAATTAAGGAGACGCCGAGATTTCATGTGGCAGTCCTGGAATTTGATGAATAGAAAGAAAAATTACTTATGGGCGCTGCATTTGCTGTAAAGTCTGCAACTGAGATGGAGAAGTGAATAGGGATTTGGAAAAATGTATGGAAATCAGTTGTGATTCCATACATTTTTTCTTTACAAATTTGTACAGATGTGTTATTGTATAAATAAGAAAGGTAATACCTATTACATAATACTTAATTCAAGGAGGAAAAACAATGTATCAGAGTCATGAGTACTACTTAAGAAAGGCAATTGAGATTTCAAAGGAGTCCAGAGAATCAGGTAACACACCTTTTGGCGCCCTGCTTGTGAATAAAGAAGGAGATATCATTATGGAGCAGCCAAATATTGAGATCACAGAAAAGATTTGTACAGGTCATGCAGAAGCCACGTTAGCTGCAAGAGCATCTCACGAATATTCCAAAGAGTTTCTCTGGGATTGTACACTGTATACGACAGCGGAGCCGTGTGCGATGTGTGCAGGAGCTATTTACTGGGCGAATATCGGAAGAGTTGTATATGGGATGACAGAAAGACGTCTCCTGCAGTTGACAGGAAGCCATGAGCAGAATCCGACCTTTGATCTTCCATGCCGTGACGTTTTTGCAAGAGGACAGAAGGATATACAGGTGATAGGACCTGTAGAGGAAGTAGAAGTAGAAGCAGCAAAAGTACATGAGGGATACTGGGATTAGAACTCAGACAGGAGAGACGATATGGGACAGGAAGTTTTTGACGAAAAGGCAGGCTGGAAAAAGACACTTATTATCGGGTTTCAACATGTGCTGACTATGTGTCCGGGAACAATTGCAGTGCCGTTGATCTTGGCAGGTGCATTGGGGCTGAGTGCAGAAGAGACAGCATTTCTTGTATCTGCTAATTTTTTTACAATTGGGATTGCAATTTTAATTCAAGTGCTCGGTGTGGGAAAATGGATTGGCTCAAAATATCCCATTATTCTTGGCTCTTCATTTGCTCCGCTTAGTCCGATGATCGTAATCGGACAGAAATATGGTATGCAGACATTGTTTGGAGCAATCATTGTATCAGGCGCGGCAATCTTTGTTTTATCGTTTTTTATGGACAAGATATTGAAATTGTTCCCACAGGTTGTTGTCGGAACTTTTGTAACTCTGATCGGAGTCAGTCTTGCACCGACTGCTGTGCGTGATCTTGCAGGCGGAGAGGGTTCCGAAGGGTTCGGAGCTATTCCAAACATCGTTTTAGGACTTTGTGTATTGCTGATTATTATTTTGATTGAAAAGTATGCAAAAGGAATCTGGCAGAGCATGTCGTTATTATTAGGAATTGTTGCCGGGACCGTTGCTGCCGCTCTGTTTCATATGGTAGATTTCACGCCGATCGCAGAGGCAAAATTGTTCCAGCCGGTCTTACCATTTCATTTTGGAATGCCGGAATTCAAGATCATTCCGATTCTGATGATGACAATTTTCTGTATTATAAATATGATTCAGTGTATCGGTGTTTTTTCTGTTATAGATGAGATTACGGGCATACATACTGACAACAATACAAAAGAGCGCGGAATCCGCGGACAGGCAGTTTCACAGATTTTTACAGGTGCTTTCAATTCTGTGCCTTCTACAATGTTTAATGAAAATGTCAGTCTGATAGATTTGACAAAGGTAAAAAGCCGTTCCGTGATCACAGCGGCAGGGATCATGGTTGTGATCGCCGGAATTTTTCCTAAAATATCGGCTGTTATCACGGCAGTACCGAAATGTGTGCTTGGCGGGGCGACATTAGCACTGTTTGGCGTGATTACTGCATCGGGAATCTCCATCTTGTCCAAAGTGGATTTTGGAGCAGATAACAATTTTAAGATTATAGGAACAAGTATTGCAATTGGAGTCGGAGCAACGTTTGCCCCAGAAATTTTTGTAAATATGCCAGAAATGTTGTCTATGGTGATGAGTAATGGCTTATTTATGGTAAGCGCCAGTGCAATTATCCTGAATATATTATTGAATGGAAAGAAAGCATTGTCATAATTTTGCTGCTGTACGCGCCTGTAGGGTATGAACATTAACATATATTTTTTTATATAGTCCAAACTTGACAAAAGGAGCTTCCTCCACTATCATTTTTCTTAAGTGATGAAAGTGGAGGAAGCTGTTTTGGGTACGCGTAAATTAAATGTTATGCCTTTGTCTGAGCAGGCAAAGACAGAGGTGATGAGATATATTGAGGAAATGGACCTCAACCGGGACAATAAATTACCGAGGGAGGAAGTTCTGGCAGAGATGATCGGTGTCAGCAGGATTACAATCCGGCAGGCATTGAATGCACTTGCCGCAGAGGGGATCATTTTCCGCCGGCAGGGAAAAGGTACCTTTGTAAACGTTGATTCATTGAATATCAAGGTGACATTCAGTCCGTGTATGGAACTGACCCAGATGATACAGAACAGTGGATATAAACCTTCTGTGAGGCTGCTTAAGATTAGTAAGATAAAGCGTGATGATGAGATTGCTTCTATTCTTCAGATGCAGAAAGAAGAACAGCTTGTCATTGCAGAAAAGTTGTTCCTTGCCGATAATCAGATCTGTGCGTTTTGCAGAGATTATTTTAGTATGAATCTGATAGGAGGAGAAGAAGCTTTTGATTCATTTTCCAAATATGAGGATTCTATTTATAAATATATCTATAATTTGTCCGGTGAGAAAGTGGAGTGGGACAAGGTGGAAATAGATACGGTCATGCCAGCAGATATTCAGGGATTGAAAAGATATGTAACTGTAAAAGAACTGGGGGACTCTCCTTATTTGTATTTAAAATCAATTAATTATAGTTCCAATGATAAGCCTCTTGTTTATGCGAATGAATATTTCAATCCTTCGATCATCAGGTTTAATTTGATCCGGCAAAAAAAAATACAGTATTAAAACAAAGAATAAACGACGGTTCACCTTTGGGGTGTGCATCATGCTGCACATATCAGTTCAGTATAAAAAACACTTGCACTTTAAAGTGGGAAAGCCTATAATGGAAAATGATTTTTTTAATATCAAAGAAACTTGTAATCGACTAGTATGAAAAGAGGGAAAGAATAATGAGTATCAGAATCGGAATTTTAGGTTATGGTAATCTGGGACGCGGCGTAGAATGTGCTGTAAAGCAGAATAAGGATATGAAGCTTGTTGCCGTATTTACAAGAAGAAGCCCAGAGAGTGTGCATATTTTAACAGAAGGAGCGGCAGTTTGTAATGTGTCAGAGGCTGCTGACTGGAAGGATAAGATTGACGTTATGATTCTTTGCGGAGGAAGCGCAACGGATCTGCCGAAGCAGACGCCAGAATTTGCAGAGATGTTCAATGTGGTGGACAGTTTTGATACTCATGCAAAGATTCCGGAGCACTTTGCAAATGTAGACGCGGCAGCGAAGAAGAGCGGAAAGGTCGGAATTATTTCTGTAGGCTGGGATCCGGGAATGTTCTCTTTGAACAGACTGTACGCAAGCGCTGTGCTCCCGGATGGAAAGGATTATACATTCTGGGGAAAGGGTGTAAGTCAGGGACATTCTGACGCAATCCGCCGTATTGCCGGAGTGAAGGATGCAAAGCAGTATACGATTCCTGTAGATACAGCTCTGGATGCAGTCAGAGATGGTCAAAATCCGGAACTGTCAACCCGTGAAAAACATACAAGGGAGTGTTTTGTTGTTTTAGAAGAGGGTGCAGATAAAGCGAAGATCGAGGAAGAAATTAAGACTATGCCGAATTACTTTGCAGATTATGATACAACCGTACATTTTATCAGCGAAGAGGAGCTGAAACGCGATCACAGTGGAATTCCACACGGAGGATTCGTGTTAAGGAGCGGTAAGACAGGCTGGAACGGAGAGAACTCACATTTGATTGAATATAGTTTGAAATTAGATTCTAACCCGGAATTTACTTCCAGTGTTATTGCTGCTTATGCAAGAGCAGCATATCGAATGGCTTCGGAAGGTCAGAGCGGATGCAAGACTGTATTTGACATTGCGCCTGCATATTTGAGTACGAAGGATGGAGCAGAGCTGCGTGCAGAAATGCTGTAAGAAGCAGTTATATTTATGACAAAATATTTCTATAAATTGAACGATTGAAAAGAAAAGGTTCTGCAGACGGACATAAAAGTGAAAGTTTGCAGAACCTTTGTTTATCTGTTAATTTTATCTTACAGAGTAATACTGTATTTTCTGAACAGGCAGGAAATTATCCCTGCAAGACAAAAGCCAAAGAGCACATTGTGCATGGATCCAAAGACGTCTAATGCACCTTTGAATCCTTTTAATATTTCTATGGATTCAGGAATCCAGCCGCTTATATAGAATGATGCAAATGAGCAAAGATAGAGAAAAATAAAAGAAAACATTCCCCGTCCCACATCTTCCTTGTATGTGCCATATTCATCCCGTACACGGACGCGCGTCATTGCCCATAGCATAGAAATAATTTCAAAAAATATCAGACAGGCAACAACAGAAAAATAAGCAGTCAGTGTCATTGTATAGGTATTAGAAGCAACTGCATTTTCTATATCGCCATAAGGGGTGCTTCCCCGCAAGAAGTTATAACCCATTAGAATTAATATTGCCAGCATTAAAAACAGCGTCAGATTACGGATTACGGTGCGGGTAATATGGAGCATGACATTGCCGCCTTTTTGAATCGGCGCTGCAAGCTGTGTGGGGCGGTAGGCACGGTGTCTGCCTGTGCGGATGCTGCTGTTTTGTCTGTTTTTGCAGGAAGTATCATAGTTGCCATTGTAATCAGTATAATCGTCTATGCTGCTGTATATGTCTACAGTATCAGTAAATTTACGGACACGCTGATCAGGTTTTCTTTTCAGAGAATACATTTCCTGTGTTTCAAAATCTCTTTCATTTGTATCGTACTCAAAGGTCATATCGTCTTCGTAAGTTACTTCAAAATTATCATCAAAATAAGCCGCGTTTTTATTTCTTGAACGCATGCAATCTCCCCTTTCTATTGGAGTTTTTCCAATGTTTTCTATAGTATCTCTTTTTTCTAAAAAAGACAAGAGAAGTTAATAAAAATTTATAAAGAACTAAGAATTTTGCGTAATATAGACAAGCAAACGGGAATTGAAAATGAAGAATTATTTGAAATTACATAACAAATGAGAAGCGGATTATGGTATAATTATCAAATTGGCAAAGTTGATAAAAAATATAGCAAGAGGAACGGACATGAATGTTTTGAATTTGGAACATGTTAGTAAAGTATATGGGGAGAAAACAATTTTTGATGATGTGTCTTTTGGAATTCATGAGGGAGACAAAATAGGTATTATCGGAATTAACGGAACAGGCAAAACTACGCTGCTCAAAATGATTGCGGGACTGGAGACTCCAGATGAAGGTCAGGTCATCACTCAGAACGGACTGCATGTAACGTATCTGCCGCAGAATCCGGAATTTCTAGAGGGGGCAACTGTGCTTTCTTATGTTATGAGGGGGCGTGAGAAGCAGGACTGGAATACAGAGAGTGAGGCGAAAACAGTGCTGACCCGTTTGTCACTTTTTAACTTTGAAGAACCAATCGCACACCTGTCCGGTGGACAGAAGAAGCGGGCAGCTCTTGCAAGAACACTGGTTAATTCGGCAGATGTACTGATCTTGGACGAGCCGACCAACCATCTGGACAATGAGATGGCGGCATGGCTGGAGAGGTATTTGAATAAGTTCCGCGGTGTTGTGGTCATGGTAACACATGACCGGTATTTTCTGGACAGGGTGACGAATAAGATTTTAGAAATCAGTCATGGTAAGTTGTATTCTTATGCGGCAAATTATTCGGAATTTCTGGAGCAGAAGGCACAGCGTGAGGAAATGGAACTGGCTTCGGAGAGGAAACGGCAAAGTGTGCTTCGTATGGAACTGGAGTGGGCAAAGCGGGGGTGCCGTGCCAGAAGTACGAAGCAAAGAGCCAGATTGGAACGTCTGGAGACATTGAAAAACGGCAAGGCTCCGGTGCAGGAGGAACATGTGGAGCTGGATTCTGTAGAAACACGAATGGGAAAGAAAACTATAGAGCTGCATCATATCAGCAAGCGGTACGGAGCAAAGGTGTTGATCGATGATTTTGATTATATTGTGTTGAAAAATCAACGGCTTGGAATTATCGGAGCTAACGGCTGCGGCAAATCTACACTGATGAATATTATTACAGGAAATCTGCAGCCGGATTTCGGCAGTGTGGAAATCGGCGATACGGTAAAAATCGGATATTTCGCACAGGAAGCAACGGAGATGGAGGAAAGCCAAAGAGTCATTGATTATATCAAGGACACGGCAGAATATGTGATGACAAGGGAAGGAAAGATCACAGCATCTCAAATGCTGGAACGCTTTTTGTTTGATTCCGCAATACAGTATACCCCCATCGGTAAATTATCTGGCGGAGAAAAGCGTAGACTGTATTTGTTAAAGGTATTGATGGAAGCACCGAATGTTCTGATCCTGGATGAGCCGACTAATGATCTGGATATTCCTACGCTGACTGTACTTGAAGATTATCTGGATTCTTTTGTAGGAATTGTGATTGCAGTTTCTCATGACAGGTATTTTTTAGACAATATGGCGGAGCGGATATTTGCGTTTGAAGGTTCCGGACGTCTTGTACAATATGAAGGCGGCTATACAGATTATCTTGAGTCAGTGCAGAGAAAGAATCAGGCAGATGGAAGTACACAAAAGAACAGTATATTAAAGGATGAAGAAAAGAAGGCGGAGAAAAGAGAGTGGAAACAAAATCATGCGGTAAAGCTGAAATTCTCTTTTAAAGAACAGCGGGAATATGACACGATTGATGAGGAGATCGCGTCCCTGGAGGAAAAGATAGAAGGACTGGAGTCTGCTATGGCAGAAAATGCAACAAATTCCGCAAAACTTTCGGAACTGCTGGCGGAGAAAGAACAGATGGAACAGGAACTGGAGTGTAAGATGGAACGCTGGGTCGATCTGAATGATCTGGCAGAAAAAATCGAAGCACAAAAACAGTAGGGTGTGAACAGTAACTTTGGCAACATAATTACATCTAGTGGCACGAATTTTGTATATACATTTTTGAAAGAGTATTTTATAATAATGTTAATGGGATGTTGAGAAAATAAAGGAGGAGACAGCAATGCAAAAACCGGTGTTAGTCATTATGGCTGCGGGAATGGGAAGCAGATACGGAGGCTTGAAGCAAATCGATCCGGTAGACGCCGATGGACATATCATTATGGATTTTTCTATCTATGACGCGAAACGGGCTGGATTTGAGAAGGTTGTTTTTATCATAAAAAAGGCAATTGAGAAGGAATTTAAGGAATCAATAGGCAACAGAATTGCTCAGTATATGGATGTAGAGTATGTCTATCAGGAACTTGGAACATTACCGGAAGGCTTCACTGTACCGGAGGGAAGAGAAAAGCCGTTTGGAACAGGTCATGCGATTTTGAGCTGTAAAGAAGTTATAAAAGGACCTTTTGCAGTGATTAATGCAGATGATTATTACGGGGTTCATGCATTCCGTGAAATTTATAATTATCTGACGGAGAATGAAGATGATGCCAAGTACTGTTATGCTATGGTAGGATACATTTTGTCTAATACATTGACAGAGAATGGATATGTTTCCAGAGGTATCTGCGAGACAGATAGTGAGGGATTCCTGACAGGGATTACAGAACGTACTCACATTGAGAGACACGGAGACGGAGTCGCATTTACCGAGGATGACGGCAGAACATGGACAGAGATTTCAGAAGAGAGCATTGCATCTATGAATCTGTTCGGGTTTACAGAAAGTATGCTGAAAGAACTGGAAGCAGGTTTTTTGAAGTTTCTTGAAAAAGGATTGCAGGAAAATCCGATGAAATGTGAGTATTTCCTTCCGTCAGTTGTGGGAGAACTGATTGCGGCAGATAAGGCAACTGTGAAAGTGCTGAAATCTACAGACCGCTGGTATGGAATTACTTACAAGAAAGATAAAGCGGCGGTAGTTGACGCTATTTGGAATCTTAAAAACGAGGGGGTGTATCCGGAACATCTTTGGAAATCATAGAGTCGATTAATAGAAGTGGAAGATAAGGAGAGGTTAATATGGCAATTTTAGTAGCAGGCGGCGCCGGATATATCGGAAGCCACACATGTGTAGAACTTTTGGAAAGAGGATATGAGGTTGTAGTTGTAGATAATTTGTACAATTCCAGTGAGACCGCATTAGACAGAGTACAGGAGATCACAGGCAAGACGTTGAAATTCTATAAAGGAGACCTTCTGAACAGGGAAGATTTAGAGCCTATATTTGAAAATGAAGCAATTGATGCAGTTATTAACTTTGCCGGATTGAAGGCTGTCGGAGAGTCTGTAGCGAAACCGTGGGAATACTACCACAATAACATTACAGGAACGTTGATCCTCTGTGATGTAATGAGAAAGCATAATTGTAAGAATATGATATTCAGTTCTTCGGCAACTGTATACGGAGACCCGGCGGAAATACCGATCACAGAGAATTGTCCGAAGGGCGAGATTACCAATCCATACGGACAAACAAAGGGAATGCTGGAGCAGATTCTGACAGACCTGCATACAGGAGATCCAGAGTGGAATGTCATGCTGCTTCGTTACTTTAACCCTATCGGAGCTCACAAGTCCGGAAGAATCGGAGAGGATCCGAAGGGAATTCCAAACAATCTGGTTCCGTATATTGCACAGGTTGCAGTAGGTAAGCTGGATAAGCTGGGGGTATTTGGGGACGATTATGATACTCATGATGGTACAGGAGTCAGAGATTACATTCATGTGGTAGACCTTGCGGTCGGACATGTGAAAGCAATTGAGAGAATGAAGACCGCAAAAGGAGTACATGTATACAATCTCGGAACAGGAAACGGTTACAGTGTTCTAGATGTTGTAAAGGCGTATGAAAAGGCATGCGGACGGGAGATTCCGTATGAAGTGAAGCCGCGCCGTGCAGGAGATATTGCAACGTGTTACTGTGATGCTTCTAAAGCGAAGGAAGAGCTGGGATGGACAGCAGAACGCGGAATTGAGGAAATGTGTGCAGATTCCTGGAAGTGGCAGTCAGAAAACCCGGATGGATATCGCGGATAAATAAGACGGCTGTATGATAAAATAGTAGAAAATAGAAATAGAATCCGCCCTTTCACCGCAGGTGAACTTAGTATAGGGCGGATTTTAATATAAGGTATTGACAAGTGCAGATTTTGTTGGTATTATTTAAAAACAGAACGCACTCTGTTTTTAAAAATGTACTGAGCAGCTATTAAGTTTCAAAGATGAGATTAGGAGAGCAGAGAAGTTATGAGAAAACAGGTATTTTCTTTATTGGTGGATAATAATCCGGGAGTGCTGAGCCGCATAGCGGGGCTGTTCAGCCGCCGTGGTTATAGTATTGACAGTATTACATCCGGAACTACAACGGATACTGCGTTTACAAGGATTACGGTCGTAGCAACGGGAGACGAAGTGATATTGTCCCAGATCGAGAAGCAGGTGCGCAAGCTGGAAGATGTGCATGAGATTAAGGTTTTAAAAAATGGTGAATCGGTATTCCGAGAGCTGATTATGGTGAAGATCCGTGCTGATGCACAGCAGCGTACAGAATTGAATTCCATTGTAGATATTTTCCGTGCCAAGATTGTCGATGTAGAAAAGGAGTCTTTGATCGTGGAGCTGACCGGAGACCAGTCAAAGCTGGATGCATTTATGAATCTGTTGGATGGATATGAGATTTTAGAATTGGCAAGAACGGGAATTACCGGCCTTTCCAGAGGAAGCAGGGATGTAACCCTTTTTCTGTAAATGAAGGAAGCTAGAGGTATTTGCCTTTAACTACATAGAAAAATAAAAAGCCGGAGCAGTCCGGTATTTTAGAAAATCAGGAGGAATGTAAAAATGGCAGCAAAGATTTATTATCAGGAAGATTGTAACCTTTCCATGTTAGAGGGTAAGACAATTGCAATTATCGGTTACGGAAGTCAGGGACATGCACATGCACTGAATTTAAAAGATTCAGGTTGTAAGGTCATCATCGGTCTGTATGAAGGCAGCAAGTCCTGGGACAAAGCAGTTGCACAGGGATTTGAAGTATTTACAGCGGCAGAGGCAGCAAAGCAGGCTGATATCATTATGATTCTGATCAACGATGAGAAACAGGCAGCATTGTATAAGAAAGATATTGAGCCGAATCTTGAGGAAGGCAATATGCTGATGTTTGCTCATGGATTTAACATTCATTTCGGACAGATCGTACCGCCGGCATATGTTGACGTTACAATGATCGCTCCGAAAGGACCGGGACATACAGTAAGAAGCGAATATGAAGCGGGTAAGGGAGTACCGACCCTTGTTGCCGTTGAGCAGGACGCGACAGGAAAGGCACTTGACAAAGCACTTGCCTATGCCGCAGGTATCGGCGGAGCAAGAGCCGGAGTTTTGGAAACAACATTCAGAACAGAGACAGAGACAGACCTCTTTGGTGAGCAGGCAGTTCTCTGCGGCGGCGTGTGTGCATTGATGCAGGCCGGATTTGAGACTCTTACAGAGGCAGGATATGATCCGAGAAATGCATACTTTGAGTGTATCCATGAGATGAAGCTGATTGTTGATCTGATCTATCAGTCAGGATTTGCAGGAATGAGATATTCTATTTCTAATACTGCTGAGTATGGTGATTACATTACAGGACCGAAGATTATCACAGACGAGACAAAGAAAGCTATGAAGAAGATACTGAAAGACATTCAGGATGGTACATTTGCAAAAGACTTTTTGCTGGATATGTCTGAGGCAGGCGGTCAGGCTCATTTTAAAGCAATGAGAAAGCTGGCTTCTGAGCATCCGTCAGAGAAAGTTGGCGAGGAAATCAGAAAGCTGTACAGCTGGAGTGATGAGGATAAGCTGATCAATAACTAATCTGAATCAGAGAAACAGGAATATATAAAGGACTGGTGTTCTGTTTTTACAGAATCCTGGTCCTTTTATAAACAGCAGATATTATTAAAGTGCAATAAAAAACATCTGCCATGACGGAAGCAGATGCTTTTGTTATGTTTATAATATTTTATAGTTAAGCAATGAATTAAGCAATGCTGTCTACAGCTTTAGAAAGACGGGCAACTTTTCTGGAAACAGTGTTCTTGTGATATACACCCTTTGTTCCAGCTTTTGTAATCTCAACGATCGCTGCTCTCAGAGCTGTCTTAGCTGTTGCGGCATCTTTTGCTTCTACAGCAGCTTCAACCTTCTTTACAGCAGTTTTAACCTTAGACTTAATTGCTTTATTTCTTGCAGCCTTTGTCTCGTTTACTAAAATTCTCTTTTTAGCGGATTTAATGTTAGCCAACCTGTACACCTCCAACCATTGTAATTTTCAAAATGTAATTCTGTTCTGTTGGACTCGGACACGGACGTTCCAACGAACATACTCATTCATTTTATGCCAAGTATGTACAGTTGTCAATACATATTTCGGAAAATATTGCAAAAAATAGTAACAGTTGTAACAGTTCAGCGCAGGAGTTTGCACTTGCTGCAAACTCCGTAAGAATACGTGATGGAGAATAGAATCCGCCCTTCCACCGTAGGTGAACTTAAAATAGGGCGGATTCAGTAAATATGAAGCCGAAAGGCTGAATAGTTACTAACAGTTCGTTACTGTGAACAGTAACAACAGTTCAGCGCAGAACTTTGCACTTGCCGCAAAGTATGTAAGAAAGTGTGATGGAGGAAATGGTATGATTGAGAAATATAGCGTGAGGACGGACTTGGCGTTAGAGGAAAAGGAGCGGTTTGAATCCGATAACGTGGAAATTCAGGGAGTTGTGCTGGAAGAGGAGTATGATGAACAGTGCGAAATGCGGGTTACGCGCGTGAAAGTGGAGACAGAAAACGGGGCAAAAACAATGGGGAAACCGGTGGGTGTTTACCTGACACTGGAAGCCCCCAATCTGGCAGTTCCTGACGAGGATTATCACAGAGAGATTTCAAAGAAACTGGCAGAGTATATCAGAGAGCTGATATGTGGGAAGGAAGCGGAGAAGGAGGACTTATCCGTACTTGTAGTCGGTTTGGGGAACCGTCAGGTGACACCGGACGCATTGGGACCGTATGTAGCGGACAACCTCTGTGTGACCCGCCATATTGTGAAAGAGTATGGAAAATACGCGATGGGGATGGAACATGTAAAGCTTGTGAGCGCTATCGTGCCGGGAGTTATGGGACAGACGGGAATGGAGAGTCTGGAAATAGTAAAGGGAATTGTCGGTGAGACAAAACCCAATTTGGTTATTGCCGTGGATGCTCTTGCAGCACGAAACAGCCGCAGACTGAACCGGACGATCCAGATTGCGGATACAGGAATTCATCCGGGGTCGGGAGTCGGCAATCACAGAAGCGGGCTGACAAAAGAAACATTGGGGGTTCCTGTGATTGGAATCGGTGTGCCGACAGTTGTAGATGCGGCAACGATTGTAAATGATACGATGGAAAATCTGATCGGTGCGTTGGAATCTTCAAAAATGTTAAAGGGAGTCGGAGATGTTCTTCGGACATACAACAACGCAGAGAAGTATGAGCTGGTGAAAGAATTGATTTCTCCACATTTAAATGGAATGTTTGTCACGCCGAAGGATGAGGATGAGATGGTGAAGCAGATTAGTTATACGATTTCCGAGGCGCTTAATCTGTTGTTTACAAATCAACAGGATAACTTGTAAGATGACAGCATATTTTACTTTTATTGTGTGTCTGTCCGCTATGTATAATCGGTCAGCTGATTTCATATAATGGATGGGACAGCGTTTATCAATATCTTCAATTTGAGAGAAGTATAAATGCTGTTCATGCGGAAATGGATAGCAGTAAAAGGAATAGCGGGGGAAGTATGGATAGTTTTAGAACAAAACAGAGAAAAGCAGCGGGGAATCTGACTGCTGTTTTTCTCTGTATGATAGGTACATATATTTTTTTAATCAGCGGATTTGCAAATGGCGCGGACTGGAGGCATCAGCTTCAGCGTACATTGATGCAAAGTGCGGAACGGATGTATTTGCCGAGGGCTTCTTATATACTGCATACACCGGACAGGACTGTGGGGGAGTGGCTGGCGGATCAGGCAATGTCATTGATTCCGATCGTGAGATATATTGATGAGCAGAAAAAGTATGAAGGTTATGCGGAGGACGAAGAGACAATCGCAAAAATCCTTGCCAGTCAGGCGGAGGACGGACACGCACTGGATGAGCATGGCAATCCAAAGGGGGAGATTCCGGCTGTGGAAAATATCGTGCCGCAGACAGGTACGCCTACACTGGATATGTCTATAGAGAGACTGCGGGATTTTGATTATCTGCTCAGTAATTTCTATATTGTAGACAGCAGTACAATGATCGGACCGGAACAACTAAATGCGGATGACTTGCTGAATCGGAGTATGAAGATCAATCAGGAAAATGAAGGTCCGAAGGTTTTGATTTTCCATACACATTCTCAAGAGGAATTTATTGATTCTGTGCCGGGCGATCCGGCAGACAGTATTGTTGGTGTAGGGGAATATCTGACACAGCTTTTGAATGCGAAAGGGATTGAGACCATTCATGATACGGGAGTTTACGATATCATCAATGGGCAATTGGACAGAAGCAATGCCTATGAAAATGCGGAGGCTTCGATCCGTCCCGTACTGGAGGCGAATCCTTCGATTGAAGTGGTGATCGACCTGCACAGGGACGGCGTGAGGGAGGACACACATCTTGTGACAGACATCGGAGGAAAGCCGACAGCGAAGATTATGTATTTTAATGGATTAAGCCGCACCCGTGTTAATGGAGATATCGATTATCTATACAATCCGTATATTCAGGATAATCTTGCTTTTTCACTGCAAATGCAGATCGCATCGGAAACAATGTATCCTGGATTTGTCCGTCCTATTTATTTACGGGGATACCGGTATAATCTCCATCTTATGCCGAAATCGCTGCTGATAGAGGCGGGAGCGCAGACAAATACTGTGGAAGAAATGAAAAATGCGATGGAAGTGCTGGCAGAGACTTTGTATTCTGTACTTGTATGATTACTGGGAAATTTAGGATTGAAAAGGGAAACATATGTGTGGTAATATAAACTGACAAAGAAAAGGGCAAGGTTGAGAGAAGGGGATTCTTTCAGCCTTGAATTTATAGAATTTAGAGAGGCAAAGATTTATGGGAAGTAAGAATACATACGATGCGGACAGTATTTCCGTACTGGAGGGGTTGGAGGCAGTTCGGAAGCGTCCGGGAATGTATATCGGAAGTGTGTCTACAAAGGGTTTGAATCATCTGATTTATGAGATTGTAGACAATTCGGTGGATGAGCATCTGGCAGGATTCTGTTCAGAGATTCATGTGACACTGGAAAAAGACGGTTCTGCAACTGTAGAAGATAATGGGCGCGGTGTTCCGGTAGGGATGCATCAGAAGGGAGTGTCGGCGGCACGTCTTGTTTATACGACGTTGCATGCGGGCGGTAAATTTGATGATTCTGCATATAAGACAAGCGGAGGTCTGCATGGTGTTGGTTCTTCCGTAGTTAATGCACTTTCTAATTATATGGAAGTGTGGATCAGCAGAGAGGGCGCGGTTCACCATGACCGCTATGAACGCGGCATTCCGACTGTGGAACTGGAAGATGGTCTGCTTCCGGTTGTGGGAAAGACAAGAAAGACAGGAACAAAGGTTAATTTTCTGCCGGATGATACTATTTTTGAAAAGACAAAGTTCCGTGCTGAAGAAATTAAAAGCCGTATGCACGAAACGGCATATCTGAATCCTGAACTGACTATTGTATTTGAAGATAAAAGAGTGGACAACCCGGAGGTGATCACGTATCATGAACCGGATGGTATTCTCGGATTTATCAAGGATTTAAATCAGAAAAAAGAAACTCTTCATGATCCGATCTATTTTAAGGGTGAGGCAGAAGGAATTGAAGTAGAGGTTGCTTTGCAGTACGTCAATGAATTCCATGAAAATGTACTGGGATTTTGCAACAATATTTATAACTCTGAGGGCGGCACGCATCTGACCGGATTTAAAACCACATTTACCACAGTGATGAATCAGTATGCAAGAGAACTTGGAATCTTGAAGGAGAAAGACGCCAATTTCACCGGTGCGGATATCCGGAATGGAATGACGGCGATCGTGTCCATCAAGCATCCAGATCCAAGGTTCGAGGGACAGACGAAGACGAAGCTGGACAACCCGGATGCAGCAAAAGCAGCAGGGAAGGTAACAGGCGATGAGATTGTACTGTTCTTTGACCGTAATCTGGAGACATTGAAGAGTGTTCTTTCCAGTGCAGAAAAGGCGGCTAAAATCCGTAAAACAGAGGAAAAGGCAAAGACAAACCTACTGACAAAACAGAAGTATTCTTTTGACAGTAACGGAAAGCTGGCTAACTGTGAAAGCCGAGATCCGAAGAAATGTGAAATATTCATTGTCGAGGGAGATTCTGCGGGCGGTTCTGCAAAGACAGCGCGCAATAGAAATTATCAGGCAATTCTGCCGATCCGCGGTAAGATTTTGAATGTAGAAAAAGCAAGTATCGACAAGGTGCTGGCAAATGCGGAGATTAAGACAATGATCAATGCTTTCGGCTGCGGATTTTCCGAAGGATACGGCAATGATTTTGATATCACGAAGCTGCGCTATGACAAGATTATCATTATGGCGGACGCGGATGTGGACGGAGCGCATATTTCGACGCTTTTACTGACTTTATTCTATCGGTTTATGCCGGAATTGATTTATGAGGGACATGTGTACATTGCCATGCCGCCGCTTTATAAAGCCATGCCGAAGAAAGGCGAAGAAGAGTATTTGTATGATGACGCGGCACTGGAGCGTTACAGAAAGAGCCATGACGGAGCCTTTACCTTGCAGAGATACAAAGGTCTTGGTGAAATGGATGCCCAGCAGCTTTGGGAGACCACGCTGGATCCGGAAACCCGTCTTTTGAAACTGGTGGAGATTGAGGATGCACGGATGGCGTCCAGTGTAACAGAAATGCTGATGGGAACAGAAGTACCGCCTCGAAGGGCATTTATCTATGAAAACGCGACGGAAGCGGAGCTGGATATTTAATACCGTATATCAGAGTAAACAGATAGGAAATTAAAAGTAAAGTTTCAATAGCTTGGGAGATAAAAGAATGAGCAATAACGAATCACAAATTATCCGAACGGAATACTCGGATTTAATGAAAAAGTCATATATTGATTATGCTATGAGCGTCATTATTGCCAGAGCGCTGCCTGATGTCCGGGATGGTCTGAAGCCGGTACAGAGAAGAACGCTGTACGATATGCACGAACTGGGAATACGCTATGACAAGCCGTACAGAAAGTGCGCCCGTATCGTTGGTGACACAATGGGTAAATACCATCCGCATGGCGATAGCTCTATTTACGAAGCGTTGGTTGTGATGGCACAGGATTTCAAAAAAGGAATGGTACTGGTAGACGGACATGGAAACTTTGGCTCTATAGAAGGAGACGGAGCAGCTGCCATGCGTTATACAGAGGCGCGCCTGACGAAATTTACACAGGAGGCATATTTATCAGACATGGATAAAAATGTCGTAGATTTTGGACCGAACTTTGACGAGACAGAGAAAGAACCAATCGTACTTCCGGTGCGTGTGCCAAATCTCCTTGTCAACGGTGCGGAAGGAATTGCAGTCGGTATGGCGACCAGTATACCGACACACAATCTGGGCGAGGTTGTGGATGCAGTGAAGGCCTATATGAGAAATGATGAAATCAGCACGAAACAACTGATGAAATATGTTAAGGGACCGGATTTTCCAACAGGCGGCATCGTTGTCAACAAAGATGACCTGTTGGATATTTATGAGACAGGACAGGGAAAAATTAAGATACGCGGAAAAGTAGAAGTGGAGGAATTAAAAGGGGGCAAGAGCCAGCTTGTTATCTCAGAGATTCCATATACGATGGTGGGAACCGGTATCAGTAAGTTCTTAAATGATGTAGCGAATCTGGTAGAAACGAAAAAAACGACGGACATCGTGGATATTTCTAACCAGTCTTCAAAGGAAGGAATCCGGATCGTACTGGAACTCAAACGTGGGGCGGATGTGGAGAATCTGAAAAATATGCTCTACAAAAAAACACGTCTGGAGGATACTTTCGGCGTCAATATGCTGGCGGTTGCAAATGGAAGACCGGAGACACTGGGATTAAAAGCTATTATTGAACATCATGTAGATTTTCAATTTGAGCTGACAACGCGTAAATATAAAACCTTGCTTGCTAAGGAGCTAGAGCGCAAGGAGGTGCAGGAAGGTCTTATTAAGGCATGCGACGTTATTGATTTGATCATCGAGATTCTGCGTGGAAGCAAGTCTGTAAAGGATGCCCGCAATTGTCTGGTAAACGGTGTGACTGATAATATTAAGTTCAAGAGCAACATTTCTAAAAAGATGGCTGCTATGCTCCGGTTTACTGAACGGCAGGCGACCGCCATTCTGGAAATGCGTCTGTACAAGTTGATCGGTCTGGAAATTGAGGCTTTACAGAAAGAACACGAAGAGACATTGAAGAACATTGCCAGATATGAGGATATTCTGAACAACTATGGTTCCATGTCAAATGTAATTATGGAAGAGTTAGAGGCATTTAAGAAAGAGTACGGCAGAAAACGGCGTACTGCTGTGGAGAATGCAGAGGAAGCAGTCTTTGAAGAAAAGAAGATTGAAGAGCAGGAAGTTGTATTTCTGATGGATCGTTTTGGTTATACCAAGACAGTAGATACTTCTGTCTATGAGAGAAATAAGGAAGCTGCTGATAATGAGAACAAATATATTGTACAATGTATGAATACCGGAAGAATCTGTATTTTTACAGACACAGGTAAGATGCATCAGGTGAAGGTGCTTGATCTCCCTTATGGCAAATTTCGTGATAAAGGAACGCCGATTGATAATGTAAGTAATTATTCCAGTGCACAAGAGCGGATCGTGATGGTTTGTGATTCTGAGCAGATGCGCTTTGCGAAGCTTTTATTTGCAACGAAGCAGGGGATGGTCAAGCAGGTAGAAGGGAAAGAGTTTCATGTGACGAAGCGCACCATTGCTGCAACCAAGCTGCAGGATGAGGATGAAGTTGTCAGTGTACAGGTGATCAACGATAATCATCAGGTTGTACTTCAGTCGAAGGAAGGATTCTTCTTACGGTTCCCGGCAGCAGACATACCGGAAAAGAAGAAGGGAGCCGTTGGTGTGCGTGGCATCCGTCTGAAAAAAAATGATGAACTGGAACAAGTATACCTGTTTGAAGAGGGCATTGAATATAAAGTTATCTATAAAGAAAAAGAAGTGACTTTGAACCGGCTGAAGGCTGCAAAGCGGGATGGAACCGGAACAAAAACACGGGGATAATGATAAGTTTCTGATTATCCCTTGCATTTAGAAAAAAGAAGTGTTATACTAGGCGATAGTTACATAAGGAATCCGGCAGAAGAGTGAACGAAAGTTCACTCTTCTTTGTTGATATGGAGATGGTGGATTCCTTACAGATGCGTCGGGGAATCAAATATTTCCGGCAGAGCACAATATAACAGGTAACAGAAAGGAAGTATAACGTGTCAAAAAAAGAACAGTACGAACAGCAGACAGAAAGTTTGCTGGAGCCGATTGTCACCGGATTCGGATTTGAACTGGTAGATGTGGAATATGTGAAAGAGGCAGGAGTATGGTACTTGCGGGCTTATATTGATAAGCCGGGCGGGATTACCGTGGATGATTGTGAGGCAGTCAGCCGGAAGTTTTCTGACATTCTGGATGAAAAGGATTATATTGATGATACCTATATTTTTGAGGTGAGTTCTCCGGGGTTGGGAAGACCGTTGAAAAAGGAAAAGGATTTTCAGAGAAGTCTTGGAGAAGAAGTGGAGATTCGTACTTACCGTGCAATTGAAAAGCAGAAAGAATTTACAGGGGTGCTCAAAGAGTACGATAAGGATTCTGTGACAATTGCTTATGAGGATAACACGACGCAGACTTTCTCGAAGAGTGATATTGCGCTTATACGTCTGGCATTAGATTTTTAATTACAGTGAAGCAATTGATTTGAGATTATTGTAGAGACACAACGAGTATTTTAGAGGAGGAAAGAAAAAATGAATACAGAGTTACTGGAAGCATTGACTATTCTGGAACAGGAGAAAAACATCAGTAAAGATACAATGATGGATGCTATTGAGAATTCCCTGATCAGTGCATGCAAGAACCATTTTGGGACTTCCGATAATATCAAGGTTATCATGGATAGAGAAACTTGTGATTATGCTGTTTACGCAGAAAAAGAGGTTGTAGAGGAAGTATTTGATCCGGCAATTGAAATCAGCGTGGAGGATGCGGAAAAAATTGACTCGTCACTCCAGCTTGGAGATATTGCACAGATCCCGGTAGAATCCAAATCTTTCGGACGTATTGCTACCCAGAACGCAAAAAATCTGATTTTACAGAAAATCCGCGAAGAAGAGCGTAAGGTTGTATTTGACCAGTATTTTGAAAAAGAGAAAGATATCGTGACAGGTATTGTGCAGCGTTATGTAGGAAAGAACGTCAGCATTAATCTGGGAAGGGCAGATGCAATGCTGACGGAGAACGAACAGGTAAAGGGCGAGCACTTCAATCCGACAGACCGTATCAAGCTATATATTGTAGAAGTGAAAAATACACCGAAGGGACCGAAGATTCTTGTGTCCCGTACCCATCCTGAGCTCGTGAAGCGTCTGTTTGAAGCAGAGGTTGCGGAGGTGAAGGACGGAACGGTAGAGATTAAGAGCATTGCCCGGGAGGCAGGATCCCGTACGAAAATGGCAGTTTGGTCCAATGATCCGAACGTTGATCCGGTAGGTGCATGTGTGGGACTGAACGGTGCCCGTGTTAATGCAGTTGTAGATGAGCTTCGCGGCGAGAAGATTGATATCATCAACTGGGATGAGAATCCGGCGCTGCTGATTGAGAATGCACTCAGTCCTGCAAAGGTTATCTCTGTTATGGCTGATCCGGATGAGAAGACAGCAAGTGTGATCGTTCCAGATTATCAGTTGTCACTTGCTATTGGAAAAGAAGGGCAGAATGCGAGACTTGCCGCACGTCTGACAGGATATAAGATTGACATCAAGAGCGAGTCTCAGGCAATTGAGTCAGGTGAACTTCCAGCAGATTACATGGACCAGATGGCTATGATGGATGAAGAGGGATATGTGGGTGAGTATGAAGCAGAATATGATGAATATGAGGGAGAAGAAACTCCGCAATATGAATTCATTGAGGAAGAATAATCTCAGCTTGAAATGCTGAGATGAACGCAAACACAAAGAGAATATGAACAGAGGTGATTTAGATGGCAGGAACTCGCAGGATACCGCTTCGCAAGTGTGTGGGCTGCGGTGAGATGAAACCGAAGAAAGAACTGATCAGGGTTCTTCGTACAGAAGAAAATGAAATTGTCCTGGATACAACGGGCAAGAAAAACGGACGCGGCGCATATATCTGTAATTCAAAGGATTGCTTTGCAAAGGCGGTAAAGAGCAAAGGGCTTGAACGTTCTTTTAAGCAGGCGATTCCGGCAAAGGTCTATGAACGTCTGGAAAAGGAGATGAGTGAGATTGAAGCAAGATAGAGTACTGGCTTTGATTGGGCTTGCTACGAAGGCAGGACGTACCGTGAGCGGAGAATTTATGACAGAACGTGAAGTGAAGACAGGATGTGCGGCACTGGTAGTTGTGGCAAGGGATTCATCAGAGAATACAAAAAAGAAGTTTCGGGATATGTGTGAATATTATAAGGTTCCAATCTATTTTTATGGAGATAAAGATACCTTGGGTCATGCAATGGGAAAAGAATTCCGTGCATCTCTGGCAGTATTGGATGAGGGATTCGCAAAAGGAATTCAAAAACAATTGAGAACTGATAACGAGACGATTGCATAAGGGAGGTAACAAACAGTATGGCAAAAATGAGAGTATATGAACTGGCAAAAGAGCTGGGAATGGATAACCAGGCGCTTCTGGAGGTGCTTGAAAAGAAAAAGATAGAAGTAAAGAGCCACATGAGTTCATTGGAGGAAAGTGTAGTGGCAGATTTGAAAAAGGGGCTGGGCAAGAAAGAGGCTGTTTTGAAAGAAGAGGCTAAGAAAGCAGATGTAAAGGCGGAAATAGCGGAAGATTCTGAGAAAAAAGAAGAGACAGCGCCGAAAAAGAAGACGATTGTTCAGGTATTTCGTCCGCAGAATGCCAAGAACTCCGGCAGAGGAAATGGAAAACAAGGTCAGAGGGTTCCTGCACAGGGAGCAAAACAGGGACAGCGTTCACAGAGCGCAATGCCTCCGCGTCAGGTTGTAAACGTACAGGCACAAACTACAAAGGGGCAGAAGAACCAGACGGCAGCTCCGGTACAGGCGCAGGAGAAACCGGCTGCTGCCCCCAAGGCAGAGAAAGTACAGGATATTGCTGTACGTCAGGCTGAAACGAAGCCGCAGCGTCCATCGAATGCACAGAAGGCAGTACAGGATCAGCAGTCAAGGGGAAATGCACGTCAACAGGGAGAAGGCCAGACAAGAAGATTTTCTGACGGAGAAAGGGGAAACCGTCCGCAGGGAGATGGTCAGGGCAGAAGATACTCTGACGGTGAGAGAGGAAACCGTCCGCAGGGAGATGGTCAGGGCAGAAGATACTCTGATGGTGAGAGAAACAGCCGTCCACAGAGGGACAACAGAGACAATAGAGATAACAGAAACGACCGCAGTGTCGGACGTGAAAATCAGGGCAGAAGATACTCAGATAATGAGAGAGGCAGCCGTCCGCAGAGAGATAACAGAGATAGAGATAATAGAGATAGAGACAGCAGAGATAATAGAAATGACCGTGGTGCCGGTCGTCCACAGGGAAGACAGGGCGCACGCAGAGAGGACCGCAGTTCTATTCCTGCACCAATAGTAGAACAGCAAAAGAGTCAGCGGAATAAAGGCAAGGATAAAGAGAAAGACTATAAAAAGAAAGAACTTCGTGAAGGCGAGTTTGAAAGTAAGAGTAAAAAGGGTAAAAAGCAGAAACCGGTTGCTGAAATTAAGAAGCCGGAACCGAAACGGGAGAAGGTGGAAGAGATTAAGCAGATTATTCTGCCAGAGGTCCTGACTATTAAAGAGCTTGCAGATAAGATGAAGATTGTTCCGTCTGTTATCGTTAAAAAATTGTTTATGCAGGGTAAAATAGTAACCGTGAATCAGGAAATTGATTTTGAGACAGCAGAAGAAATCGCAATGGAATTTGAAATTCTCTGTGAAAAAGAAAAAGTTGTAGATGTCATTGAGGAACTTCTAAAAGAAGAGGAAGAGGACGAATCCACAATGGTAAAACGTCCGCCGGTTGTCTGTGTTATGGGACACGTTGACCATGGTAAGACCTCTCTTCTGGACGCAATCCGTGATTCCCGGGTTACAGACCGTGAGGCAGGCGGAATTACGCAGCATATCGGAGCATCCGTTGTTGAAGTAAACGGCGAGACAATCACATTTTTGGATACTCCGGGACATGAGGCATTTACTGCAATGCGTATGCGGGGAGCAAGTTCTACAGATATTGCGATCCTTGTCGTTGCCGCAGATGACGGCGTGATGCCGCAGACTGTAGAAGCGATCAACCATGCAAAGGCAGCAGGAATTGAAATTATCGTGGCAATCAACAAGATTGATAAGCCGAGTGCAAATATCGAACGTGTAAAGCAGGAACTGACAGAGTATGAACTGATTCCAGAAGACTGGGGCGGAAGTACGATTTTTGTTCCGGTATCTGCACACACAAAGGACGGTATCCAGGAACTTCTGGAAATGGTACTTCTGACTGCAGAAGTGATGGAACTGAAAGCGAACGCAAATCGTGCTGCAAGAGGACTTGTCATTGAGGCTCAGCTGGATAAAGGAAAAGGTTCTGTAGCAACGGTTCTTGTGCAAAAGGGTACGCTTCATGTAGGAGATGCTATTGCGGCAGGAAGTGCACACGGCCGTGTGAGAGCTATGATGGATGACAGAGGAAGACGTGTAAAAGAGGCAGGTCCGTCCCAGCCGGTTGAGATTTTGGGATTAAATGACGTGCCGAATGCAGGTGAAGTATTTGTAAGCTGTGATTCTGAGAAGGAAGCACGAAACTTTGCCGAGACATTTATTGCGCAGAATAAGGTGAAACTTCTGGATGATACAAAGTCTAAGATGTCTTTGGATGATTTGTTTACACAGATTCAAGAGGGCAGCCTGAAAGAGCTGAATATTGTTGTTAAGGCTGACGTACAGGGTTCTGTAGAGGCGTTGAAGCAGAGTCTTTTAAAACTGTCCAATGAGGAAGTTGTGATTAAGATTATCCATGGCGGTGTTGGCGCCATCAACGAATCTGACGTAATCCTGGCAAGTGCGTCTAATGCGATCATCATCGGATTTAATGTACGTCCTGATGTGACTGCAAAGGATATTGCAGAGCGTGAAGGTGTGGACTTAAGACTGTACCGCGTTATCTACAATGCGATTGAAGATGTGGAAGCGGCTATGAAGGGAATGCTGGATCCGATCTTTGAAGAAAAAATACTGGGTCATGCAGAAGTACGTCAGACATTTAAGGCTTCCGGTGTGGGAACTATTGCAGGATCTTATGTACAGGACGGTATATTTGAGAGAAATTGTTCAGTCAGACTGACACGTGACGGAATCGTAATCTTTGACGGACCGCTTGCATCTTTAAAGAGATTTAAGGATGATGTGAAGGAAGTCCGGGCAGGATATGAATGCGGTTTTGTATTTGAAAATTATAACGACATCAAAGAAGGCGACCTTGTGGAAGCCTATAAGATGGTAGAAGTGGAGAGAAAATGAGAAAAAACAGCATTAAGAATACAAGAGTAAATGCAGAGGTTCAAAGAGAACTGAGCAATATTCTGCGCGGAGGGATCAAAGACCCGCGCGTGGCGCCGATGACTTCGGTTATTGCCGTGGAAGTTGCTCCGGACTTAAAGACATGCAAAGCATATATCAGTGTGTTTGGTGACGAGAAAGTGCAGGCAGATACTGTCAAAGGTCTTCAAAATGCAGAAGGCTATATCCGCCATGAGCTCGCAAGAACCCTAAATATGCGGAATACTCCGGAAATCAAGTTTGTACTGGATCAGTCCATTGAGTACGGAGTAAATATGAGCAAAAAAATTGATGAACTGACCAGAGATTTGAAAGATGGTGAGGAAGAATGAGTATTGCACTGACAGAAATATTGAGTGGAAAACAGAACGTTGCGCTGGGCGGACATATCCGCCCGGACGGGGACTGTGTTGGTTCGTGTATGGGGCTGTATCTTTATCTGAAAGAACAGTTTCCAGCAATTCAGGCAGATGTCTATCTGCAGCCGATAGCAGACTGCTACAAACTGATAGATGAGACAGAGGTTTTATGTCATGAAATTGATGAGAAAAAGCGGTATGATCTGTTTATCTGTCTGGACTGCGGAGATATACAGAGACTCGGATTTTCCGCACCGCTTTTTGAAAATGCAAAGCAGACGCTGTGTATTGATCATCATGTGAGCAACGAGGCATTTGCCGATGAAAATTATATTGTACCAGACGCCAGTTCCACATCAGAATTGGTGTACCGTCTGCTGGATCCAGATAAGATCAGCAAGTCCTGTGCAGAAGCGCTGTATATGGGAATGGTACATGATACAGGAGTTTTTCAATATTCCTGTACTGCTCCGGAGACGATGGAAGCAGCTGCGGATCTTATGCGTAAGGGGATCAACGGCAGTGAAATTATTGAGAAAACATATTACGAAAAAACCTACATACAGAATCAGATTCTTGGAAAAGCGCTTTTGGAAAGTATGCTGATTCTGGATAAGAGGGTGATTTTATCATATGTATCCCGGCGCTCTTTGGATTTTTTTGAGGCGGATCCGAGCGATCTGGAGGGCATCGTCAGCCAGCTTAGGCAGACAAAGGGCGTAGAAGCTGCTATGTTCTTATACGAAGTGGAACCGCAGACTTATAAGGTCAGTCTTCGGTCGAAGGACAGTGTGGATGTCAGTGTGATTGCTAAATATTTCGGGGGCGGCGGACATGCGAAAGCTGCGGGATTTACTATGAAGGGAACGGTTCATGATGTCATTAACAACGTGAATCAGCAAATTGTATTGCAGCTGGATAAGTGATATGATAAATGGAATTTTAAATATTTATAAAGAAAAGGGATACACCTCACATGATGTAGTCGCAAGACTTAGGGGGATCGTGAAGCAGAAGAAGATAGGGCATACGGGAACGCTGGATCCGGATGCGGAAGGAGTGCTTCCGGTCTGCCTTGGCAGAGCAACGAAGGTGTGCGGTCTTCTTACAGATAAAGACAAGATATATGAAGCTGTGCTGCTGCTCGGAACCACGACTGACACGCAGGATATTTCCGGTACAGTACTGGAAGAAAGAGCGGCAGATGGTCTGGCGGAAGAACAGATTCTAGATTGTATACAAACATACATCGGAGAATACGAACAACTTCCGCCTATGTATTCTGCTTTGAAGGTGAATGGAAAGAAGCTGTATGAATTGGCACGGGCAGGGATTGAAGTAGAACGAGAAAGACGTAAGGTCACGATTCATGATATTCAGATTGTGGAAATAAAGCTTCCCCGGGTTCGGATGCGTGTGCATTGTTCCAAGGGGACGTATATTCGGACGCTGTGTCACGATATCGGCGCAGATTTAAATGTAGGCGGCTGTATGGAGAGTCTTTTGCGGACGCAGGTAAGTTGTTTTGCACTGGCAGACAGTGTGCCGCTGAAACAGGTTGAGGAGTATGTGCAAAGGGGTGCGCTGACCGATATACTGCTTCCCACGGACTCGGTGTTTGGGGAACTGAGAGCGGTGCATGTGAATAAGAAATGTGAGCTGCTTGCCATTAATGGTAATCCATTTGGCGTCAAGGCATTGGAAATGCCGGATACATTCGCAGATGGAGAGAATGTCAGAATATACGATACGAAGGGACACTTTATCGGAATTTTTGAGTATCGTGGAGTGAAAGGAGAACTCTGCGTAAAAAAAATGTTTTATGACGCAGAGGAAAGATAAAAACTTGTCACAGTCTGGTACGACTTGTAAAAAAGAGGATGACATGCAATATATTACTGAAATTAATTCTTATAAAAGTGAGATGCCGTCAGCAGTGACGCTTGGCAAATTTGATGCACTACACAGAGGGCATCAGAAATTAATCAATAAAATCCGGGAATATGCCGATAAAGATACAGTCAGTATTGTCTGTGCTTTCGACATGGGGAGGCAGGCGCTTTTAACGGCAGACGAGAAAAGGACCCTTCTTTGTAAACAGACAGATTATTTGATTGCATGTCCGTTTACAAAGGATCTGCGGGAGATGGAAGCGGAAAACTTTATCCGGGAGATCCTGGCAAAGAGATTTCAAGCAGCGCATATCGTAGTTGGAACAGATTTTCGTTTTGGACATGGGAAACGCGGCGATACAGCCATGCTGGAGAAATATGCAGATGAGTATGGGTATAGTCTGGATGTGATTGAAAAAGAGCGGCATGAGGGAGCAGTTATCAGCAGTACCTATGTGCGGGAGTCGCTTGCAGAAGGAAATGTGATGCTTGCAAATACATTACTCGGATATCGGTACCGGCTTTCAGGGGAAGTACAGCATGGAAAACAACTGGGCAGACGTCTTGGATTTCCGACCATGAATGTATTTCCAGAAAAAAAGAAAATTATGCCCCGGTTCGGGGTCTATAGCTGCCGGATTCTGGTAGAGGGAATCTGGTATCATGGAATCGGGAATGTAGGTGTGAAGCCAACAGTAGCAGACACAGAACATCCGCTGGCAGAAGTATTTGTCTTTGACTATAAAGGAGATGCCTACGGCAGACAGGTAACAGTAGAATTCTGTGATTTTCTGCGTCCGGAGAAGAAGTTTGATACTGTGGAAGCGTTGAAGCGTCAGGTGGAAAACGATATTACCAAGGGGAAATTATATTTTGGAAAAGTTCAATAAATGAAAGGTATGTACAAATGAGTATAGCAACAGTCTTTTTGTTACTTGGTGGATTGGGATTATTTTTATACGGAATGAAGCTTATGAGCGACGGACTGGAACAGGTGGCAGGTGCCCGGATGCGGTCCATTCTGGAGTTCTTTACAAAGAACCGGTTTATCGGAATGCTGGTGGGAATTCTTTTTACTGCGATCGTACAGTCCTCCAGCGCTACAACGGTTATGGTCGTCAGTTTTGTAAATTCGGGACTGATGAATCTGTATCAGGCGGCAGGCGTAATTCTTGGAGCCAATATCGGTACGACAGTGACCGGACAGTTGATTGCATTCAATCTCTCTGATGTTGCCCCGTTATTTGTGATCGTGGGCGTTGTCATGTTTATGTTTTCCAAGAATCAGAATGTGAAGAAAATGGGCGGTGTCGTACTAGGATTCGGTATTCTGTTTATGGGACTGAGTACGATGAGCGACGCAATGTCTTCTTTGAAGGAATCTCCGCAGATTCTGGGACTTTTGCAGTCTTTGACCAATCCGCTGGCCGCTATACTTGTCGGTTTTTTGGTGACGGCTGTATTGCAGAGTTCTTCGGCGACGGTCGGTATTGTTATTTTGATGGCAAATCAGGGAATGCTGAAATTTGTCATCTGTCCGTTCCTGATTTTGGGTTGTAATATTGGTTCTTGCGTGTCTGCTCTTCTGGCAAGTCTGGGCGGAAAAAAGGAGGCAAAGCGGGCGGCATGGATTCATTTTCTCTTTAACCTGATCGGGTCCACGATTATTTTCGGCATTCTGATGCTGGCTAAAAATCCGATCAGTGAATTGTTTATGAGTATTTCCGGTGGAAATCCGGGACGTGCCGTTGCCAATGCGCATACGACTATTAAGATTGCAGAAGTAATCCTGCTGTTCCCATTTATGACATGGGTAGTTAAGGCAACTTACAAAATCATTCCGGGTGAGGATCGAAAGCCGGAAAATGATTACCAGCTTAAATACATCAGCAATACGGCAACTCCGGCTGTGACAACAGCAGTCGTAGACGCGATTCTGGAATTGCAGCATATGGGAGAACTGGCACGGACAAATTTAAAGGAGAGTATGGAAACACTGTGTAATCCGAATCCAAAACAGATAGAAAAAGTGTATGAAAGAGAAAAATATATTGATTATCTGAACCGTGAGATTACGGATTATCTGGTGAAGATCAGCACTATGAAAATTCCTATGGCAGATGCCAGACTGGTGGGCGGTCTCTTCCATGTGGCAAATGATATTGAACGAATCGGCGATCATGCTGAGAATTTTGCGGATTCTGCAAAGGAACGTCTGGAAAAAGATATCCAGTTCAGCGAGAAGGCAGTCACTCAGATTACAGATATGACAGATATGGTTATAAGAGCATTGGACTATGCCCTGGATATGTTTTCCAAACGAAATACGGAGCATATGAAGGAAGTTCTGGAGCTGGAGGATTCCGTGGATGAAAAAGAGCGGAAGATTCAGAAATCTCATGTGAAACGTCTGTCTAAAGGGAAATGTACGCCAGAAGCGGGCATGATTTACTCTGACACAGTATCTGGGCTGGAGCGTGCTGCAGACCATGCGACGAATATTGCATTTGCGATTTTGGAACCGGAAAATCTGGACGATCCGGACGAAGAAGGAGAGTAGGAATAAAAGGAAAATAGTATATGATAAAACATGTAAGATTTAGAGCAAGAGGATTCCAAAAGGCAGAAAAATACATAAAAAGAATTCTTATATTGTTATTTTTAACAGTTGTTTTTTTCATGTATGGGTGTAAGGGTGTACATGCAGAAATAAATCATGAAGTCATCACAGTTACTCTTGCAGATGGCAGTGTATATGAACCGGAATCTAAAGAGGATTTTACACTTTATCAGGATATGCCGTATTATAGGGAACAGATGCTTGCGAACAGCGCGCATCTTCAGGCGGCAGTGGATGCGGCTTCTGAGAATGGAGGCGGAACGGTCACCATACCGGAGGGGAAATTTTACTTTATGCCGGAAAAACATAGCAGAAATTTTGACGAACCGGATACCGTACTGACAAGTAAGCACATCAATTATATCGAGTATCACATTATACAGTGCAAAGATAATGTGACTATCGAGGGTACTTTGCTGCCGGACGGTTCTCTTGGAACAACATTGTTACCAGTGGGAAGCAGGGGGGTTCCGATTGATATGTTTTTTTTCGCGGAGCTGTTTGAAAAACCGAATCAGGGCACTCCAGATTATCTCGAAAATAACCATTTCAGGAATTTTTGCATTGACGGTATCAATACCAAGACTTACGGCTATTACAACGCAAAGGGAAAAGGATTCTATTTCTGCCTGTTCAGGGATTGCAGCTGGGATAATGTAACTGTGATGAATACAGATGGAACCGGCTTCGGTATGGACTGTCCGGTTAATTCCAAAGTCACAAATTGTAAGGCGGTCGCCTGCGGAAAGCAGGCTAATACAGACAGTGTGGGAGCATCAGGTTTTGGAATCGGTTTTGGCTATAGCAATGATGAGAGCCTTGTGATTGAGAATTGTGAGTCTCTGAGTAACAGGAAGTTTGGAATCTTTTTTGAACATCAGGGCAGGTTTACTGATGAATTTCAGGCAACGGACTCTTTGGGATTTGAAGTGCGTAATTGTAGGGCGCGCGGCAATCTCTATGATTTCGGCGGAGAGATGTGCAGAAATCTGATTTATAGAGACTGTGTCAGCGAAGCACTTTACGAGACAGATCCCAATCCGCTTGGCAGTATAAATAGAAGAGCTTATTATTATGGTACCCAGTCGAATGATTATCATATATACGAAAATGGGAAGGAAATCAAAGTCTGGGTGGCGAACAAAAAGTATTATACAGATGTATACGGCTGGTTTGTGGAAGAAGGATGGTTCGATCTGGTCATGGATATGGGGATCATGTACGGTTATTCGGATGATCAAGGACAGCCGGCTTGTGTATTCGGACAGGATGATGGTCTGGCGAGGGCGCAGATTGCAGTTACTCTGTTCCGTTATTGCAATCCCGATAAGGAGTGGAATAATACAGCGGAAAATTCCACACCGTTTATGGATAATATATCCGGACAGTTCTATACAGAAGCTATGAACTGGGCATATAAAGAAGGAATCTTTACCGGAGACCGGAATCCAGATGGAAGTATGACCGGGATGGTCAGACCGGGAGACGGGATTTCCCGTCAGGAGCTTGCATTGGTATTATATCGGTTTGCAAAAGGAAGAGGAGCAAATGTGACGGATTTTGACCGGACGTTTTATCAGGCAGCGTCCGATGTGAATCTGGTAGCCGACTGGGCAAAGGATGCTATCGCATGGTGTTATGCCAATGGTGTTCTGACAGGGGGATCTGCTGCCGGATTTGGACTGATGCCGCAGGATACAGCGACAAGAGGGCATGCGGGGAAAATGATCCCAAAAACGATTGCTACAATTCCACAGTTCGGTGATTGATAAATAAAAATAATTCTTTACAGGCGCAGATTTGTATGATATACTGTCACAGGTATAAACAGCCGGTGTTCGGTGAACGGATAACTCCAACCGTCACTTAATATCAGGCGATTAATTAAAGTATAGAAGGAGGAAACAACGATGATTTCTAAGGAAAAGAAACAGGCAATCATTGCAGAGTATGGCAGAAGCGAAGGCGATACAGGTTCACCAGAGGTTCAGGTAGCAATTCTGACAGCAAGAATCAATGAGCTGACAGACCATTTCAAAGCAAACCCGAAGGATCACCACTCCAGAAGAGGTCTTCTGAAGATGGTAGGACAGAGACGTGGTCTTCTTGCATACTTGAAGAAGGTTGATATCGAAAGATATCGTGCTCTGATCGAGAGACTTGGACTGAGAAAATAATCAGTCGGCAAAGAAATTTATACAGACTCACAACGCAACAAAGAGATTTGGCGCTATTAGGATGGCGCCAAATCTCTTTTTCTATTAGTTGAATGTTGGCGGTATATTCTTTTATAATAAGTTTAGCAAAAAGAGATTGATTGGCCAATCATACCTCATAAAAAAGAAAATGTGAAGAGGTGTGAAATCAATGAAAGAAAAAGTACAAGTATTTGGGAGATTTTTAAGCGGCATGGTAATGCCGAATATCGGAGCATTTATTGCGTGGGGGCTGATTACGGCATTGTTTATTGAAACAGGCTGGTGTCCAAATGCAAAGATTGCAGAATTAGTAGGACCGATGTCCTCTGTACTGCTGCCGCTTTTGATTGCATATACAGGCGGAAATGTAATTGCGGGACAACGCGGAGGCGTAATCGGAGCGGCTGCGACAATGGGTGTGATCGTAGGCTCTGATGTGCCTATGTTTATCGGTGCGATGATCGTGGGACCGTTGGCAGCGTGGGTGATTAAGCAGTTTGATAAATGGATGGAAAACCGGGTGAAAGCCGGGTTTGAGATGCTGGTAAATAATTTTTCTCTTGGGATCATCGGAGCTATATTGGCAGTTGCGGCAATGTTTGGAGTGACTCCGCTTGTAAATGTATTGAATCAGGCAATGAGCGCCGGAGTGGGATTCTTTGTGGAGCACGGACTGCTTCCGCTGACGAGTGTGTTTATTGAGCCAGCAAAGGTATTGTTTTTGAATAATGCACTGAACCATGGGATTCTTTCCCCAATGGGAATCCAGCAGGTAGAGGAAATAGGGAAATCCATTTTCTTCCTTCTGGAGGCAAATCCGGGACCGGGACTTGGTATCCTTCTGGCATATTGTATTCTTGGAAAAGGAAACGCTAAAAGCTCGGCTCCGGGAGCTGTAATTATTCATTTTTTTGGAGGGATCCATGAGATTTACTTCCCGTACATACTGATGAATCCGTTATTGCTTCTTGCAGCAATAGCAGGAGGAGCAAGCGGGGTATTTGTGTTCAACATGTTTGAGACAGGACTGACAGCTCCGGCATCTCCTGGAAGTATTCTGGCGCTTATCATGATGGCGGAGAGACATTGTTATGTGGGACTTCTGCTCGGCGTTGCTGTATCGGCAGCCGTATCCTTCCTTGTATCTGTGCCTTTCCTGAAATTCATGGGCAAGGATGCTTCTCTGGAAGAGGCACAGGAAAAGAAAAATGCAATGAAAAATGAGGCAAAGGGAATTGTTGAAACAACAATGCATGTACCAGAAGAAAGTACAGAAGATACAACGGCAAAGAAAAGAGTGAAGAAGATTGCATTTGCCTGTGATGCGGGAATGGGTTCCAGTGCAATGGGAGCAACGGTGCTGAAAAAGAAAGTTACTGCTGCAGGACTGGAAGGAATTGAAATCATTCATACTCCAGTATCCAGTATACCTGCTGATGTTCAGATCGTTGTTACGCATCAGGAGCTTGGAGAACGTGCGGCGCACAGCAATCCGAATGCAGAGCGTATATTGATTACAAATTTCCTTGCAGCGCCGGAATATGATAGGCTGGTGGAGGATTTGAAGCAGCGGAATGCATAGGTAAAAACATCATAACCATAAAGAGAGAATTGTGTTATAATTCTAAGCAAGAGGTAAGAAACACTCCTGTTTTCTTAAGGAGGTTCCTATCTCTTGCTTTGGTTGTTTATGATAGGGAAGAACAGGAGTTTAGGAGAAGAGGGAACATGGATCATATCCGGAAGATCGGACAGTTTTATACAAGAAATATTATGAAAAGCATAGGTGTGTTTCTCTTTATTGGAATATTATATGTGATTTTTCATCAGGACGGCTGGTTTCCGAATGAGGAAATGTATCGTATTTCACAGACAGCGTATGTGTATGCAGTTCCTCTTTTGATCGCATATGAGTGCGGGACGGCCATAGGAAATATACATGGAGGGATACTTGCCGTGCTGGGGGTCTGCGGATTTCTTACGGCAAATACGGAAACGGGCATGTTTGGCGCGATGGTGTGCGGACCAGCAGGCGGATGGATCTGGAATCAGGTAAACGGCTATATTGAAAAGAAGATCCCTTCTGGCATACAGATGTTGATCCGGAACTTGAGTCTTGCAATCGGGGGAGCAGTTCTGGCAGGACTTGGATTCTATGCGGCGGCGCCTCTGATAGACGCTTTTGACGCGGTATTGTTCTGTGGAGTCAGCATTTTGGTAGAGAATAAACTGACTGGATTGTTAAGCCTCGTAATTGAACCGGCAAAGGTTTTCTTTTTCAATAATCTAATGAATCATGGGATACTTGTTCCATTGGGAATGAGTCAGGTACAGGAGATGGGAAGTTCGGTTTTGTTTTTACTGGAATCTAATCCGGGACCGGGACTGGGCATATTGACGGCTTTATATCTGAGAAAAAAACAGGAGAGAAATGATTATGCCGCGGCAATGTTTGTCCAGGGAGTAGGAGGGATCCATGAGGTGTATTTTCCTTATATCCTTTCCAATCTGCGGCTTTTGGTCCCGCTTATATTAGGCGGAATGGCGGGCGGGTTCTGGTTTGCCTATATGCAGTGCGGACTGCAGGGGGCAGTGTCTCCGGGAAGTGTATTGATCATTGTGATGATGGCAGGAAAGCGTGGGTGGACAGTGTTTGCAGGAATCCTGCTTTCTGCTGCGGTTTCTTTTGCCGGCAGTATGATACTGACGAGCGGGAAAAAAGCTGATTCAGAAAATGTGGAGAAAGAAGCAGAGCGCGGGGGAAATGCTGTACGAATGGAACATCATGAAAACAGGGAAAGGAAGGATGAATTAATGTATATTCAGACGATTGGATTTGTCTGTGACGGTGGAATGGGATCCAGTGCAATGGGTGCGGCGCTGTTTCGCCGTGTTTTACAGGAACAGCAGATAGAGGGAATCGAAGTGAAGGCATATGCATCGGATCTGATCCCGAAAGAAATCGATCTTCTTGTCTGTCAGAAAGACTTCTGTCAGATTCGTGCCGGCTGGCAGGACGATCAGCGGATTTATGTGGTAGAGAACTTTGTGAATAAAGAGGGATATGAACAACTGGCAGAGAAACTGAAAGGTGGAGATTAAAAATGGATATGACACCGCGTATGCGGCAGATTTTGAATGTGTTATTGAAGGAACAGGACGCAATATCTGTGAAACACCTTGCAGAACAGATTGGAGTAAGTAAAAGGACTGTTCAAAGAGAGCTGGAATATATTTCTGGGAGTTTGAAGGGATATGACATCTGTTTCTGGTCAAAAACAGGCGTTGGTATCCGGCTGGACGGCAGTAAAGAGGAGAAGCAGCGTCTTAGGGAAGCAATCGGACAAAGAGATTCTTACGATACAGGGAATCGTGAAGAGAGAAGAAAACGTCTGGTTTTGGAAATCTTGAGAGAAAAAGAGTTACGGAAGCTGTTCTATTACAGCGACCGTTTCGGAGTCAGTGAAACAACTGTCAGTGCAGATCTGGAGTCAGTGGAAGGCTGGCTTTTGCAGTACGGCCTGCGTGTGGTACGCAAACCCGGCAGCGGAATTTCGGTGCAGGGAAGTGAAGAAGATTACCGCAGGGCAATTCGTGCGTTTATCAATGAGAATATTGATACCAAAGTTCTGAGGGAAGCATATGAAGCAACGGATTCTGTGCAGGAGCAATGTGCGCCCCTTCAGAAGAGTGAGATCGGACAGATTTTGAATGATGATATTTTAAAACGTGTCATCGGCTGTATTTCTGGAATGAATCATACATGTGTCATGACCTTGACGGAAAGCTCTTATGTGGGACTTGTCATACACATTGCCATTGCAGTCAACCGAATTCTGAAGAATGAAATGATTGACGCGAAAGAGCCATGGGAGAAGAAAGTACCCAGAGATGAAGATTATAGACTTGCAGCGGAAATCGTGGAAGAGCTGGAAGAAGAGTTTGAGATCGCGATTCCAGAAGTGGAAATTTCTTATATCTGTCTTCACATCAAGGGAGCAAAGCATGAGAAGATCACATGGAACGGGGAACAGGTACTCACGGCAGGAAACCGCGAACTGCAGCAGCTGATCAATGAGATGATAGACGCTTTTGATATGGAGCAGGCATATTTACTGAAACAGGATGATGAATTTATTCAGGGACTGCTGGCACATTTGCAGCCTACTATGATACGTCTGACACATGGCATGCAGATACAGAATCCGGTATTGGATGAAATCAAAGAAAATTATACAGAGATATATGAGAAATGTCTGTTGGTCGCAAAGGTACTGGAAGAGAAGCTGGGATGCCGTGTGCCAGAAGAAGAAACCGGCTTTCTGACCGTGCATTTCGGGGCGGCTGATGTTCGTCTGGAGGGGCGCAGGGAACAGATCAGAAGGGTGCATGTGGGCGTTGTCTGTTCCAGCGGGATCGGAATCTCCAGACTGATGACCTCAAAGCTGGAAAAGACATTTAAGGACCGGATGGAGTTGACTGCATATGGAAAGAATGATATTACGCCATATGTGATCAGTAAAACAGATTTTTTTATTACCAGTATTTTGATGGAACAACAGGAAATCCCGGTGGTGTTTGTAAATCCTCTGCTCAATGATGAAGATATGGAAAACATCAGGAAGGCTACTTATCAATATGAGAGAATGCCTGAGAAACAAAAAGAAAAGAATGAATTTACAGGACAGCTTGAACAGATCAATCTGATCGCGGCGCAGATAAATCAGGTCATCAAATATCTGGAGTTTTTCAAAGTAGATAACCAGATTTCATTTGAAGAATTGCTGATCGCAGTAGGAGAAAAGATGTCCCCTTATTCAGACCGCAGTGAAATCATCAGGGAAGATCTTCTGCACAGAGAGAAGATAGCTTCTCAGGTGTTTGCAGAATTTGGCTTTGCGCTTTTACATACACGGACAAAAGGTGTGATCCGTCCGTCCTTTGCAGTCTGTATGACGAAAGATCTGAAATGCTTTGAAAACCCTTATATGAAGGGAATCGATATGGTATTTATCATGCTTGTGCCTGTCGATGATCATTTGAGAGTCAACAATGATATTATGGGATACATCAGTACAATGCTGATCGAAGAATATGATTTTATAGACACGGTACGGCAGGGAAAAAAGGAGGAAATCCGCACGGTTTTATCTCAATATCTGAAAAAGTATTTTAATAAATATCTGGCAGGACTGTCTTGAGACCGCTGTCGGATAGGTGACAGGAGATGGGAAATGGCGCTATCGGATGATGCCAAATCCCATCTTCTTTCAATTGAAAATCCTTTGTTTTCATGGTTATAATGAAATCAGAAAAAGAACAAAACCCGGGAAAATAAAGGATAAGGAGGTTCAATATGTTTTTTAAAACCAAACCCAAAAAAGAAGAAAAGAAAGAACTTTTATACCGTGAGAATATTCGTGTCAATTGTAGTCCGGCAACAAAGGAAAATGTCATCCGTCAGGTGGGGCAGATGCTGGTTGATACCGGCTATGTAGACCAGCCGTATGTGGAGGCTATGCTTGAACGGGAAACATCATTTTCCACATTTATGGGAAACGGACTTGCACTTCCGCATGGCGTAGAGGCAGCAAAAAAGGATATCAAAGCTTCTGGGATCGCAGTCATGACATTCCCGGAGGGGATTGACTGGGGCGGAAGTCAGGTGAAGGTGGTAATCGGAATTGCCGGCGTGGGAGAAGAACATCTCCAGATTCTTTCCGTGATCGCCGATAAAATGCTTGATGAGAGTGTGTGCATGGCAATTCCGTCTTATAGTGTGGAGGAAGTATATGAGGTACTGATGGGAAAGGAGTAGTGAATTATGGTTGTAACAGTAACAATGAATCCTGCAATTGATAAAACTGTGGAGATTGAAGCTCTGATACCGGGAGGATTGAACCGGATCAGTAAGGTGGAATATGATGCGGGCGGCAAGGGGATCAATGTTTCCAAAACCATTCAGGAGATGGGAGGAGAAAGCATTGCCACAGGATTCCTTGGAGGAAATGCGGGAAAGACGATTGAAAATGTATTGAATGATAAGAACATCCGGCATGATTTTATCTGGGTGGAAGGAGAAACAAGAACCAATACAAAGGTTTTTGAGCAAAACGGCGAGGTGACAGAGCTGAACGAACCCGGACCGGAGATTTCAGAAGCGCAGATCAAGGAACTTTTAAATAAACTGGAGACACTGACAAAAGAGGATACACTGTTTGTACTTTCCGGAAGTGTTCCCAAAGGAGTAGATAAAGATATCTATGCGAGAATCATCCGGCTGGTGCATGAAAAAGGCGGCAAGGTCCTGATGGATGCCGATGGGGAATTATTTACAAAGGCTTTGGAGACAGGACCGGACATTATCAAGCCAAACCGTGTAGAATTGGAAGAATATGCAAATCTGGACTATCGGGCGTCGCGGGAAGAGCTGTTTCAACTAGCAGAAGGACTACTGGAAAAAGGAATTGAGACTGTCGTGGTTTCAATGGGAAAAAGCGGAGCGCTCTTTGCAATGGGAGAGAAAAGAGTGAACTGTCCGGCTCTTCCGGTAAAGGCACATTCCACAGTAGGCGCAGGAGATGCGATGGTCGCCGCGCTTAGCTACGCATGGGATCATAAACTGGATGAGCAGGAAACTGTGAAATTATGTATGGCGGCATCCGCAGGAGCCGTTACAACAGTCGGTACAAAACCACCGTCGAGAGCGCTTTTAGATGAGCTGATGGAACAGGTGGAAATAAAGGAACAGTAAGAAAGTAGTGTAATGTTATGTAACAGTGCAGCTGTAAGACCGAAATGTTATGAAGTCATAGAACCTTAAAAGAACAGGAGTGTAGGATTATGAAAACAAGAGCAGTAAGAATGTATGGGGAAAGAGATTTAAGACTTGAGGAATTTGAACTTCCTGCGATCAAAGATGATGAGATACTTGTAAAAGTGATGAGCGACAGTATCTGCATGTCTACATATAAACTGGCAGAACAGGGAAAGAAGCACAAAAGAGCGCCGCAGAATATCGATACGAATCCGGTCATTATCGGACATGAGTTTGCAGGAGTTATTGTAGAAGTAGGAGAAAGATGGAAAGATCAGTTCAAACCAGGCATGAAATTTGCACAGCAGCCGGCGCTGAACTACAAAGGAAGCCTTGCATCACCGGGATATTCTTATGAATTTTTCGGAGGAGCTTGTACGTACTGCATCATTCCTCATGAGGTGATGGAACTGGGCTGTCTGATGCCATATGAAGGAGACAGCTTCTTTGAGGCGTCTCTCGGTGAACCGATGAGCTGCATTATCGGAGGATACCACGGAAATTATCATACAAATAAGAGAAATCATGATCTGTCGGTCGGAACAAAGGAAGGCGGCGATATCATCATTCTGGGAGGATGCGGTCCGATGGGACTGGGCGCGGTCAGCTATGGTATCCAGATTGAGAAGAAACCGAAACGGATTGTTGTCACAGATATAGACGATGCAAAAATCGAGCGTGCAAAAGAAGTGATCCCAGAGTCAAAAGCTGCGGAAAATGACGTGGAACTGCTCTATGTGAACACTGCAAAAATGGCAGATCCGGTAGAAGAACTCAAAGCAATTACCGGCGGAAAAGGATATGATGATGTCTTTGTTTATATTCCGAACCGCGCCGTGGCAGAAATGGGAGATCAGTTACTGGCATTTGACGGATGTATGAATTTCTTTGCAGGACCGACAGATAATCAGTTTAAGGGTGAGATCAACTTGTACAACGTACATTATACAAGCGCACATATTCTCGGAACAACGGGCGGAAATAATGATGATCTGATTGAGGCAAATGAATTGGCGGCAAAAGGAAAGATCGAGCCGGCAGTTATGGTAACACATATCGGCGGCATCGACAGTATTGCCGATGCAACTCTGAATCTGCCGAAGATTCCGGGAGGAAAAAAACTGACATATACCCAATTTAATATGCCGCTGACAGCGATCGAAGATTTTGGCAGACTGGGAGAAACAGATCCGCTTTACAAGAAGCTGGATGATATCTGTAAGAAGAACCGCGGATTGTGGAGCGCTGAAGCGGAGAAAGTATTATTCGGGCATTTTGGTGTGGAAGTTTGAGAAATTTGATAAGAGAAGATTGATTATAAAATCAGGGAGATGAGATTATGGTATCAAAGAAGATTACGGTTGTAAATGCGTCCGGGCTTCACGCAAGACCGGCATCAGTACTTGTAAAAGAAGCAGGAAAATGCACATCAGATGTAACAATTCGTGTGAAAAATAAAGTGATTCAGGCAAAAAGTGTACTGAACATCATGGCAGCAGGCATCAAATGCGGCACAGAAATCGAACTTTGTTGTGAAGGAGACGGTGAGGCAGAAGATCTGGAGAAAATGGCTGCATTGATCGAGAGCGGTCTGGGAGAGTAATAGAAACAGGTGCCGTGTGAACAGCAACAATTAATCCACAGTTACTGTAGGGGAACAGCAAAAATTTGTTTGCGTTCCCCTATTTGCTATGATATAATATAAAAGATTGTGGACAGGGGGATGTTCCCGAGACCACTGAAAAGGACAATAACAGCAGCGCGGCAATGCTCTAAGCTATATGTACCTATTGTCTTTTTCAGTAGTTTCGGACTCTCCTGTCAATCTAGTATGAAAATAAAAGGAGAGCAAATAATGTTTAAAATGTATGAGATGGAACTGGCAGGCAGAACGCTGCGGGTTGACGTTGACCGTGTGGGAAAGCAGGCAAACGGCGCAGTATTGATGCACTATGGCGATACAACTGTATTGTGTACAGCGACTGCTTCTGATAAGCCGAGAGATGGAATTGATTTCTTCCCATTAAGTGTAGAGTATAACGAGAGAATGTATGCAGTAGGCAAGATTCCGGGAGGATTCAATAAAAGAGAAGGTAAGGCTTCCGAGAATGCTGTTTTGACATGCCGTGTGATCGACCGGCCGATGCGTCCGCTGTTCCCGAAGGATTACAGAAATGATGTAACATTAGAGAACCTTGTAATGTCTGTAGACCAGAATTGCAGTCCGGAGCTGACAGCTATGCTGGGCGCGGCAATTGCGACAAGTATTTCCGACATTCCGTTTGACGGACCGATTTCTACTACACAGGTGGGACTGGTTGACGGAGAATTTGTATTCAACCCGACAGCAGACCAGAAGACAGTTTCTGATCTTGCATTGACAGTTGCTTCTACAAAAGAGAAAGTGATCATGATCGAAGCCGGAGCGAATGAAGTTCCGGAGGCTCAGATGATCGAAGCTATTTATGCAGCACATGAGTTGAACCAGAAGGTAATTGCATTTATTGAGACAATCGTTGCAGAGTGTGGGAAGCCGAAGCATGAGTATGCAAGCTGTGCGGTTCCGGAGGAGCTTTTTGCAGCGATTAAAGAAATCGTACCGCCGGCAGAGATGGAAGCGGCAGTCTTCACAGATGAAAAGCAGGTAAGAGAAGAGAACATCCGCGCGATCACAGCAAAGTTAGAAGAAGCATTTACAGAAAATGAAGAATGGCTCTCTGTTCTTGGCGAAGCTGTTTACCAGTATCAGAAGAAGACAGTCAGAAAGATGATTTTAAAAGACCATAAGCGTCCGGACGGACGCGCGATCGACCAGATCCGTCCGCTGGCTGCCGAAACGGATCTGATTCCGAGAGTACACGGCTCTGCTATGTTCACAAGAGGACAGACACAGATTTGTACAATTACAACATTAGCCCCGCTTTCTGAGGCGCAGCGGCTGGATGGTCTTGATGAGGCAGAGACTTCTAAGAGATATATGCATCACTACAATTTCCCGTCTTACTCTGTAGGTGAGACAAAGCCGTCCAGAGGACCAGGACGCCGTGAGATCGGACATGGAGCGCTGGCAGAGAGAGCATTGGTTCCAGTCCTTCCCAGCGAAGCTGAATTCCCATATGCGATCCGTACTGTATCTGAGACATTTGAATCCAATGGTTCTACTTCTCAGGCAAGTGTGTGTGCATCCAGTATGTCACTGATGACAGCAGGTGTTCCGATCAAGGCTGCTGTAGCAGGTATTTCTGCTGGTCTGGTGACAGGTGATACAGATGATGATTATCTGGTACTGACAGATATTCAAGGACTGGAAGATTTCTTTGGAGATATGGACTTTAAGGTGGCAGGTACTCACAAGGGTATTACAGCGATCCAGATGGATAT
Source organism: Mediterraneibacter agrestimuris (assembly GCF_943193195.1). Classification (GTDB taxonomy): domain Bacteria; phylum Bacillota; class Clostridia; order Lachnospirales; family Lachnospiraceae; genus Schaedlerella; species Schaedlerella agrestimuris. The sequence continues at coordinate 22,385 of NZ_CALPDG010000019.1, read as the reverse complement.
TAAAATTCACGGATTGACAAGACCGATCGTTGAAGAGGCAATCGCCGCTACAAAGAAGGCAAGAACATATATCCTGGATGAGGTTATGAATAAGGCTATCGCTGAGCCTAGACCGGAAGTAGGAGAGTTTGCTCCGAAGATTATCCAGATGCAGATCGATCCTCAGAAGATCGGCGATGTAGTTGGTCAGAGAGGCAAGACCATCAATGCGATTATTGAGCAGACAGGCGTTAAGATTGATATCGATGATGAAGGCTCTGTATCTATCTGTGGAACAGACAAAGAGAAGATGGAAGAGGCTGCTAAGCTGATTCATATCATCGTAACCGATTTTGAGGCAGGACAGGTATTTGAAGGAAAGGTTGTCAGCATCAAAGAATTCGGCGCATTCGTAGAGTTTGCTCCGGGAAAAGAAGGAATGGTACACATTTCTAAGATTTCCAAAGAGCGCGTGAACAAGGTAGAGGACGTCCTGAATCTTGGCGATACTGTGAAAGTAGTATGTATGGGCAAGGATAAGATGGGCAGATTCAGCTTTAGTATGAGAGACGTGGCTGAATAAACAGTAAAGATTATCTTGTGAAACTATTTATGTTAGAAAATGAATCATTCTATAATGAATCATTTATATCAAAGAAAAAGAAAGGATAAGAAGATTATGAAAGAGATTATCAACACAACAGCAGCACCGGCTGCAATCGGACCTTATGTACAGGCTGTAAAGACCGGAAACACATTGTTCACAAGCGGGCAGCTTGGAATTAATCCTGAGACTGGAAAGCTTGCAGAAGGCGTTGAAGCGCAGGCTCATGCAAGTCTGACAAACCTGAAGAATATCCTTGCAGAAGCAGGTATGGATTTCAGCAACGTTGTAAAGACAACAGTATTTGTAAAAGATCTGGCTGATTTCGCTGCAGTGAATGCAATTTACGCATCTTACTTTGGCGAGACATTCCCGGCAAGAAGCTGTGTTCAGGTAGCTAAGCTTCCGATGGATGGACTTGTAGAGATTGAATGTATTGCAATTGCAGAGTAATAAAAGTAAAAGGATGCCTTGTGTTTTTGCGCAGGGCATTTCTTTCATTTACACACCTATGCGCCGTGGAAGGTGTTGGAATATTTAAGATTGTGTATGGCAAATTGCCGGAACTTATCATTACTGTCTGGAGCATGGATTAATATAAAAAATAGAAGGAAGAGAGAATATGGAACTGGTAAAGTGTAAACAGGAATATCTTGAACGGGTGTACAGTTTTTATGAAAGAGTTGTAAATTATCTCCTGGAAAATATCAATTATCCCATGTGGTCAAAAGAATATCCCTGTAAGGGGAGTGTCAATGCATCTATTTTAAAAGGAGAACAGTATATATTTCTGGAAGAAGGAAACATCATTGGCGCAGCCGTGTTAAATACTGATCCGGGCGGAAATTACGCTGCGGGAGAGTGGACGAAAGAATTGGAAGACGGAGAGTATATGGTGATACATACGTTTGCTGTAGAACCGTCTGTTCAGCATAGAGGAATTGGAAGTGATATGCTGGATATCTGTATCGCATTTGCCAGGCAGGAAGGGTATAAGGCGATCCGGCTGGATGCTGTTCCGGGAAATACTCCGGCTATTAACTTATATAAGAAAAAGAATTTTACATATGCAGGAACAAAGGATTTAGAGAGAGGATTCGATCATATACCTTTGTTTGATCTGTTTGAATTGAATTTTGAATAAGAGAGATGAGGAATATTGAATGAATGTCTGGGCGACCGGAAGTGCGGATGAAGTAAATTTTGTGATGGAGAAAATCAGATGAGATACGGAAGAAGGTATTAGCATGGAGCAAAAGAAAGTAAAACAATTCAGAAAAGCATTTAAGGCAGCTTTTCCACATACAATTCCGATTTTTGCGGGCTTTTGGTTTCTGGGAATGACATATGGAATTTATATGAATGTATCCGGTTTTTCATTCTGGTATCCGATGCTGATGAGTATGACGATTTTTGCCGGTTCAATGGAATTTATCACAGTAAATCTTTTGCTGGGAGTATTCAATCCATTACAGGCGTTGATGATGACTCTTATGATTAATGCCAGACATTTGTTTTATGGGATTTCTATGCTGGATAAATTCCGGGAACTGGGCTGGAAGAAGTTTTATTTGATATTTGGAATGTGTGATGAGAGTTTTTCTATCAACTATACAGCAGAAGTGCCAAAGGATGTGGATCATGGCTGGTTTATGTTCTCCGTGACGCTCTTGAATCAGATTTACTGGGTATTTGGAGCTACTTTTGGAGGGATTTTCGGCTCTCTGATTCATTTTAACACTGAAGGATTAGATTTTGTGATGACAGCAATGTTTGTGGTGATTTTTATGGAGCAGTGGATGAAGGATAAGAACCACACTTCAGAACTGCTTGGACTGGGCTTGTCATTGATATGTCTGTTTGTATTTGGGGCAGATAGCTTTATCATTCCGGCGATGATAAGTATTTTAATTGTTTTATCCTTAATAAGAAGAAAGTCAGTAGATTCAGAATCTGACGGCATGGCAGGAAGGATCACGGAAAATGTATGCCTGCCATTTGAAGAAAACAGTGTGAAATGTAGAAAGGATGGTGAGATACAATGACATTGGCACAACAGATTATAACGGTTGGGGCAGTGGTATTGGGAACAATGATTACACGTTTCTTTCCATTCATTGTATTTCCAGCGGGAAAACCAACTCCGAAATATGTACAGTACCTGGGGAAGGTACTGCCGGGAGCAATCTTTGGGATGCTGGTGATTTACTGTCTGAAAAATGTCAGTATCTTTACCGGAATGCATGGGATTCCAGAGGCAGTCGCAATTACAGTTGTAGTTGTACTGCATTTATGGAAGAGACAGATGTTGTTGTCCATTGCGGGGGGAACTGTCTGTTATATGCTGCTCGTACAGTTTTTATTTTGAAAAAATTCTTTTTGCCGTCATGACTGCTAAATTTGTACAAGTGAGCAGATGAAAATAAAAAAGGGGTGGGAGAATGATAATAAGCGCAAGCCGAAGGACAGATATTCCCACATACTATTCTGAATGGCTGTTTAACAGACTTAAAGAAGAATATGTTTTAGTAAGAAATCCTATGAATATGTATCAAATCAGCAGAATAAATTTATCTCCTGATGTTGTTGATGGAATTGTTTTTTGGACTAAAAATCCTGTACCAATGCTGGGACGTCTTTCTGAACTGGATAGGTATAATTGCTATTTTCAATTTACTTTGAATGCATATGACAAAGATGTGGAACCTCATATTCCATCAAAGAATCATATTATTATACCTGCATTTCAAAAGCTATCGCAAATGATAGGACGTGAGAAGGTAATATGGAGGTACGATCCTATTTTTTTCAATGATAGGTATACCATGGAATATCACTGCAGATATTTTAAGGTATTAGCAGAAAAACTTGGTGATTATACTGAAAAATGTACCATTAGTTTTCTTGACTTATATCGAAATACCGTACGAAATACACAACCTCTGAAAATTCAGCAAGAGACAAGAGCACAACAATTTGAAATTATGCAGAGATTTTCAGATATTGCGAAAGAGCGGGGGTTTTATATAGATACTTGTGCCGAAGCGTTAGAATTTGATAAATTAGGAATTTCTCATGCTCAATGTATCGATAGAAGGAGATTTGAACGGATTGGAAAATGCAAATTAGCTATAGACAAAGATTCAAATCAACGAACAAAATGCGGTTGTGCTGCCAGTATAGATATTGGAACCTATAATACTTGTAAAAATGGGTGTTTGTATTGTTATGCAAATTACAGTCAGAGAACTGTCATAAAAAATACACAGATTCATAATCCGGCATCACCGCTTCTTTTTGGGGAAATTGGAGCAAATGATGTGATAAAGGAACGAAAAGTGACTTCTTGCAAAGAATATCAGATGACTCTTTTTGATTTTTAATAATGTTGTGCTGATAGTTGTAACAGTTCAGTATAGGAGTTTGCACTTGCTGCAAACTCCGTAAAAATGCGTGATGGGAAAATAGAATCCGCCCTTTCACCGCAGGTGAACTTAAAATAGGGCGGATTCATTAACAGTGCAGCTGAAAGGCTGAACTGTTAATGATAGTTCATTCAAATTTACGGTTTGTATTGCAATTTAATAATAAAGTGAATATAATTTTTTTTAGATGGTACATAATCGTGCTAAAATGGCAAGGGACAATCCCTTGCAATTTCAAAACAGAAAGGATTGATTTTTCATGCAGTATGAATTGAAAGGCGGTAATTTCCCGGTTGTTGTCTGCCAGTTGGAGAACAAGGAGAAAATGATTACCGAAAAAGGCTCTATGGTTTGGATGAGTTCCAATATAGAGATGCAGACCTCTGGCGGTGGATTGGGCAAAATGTTTTCAAAAGCCATTTCCGGTGAAAGTATGTTCCAGAATATTTACACGGCCAATGGTCCTGGCATGATTGCATTTGGATCTAGTTTTGTCGGAAAGATTATGCCTCTGGAGATTGCTCCGGGCAGAGAGTACATTCTGCAAAAAACTGCATTTCTTGCCTCAGAGATTGGCGTACAGTTATCCATCCACTTCAATAAAAAAGCGGGTGCTGGTTTCTTTGGCGGAGAGGGCTTTATTATGCAGAGGCTGTCTGGACATGGTGTTGCTTTCATTGAGGTAGACGGGGAACTGGTGGAATATACCTTGCAGGCAGGAGAGAAAATGATTGTGGATACCGGCAATGTACTGGGATTCGAGAGTGGAGTTTCTCTCGATATCCAACAGGTAAAGGGACTGAAAAATAAATTTCTGGGCGGCGAAGGTTTTTTCAATACCGTTTTGACCGGACCGGGAAAAATCTGGCTCCAGACTATGCCTGTCTCTGGTGTGGCTGCCGCAATTCAGCCCTACATTGTAACAGGAGGGAATTGAAACTCATATGGAAAAATTGATGTACATGATGATGATTGAGAAAAGCAAGACCTATAATAAAATGACAAAACAAGTAGTTATGGAACACGTTGAAAACATAAGAAGGCTGGATGATGAAGGAAAGCTGGAAATCTGCGGTGTCTTTAAAGGTTATCCAGGGATGGCAGGTATGTATATCCTAAAAACAGAAAGCCGTGAAGAAGCAGAAGAAATTTGCAAATCAGAGCCGTTGGTCATGGGAGGATATGCAACCTATAAATTAATCGGTTTACAGATTGCAAACCGGGAAAATAATTACTTGCTGTAATTACAGAAAAGAAGAGTGAGATATGAAACAGATGCGTTCTGTTGGAACCAGCAACAGAAACAGTCTGCAATCAAAGTTCCATACCTCCGTTGATCTTTCAGATTCCGCCTGAGCAAGGCAGGAAGGCTTTAGAGGAAAATATCCTGCCGAAATATCCTCAGTTTGTATTAATACTGGGATGTGGGGGAGTAAAATATCTCACAGCGATAGAACAGTGTTAATTTTATCCTTTCCCATATAAAGAGCTGATTGAATTTGGATATTCGATACATAGTATAGCAGAAGAAGACTATTCCAATCTTACAAATAATGAGGAAGGTAACAAGCAGAATAGGTTTAAAGTAGTTTGAAACTAGCAGCAGACGCTCAGGGATTGGAAGGATCCTTGGGCGTTATTTTTGTGTTTGGAATTGTTTGGAAACGAAAAAGATAGTATAATTGATTCAGATTTAGAATCTGGAGGTCATAGTGTATGAAAACAAGAAAAGAAGTATTAGATTACGGTCTTTCATTTCCGAATACATATCAAGATGCACCATTTCATGATTCCAATTGGATTTTAGTAAGACTTCGTAAAAATAAAAAAGCTTTTCTGTGGACTTATGAAAGAAATGGACAACTATGCATCAATATAAAAGTTGATCCGGAGTGGCGTGATTTTTGGAGAAATGCATATGCTTCTGTGTTGCCTGGGTATCATCAAAATAAGAATTACTGGAATACAGTGATTCTTGATGGAACGATACCAACACAAGAGATTCAGAGAATGATTGCGGAAAGCTATGACTTAGTAGTATGAAATGAGGTTAATTAGATGGTTTTGGAAACAGATAGATTAATATTGCGAAGATGGAAAGAGACAGAGAGTCTTTATGAATACGATTCTACGTTGGATGATAGATAACATTTATATCCGTAATGATCCGGTGGGAAATATTAAGGTAGATAAAGAAAAATCTACAGAGAAGATTGACGGTGCTATTGCAACCATCGTGTGGCTGGACAGGTCAATCCGATGTGGAAATGATGTTAGTGCTTCGGTTTATGATGAGAGAGGTATTTTGTTTATTTAAATATAATTGGGGGAAAAGGGGAAGGCTTAAATCAAAATATAAATATGTAGTATACGCCTAAAATATTATAGAATCGCCTAAAACAATACTAAATTAGGAGAAAAACACACCTAATAAATTGACTTTCGCCTAAAAAGAGCATATAATTAGGCGAAATAGATAGGGGGTAGGCGAATGAGAGTATTTGATTATAGTGCATTAAAGAATTACCACTGGGATTCAGAGATTCTTGGTTTAGTAGCACAGATACATGAATATAAGGGACGTCAGGAATTATATTTGAAGCAAAAGCCAGCTGCATTAGATAAATTAATTAAAATTGCCAAGATTCAAAGTACAGAGGCATCCAATAAAATTGAGGGGATTGTGACAACAAGCACGAGAGTGCAGCAATTGTGTATGGAAAAAACTACTCCTAGAAACAGGGATGAGGAAGAAATTATGGGATACCGTGATGTGCTGAATACCATTCATGAAAGCTATGAGTATATACCAATTCGTTCCTCTTATATTTTGCAATTACACAGAGACTTATATAAATACTCAGAAAAGGCTATTGGTGGAAGATATAAAAATACACAGAATGTAATTGCGGAAACCAGAGCGGATGGAACTCAGATTGTTCGCTTTACGCCGATGGCTCCGTATGAAACCCCGGAAGCAATAGAAGAAATTTGCGAAAGCCTTAACCAAGTGATTGATTCCTGGGTGATTGATCCGCTCGTGTTGATTCTGATATTTATTAATGATTTTTTATGTATTCATCCGTTCAATGATGGTAATGTAACACAGAGACATCAGCAGAAAGCGGCGTAACAGCGGCAGACTGCTTTGTACATAAAATTGAATAGCGTATATGCCAAAGGACATTTCATCTTTTATTTAGGTGGATGTCCTTTTTTTGTACCCATTTTCAGAAGAAAGGAGATTCACATGGAACTGAACGAAATGGAAAAACGGATGCTGTACCAGACAGAAGGCTGTGAACGGTATGCCGTTATCAATGAGCTTTCTATGGCTTCACAGTATGCTGGTGACCCGGCACGGAGGAAAGCGGCAAGGGACCTTATGGAAAAGCTGCGCCCTTTGTCAGATTCCGAGTGCATGGATCTGGTGAGGGATATTCAGAAAAATTACCGGCTTCCGCAGGAAGGGCGGACCATCGGGGAGCTGATCGCGGAGGCCAGGCAGAAATCCGGCGCAGAGAAACTGAAAGGTCATGACATAATGGCGCTGGAACGCTTTGACCCGGAGGTAAGGCACATGATCGTCTTTGACGTGCTTTCAGGTGATGCTCCTGTCGGCGATAAGGGCGATAAGATGCGGCTGTTCCTTACGGATGCCGGCTATCAGAAATTCTTGGACAGCCAGGAACGGGGCGAAGTGAAACTGAAAAACCATGCGAAGGTCTCAGGCGGCCATCTCCACTATGACCGCAGGGACCGCGCCTTGTAACGGAAATAACCGGAGAAAGGAGGCTGTGAAATGGCTGTATTCCGGGTAGAAAAAACGAAGGACTTCACGATCATGTGCAACCACCATCTGCGCAATACGGAACTGTCCTTAAAGGCAAAGGGGCTCATCTCCCTCATGCTGTCGCTGCCGGAAGACTGGGACTAACCAGTATTCAGAGAGCGCCGGAGCCTATGAGGACGTTGCTTCCCATGTGGAGCTGCCGGAGCAGACCGAAGCGCCGGAGGACGATAACACGGAAACGGAACCTGCCGGGGAGGACACCTCTGTGGTCCTCCCCACAGTGGATTTTGATGCGCTCCGGGAAACCGGGCCGGACATTATCGGCTGGCTCACCCTCCCTGATACGGCGATCAATTATCCTGTGACGCAGAAGGAAGATAATGAGTATTACCTACACCATCTGTATGACGGCACTTATAACAAGGTGGGCTGCCTGTTTGCAGACTATGAGAATCAGGAGGATTTTTCGGACCGCAATACCATTATCTACGGCCACAATATGCGGGACGGCTCCATGTTCGCCACTCTGAATGAGTATGACGAACAGAGCTATTATGACGGACACCCGCAGATGTACCTTGTCACACCTGGCGGCGGCTATATCGTGGAAATTTTCACGGCGTTTGTGGCAAGGCCCGGAGAGTCCGGCAGCGACACTTCCCCCTGGAGGCTTAGCTTTAAGGATGACGGCGCCTACACCACATGGCTTTCTGAAATGGCGGGCCGGTCTGTCATTGAAACCGATGTTACGGTGACTTCCAGTGATAAGGTGCTGTCCCTTTTCACCTGTACGCCCGGAGGTGCGAGCCGCTTCATCGTCATGGGAAAACTGTTGGAAGTGGAATAACCGAATATTTTTAAGAAACCGGTGCGGGGGCAAAAACTCCCGCACCCGCTATTTACAAGGAGGATTTTTCTATGGTGAATGCCATTGTTTCGATACCCGGCTATGTCCATCTGTACCGCTCCCTTTTGCGGTTCTATGATATGCCGGAAAATGAGGTCCGGGAAATGCTCTACCTTCTGAACACGGCAAACCTGGACTGCTACGAGTATTACCACCCGGAGCGTGATGTGATCCAAAGCGGACCGGTAGCCTTTAGCGACTGGCTGGAACATATGGACTGCCGCCCTTACCGGACAGAGGTACAGCTTTATAAATCCCTGCTGTTCTTAAAGCGCAGCATTGACCGGGATTTGATCGTGACCTCACAGCGGGAGGCGCTTCAAACCCTGCGGTGTATCATTTCCAACCTGGAATACCGCTTCTATAAGGCGTATGGCATGGAGATTGAGGACAAACGGACCGTGTATGGGGAATGTACCTACCACATGGTTCCCAGGGAGGATGAACCCAGCGTTTGCCTGATGCATGACTGGATTTATCTTCCCAGCGCATAATGCCGGGAACTTTATGTAAATTTGTCCCGAATAATAGATAAAATTCGGGACGATCCATTTTTCAAAGGAGGGATGCCATATCACACAAAAGGAAGTCAATGCTGCCTTTGACGAGCAGGTGGCTTTATGCAGGGAAATCCTGCAACGGAAAACCAAAGAATATACCGGGGACGATACGGACCGGTTGGGGGCTTTTAAGGCGGCGGCAGCTTTGCAGCACACCACGCCGGAGCGTGCCCTTGCCGGGATGCTGGCGAAGCATATCGTCTCCCTGTATGATATGTGCTTTGATGGTGATACGGATTACGATATAAGCACATGGAATGAAAAGATTACAGACAGCCTCAACTATCTGTTCTTACTGAAAGCTATTGTAAAGGAGGGACATACCAATCAACCAAATTGAAGTGAAGATTTTGAACTGCCAGGCGGTTGCGGAGGCCGAGAAGAACATGGTCTTTGCCGCCCGGCTCACCCAAAGGGGCCACCGGATCGCCACAATGGACGACCTGATGGCTCTTTATGAAAAATCGTTCAGCGAGAATACCGTGGCGGCAATCAGCGGCCTTCCGCACCCAACGGTCCAGAAATTTGCGGTCATTACCGTTGCTGTTGTGGGAGCAAGCCGGCGTTTTCTGGCACAGATCACCAGACACCAGAACGAGGTAAAATTTATGAGTGCGTCCTTACAGTACAGCAATTATACGGGGCAGGCAGATTTTGCGGTACCTTATGAGATTCTGACCGCCCCGGCTGCGGTCCGGGAACTGTACTTAAAAAGCTGTCACGAAGGCATGGACTGTTACGAAAAGCTGTGTGCCGAGGGGATCGGCCATGACGCGGCGGGCTATGCCACACCCCAGGGGTTTCGGAATGTGCTGGTTATCAGCGCCACGCCCTATCAGTGGAAACACATCATCGGCCAGCGGGTATGCCGGCGCAATACGGACGAGACCCGGATCGTGCTCCTGAAAATCTGGCAGGAGCTTTATACTTTAAGCCCGGTGCTATTTGCCCCCGGCCTTACAGGGCCGTTCTGCCAGCGGGACAAATGCCTGGAGGGGAAAATGACCTGCGGCAGAAAAATAGGCGCGGATATGACGCCGGAGGATCTTCTGAAAGCGGACTATCCGGCACTTTTTGAAGGAGGCGGCGCATGAAGATCAAACTGATTGACTTTGGCGTGCCGGAGGGCCGCCGTCCATTCCGTCCGCATGGGAACGATGCCGGCGCGGATGTTTATATGCCCTATGACTGTACTTTGCAGCCGGGCGAGATTGCAAAGGTTCCTCTTGGGTTTGGGATTGAAATGCCGGACGGATATGCAGGCTATGTGTTTCCACGCACCAGCATGGCGGTAAAAGGGCTGGTCTGTGAGCTGCCTCCTGTGGATTCCGGCTACCGTGGGGAGATTCATGCGATCATCAGTAATGTAAGTAACAAACCGCAGGAACTTTCCAAAGGTTCCCGCGTGGGCCAGCTTGTGATCACCCCGGTTGTGATTGCGGAATTTGTTACCGAACTTGGCGGGCAGCGCGGCACAGGAGGATTTGGAAGTACAGGAAAATAAAAAAAGAGTATTTGGGGAGTAATTCTTGGATTATCGCCGGTAGTGGAAAAGGACATATCCGGGGCATTACAGGGTACAATAATAAAAGAAACATAGCAAAAGCGGTACGCTATGACGGCGTACCGCTCTGCTGCTTAAAACTGCTTTAATATGTCGTGATGCCCTACGTCCACCAGGATAATCATTTTGTCGCTTTCGTAATACCAGATAATGCGGATGTCCATGTTGACGCTGCACTCAAAAAGGTCCGTGGTTCCCTGGATGCGTTTGGTGCGCAGCGACGGGTGGGAAGGATTTTCGGCCAGAAGTTCCAGTTTGTTTTTAAGCTGCTTCTTCTCCTGTGCAGTCAGGCCCTTAAAATGCTTTTGGAAACGGGGCGTAAAGGTAAACTCATACGCCATCATTCCGCCTCCAATTTGTCAAACAGGGCGTCCACGCTGTCAAAGACAGGCTGCTCCCCGGATGCGATTTTTGCTTTTACATCCCCGATTTCTTCTTTAAGCTCGCTTAAATATTTTTTGGGGTAGACGACCACCGGCATGATGCAGATGGAACCGTCCTTCTCGAAGATGTCCAGTTTATCACCTTCGGACAGACCGAGTTTAACGATGATTTCCTTTGGAATTGTGACCTGGGCTTTTTGACGCAATTCGGCCAGCATACGATCATCTCCCTTGCTTTGAGTTTGAAAGTAGGAAATTCTCACTTTCTTACTTATAGTATATCCACTTTGAGGGATTTATGCAAGGGGGTACGAAAAAAATTTACAAATAAAGCGGCCAGCACCGTGACCGCTTACTTTCTGCTATTGAGTTCTTTCATAATGCCGAGGATATACTGCATGGATTTGGAGTCGAGTTGTTTCGCCTCTGCGATAAATTCCCGCAAGGCTTCGGGGCAGGTGTTACCCTCATCAAAGAATTCCTGCGGTGTTACGCCTAAATATTCGCAGATATAGAAGAAGGACTGCATAGCGGGAAGTGATTTTTTGTTTTCAATGTTGTTGATGTAGTTGTTTGCCTGTCCTAACGATAGAGACATATCGCGCGCAGATACGCCTTTCTGTGTCCGCAGCTTTGCCAGCCGTTCCGGGACAAAATCTTCATACATCACCTTCACCTCCCATTCTGTAATAGATTGTACCTCATACCCTTGCATTATTCGCAAAGGGAAAAAGGGTGTTTTTGTTGACTTGCTAAATTAAATCTATTACAATATGAAAAGTGAAGAATAATACCTATCGGATGGAGGAATAGAAATGGAAGGAAAGACCTGCTGTGTCACCGGGCACAGGGATTTACCCCAGAAAGAGATTAACCATGTAAAGGCAGCCCTGCAGCGTGAAATTGATTCTGCCGTTGCAGACGGGTTTACCCGCTTTATGAGCGGTTTCGCGGATGGCGTGGACCAGTATTTTGCCAAGATTGTGCTGGAGAAGAAAAAGACAAATCCGGCGCTGGAGCTGATTGCTGTCATTCCCTATCAAAAGCGTCTGGACAGCCTGATGGCAAAGGGCCGGACTTATGAAATGCTGGAGGCTTGCGCGGATGTTGTTGTCATGCAGGAGGAATACCACCCCAGCGTCTATTCCCACCGGAACCGCTACATGGTCGAACACTCGGACCGGGTGATCGCTGTGTATGACGGGAGGGAAAAAGGGGGCACGGTTAGGACAATCCGGTTTGCGCACCAGATGAAAAAGGTACTGCGGGAAATCCCTGTCGGGGAGATACATTTACTTTAGCATCGAGGTTGTTGGATAAATCTCTGTATTCATGCTATAATTTCAAAATGCGAAAGAAAAATCGGGATTTGGAGGGATAAAATGGACAGACCTATTACGACATTATTTATGCTGATGTCTGTTGACGGGAAAATCAGCACAGGAGCAACAGATGATTTAGATGTGGACAAAGATTTCCCTAAAATTATGGGCGTTCAAGAAGGACTACACCAATATTATGAGATAGAGCAGACAACAGATTTATGGTCGCTCAACTCTGGCAGAGTACAGGAAAAGATTGGTATCAACATGAAAGGACTGCCGAACAAGTCGCCTGTTTCCTTTGTGATAATTGACAACAGTCATTTGACTGAACATGGTATTCGCTATTTATGTGCCTTATCAAAAGAATTTGTGTTGATTACTTCCAATATAGATCATCCAGCATTTCAGATAAAGGAAGTCAATCTTCATATTATTTATCAAAGTGAGCTATCTTTGACAGATGCTCTTGCAGAACTTAAGTCAAAATATGGCTGTCAAAGGATCACTATACAAAGCGGTGGTACGTTAAACGGGTTATTTCTTCGGGAAAAATTATTCGATTATATTGATATTGTTGTTGCCCCTGTTTTAATTGGAGGTAAGGATACATCCACCTTGATTGATGGAAAATCATTACTATCAAAAAGTGAACTATCACAATTAGGCGTGTTGAAATTACAAGAATGTACGGTTTTGGAGGACTCATATATTAGATTGCATTATAAAGTGATTCATTAACAGCTACATGGTCGAACAATCTGACCGGGTGATTGCTGTGTATGATAGGAGGGAGAAAGGCGGCACAGTTAGGACTATCCGGTTTGCGCACCAAATGAAAAAAGAGTTACGGGAAATCCCTGTCGGGGAGATTGTTCTGCCAGGGCAACCCGCAGCGAAAAGAAAATGAAAGAATGGATAACTGATACTTGATGATACGCTCACTTTCCGGTGGGCGTTTTTCTTTACCTATTTTTTTAGGAGGATTTTTTATGTGGAACATGATTACACACTTTCTTACATTCACCGGAGGGATGTCTGCCGGCGTTGTGCTGATGTGTCTTTTACAGACAGGAAAGCAGGCGGACAAAGAATTTGAAGATATGCAAAGGAGGTCTGAACATTGAAATTAGTGATTGCGGAAAAGCCCTCTGTCGCCATGTCGCTGGCGGCGGTCCTGGGCGCAAATGAAAAAAAAGACGGCTACCTGGAGGGCGGCGGCTACCTGGTGAGCTGGTGCGTGGGGCACCTTCTGGAACTGGCGCAGCCGGAGGCTTATGGGGAACAATATGCCAAATGGCGTTATGGTGATCTGCCGATCCTGCCCGAAGAATGGAAATACGAGGTGCCGAAGGACAAGAAAAAGCAGCTTGACCTTCTGTGCCGGCTGATGAAAGACAAACGGGTGGAATCGGTGGTATGCGCTACCGATGTTGGATAGTGCGGAGGGGCGACAAACAAATACAAATAAAAAAGGGACTTCCTCAATCCTTAAAAGGCTATGACAGTATCGGTTATAGTCTTTTTTCATGCGGTAATTACCGTATGAAATGAACTCCTATTCCCCAAGCGGAGAAATACCCAACAACAGTATTCCGCAATCAAATCTCCCAACAAGTAACGAGAAAAAATCATATATCAACACCGAAACCAATCAATCATATCAATCCATATCACAGGAGGGCAAAGACCATGAATAAAAAGCAGGAACAACAGATTTTGGACTATTACAGTACCGCCGACAAATATATCCGTAGCAAGACACACTCCAATGCGCATCAGACTGTATTTACGAAAGAAAACGATAAATACCAGTGGCTTGTGTTGGAACAGAAAAGCCAGTGTGAAGTCGAGGTAAGGCAGACCGACAGGCATGGAACAATCACAGCGAGGGATAATTACGAACTGACAAAAAATCTCCCTAAGTGCGTGGGCGTGGAGCGTTTATGTGAGGGCGCAAATATACAGATACCTTTTAACGCTGATGAAATCAATCTGATTTACCAGTTTGGAGAACAGGGAAAAGCGGAAACGTGCGCCAGTCTGTCTGCTATTCTTCCGCAGATAAAAGACGATAACACAAAGCAGATAGTAAGTAGCACCTTAAAGAAATTAAATTCCCTGTCAGAAGAAACGTGTGCGGAACTGACCGCCACCACCAAAAGACGGAAACTGACCGAGCGTGACCACTCCATAAGGACAAGGTTAGCCAGAGCAAAGGAACAGGCAAAACAGCCGACAGTTTCCGAGGGAAAAAAGCACAGAACCCACAGCAAAGGAAAGGGGGATATGGCACTATGAAACTTTCCCGATACGAACAGGAAACGATTGTCAATTATAATGCAGGAGAAAAGACCGCCACCCTCTATACAAGGGATAAAGCGGTTATGCGGAAACTTGACACGCTTGTTGCCGACTTCCCCGACACATACAAGCTGACAGGGCAGGACGAGGTATCTAAGACCTATTCTTTTCCAAAGTCATACGTCTGCTACCGCAAGCCGAGGGCGTTCAGTACAGAGCAGAGGGAACGGGCAAGGCAGATGATGATTGCAAATAACAAGGCAAAGGGAAATTAAAGAAAATTTAATGGAATTGTGTATGCGTTTGTGGTAAGATAATGACATTGAACAATTTAACAAATCGAAATTTAAGGAGAAAGAATATGAAAAATTTTTCTATGCCAGAGCAAGTTTCTCCGACATTAGAAATAGATGAGTTAATGAGGTTGAAACATAGTTTGGAAAAGAATGTATCAAGGGAAGTTGCAGAAAGCATAATAAAGGAAATTCCATTATCTATAAATTCAACACCAGACATTCGAGCCGAGTGGGTAGAAAAGCTATCTGCTATTCTTGAAAATAGATTTGATAAAAAAACGGTAAAAAACATTCGCCAAGAGTGCTATTGTAATGAAAATGGTAGGTTAGAAGATACAGCAAATAACTTGAAACAACTCTATCTCTCTTTGGATAAGGATTTGCATAGATTTGTCAATGCTCTGAACGAAAATGGTGCCGGTTGGTTTATTAAAGATAATCAACTGTATACAAAAATGTTTACTTGTGAATGTCCTATGTTAGAAAAAGCAAAAAATTCAAATTCATTAACATGGTGTCACTGCACTGCTGGATATAACAAAAAATTATTTGAGATTGTTTTTGAAAAACCTGTCTATGTAGAAATTGTGCAAAGCATACGGCAAGGATTTGATTTTTGTCTTTTGAGAATTACATTTCAATAAATTCCAGTTTGTCGGGAAAAATCAAGACAGAAAAATGATATGAAAACTAAATATTGTTTACCTTTAGGTAGCGATTATCTTAACAGACAATCAGCTACCTTTTTTATTTCCAAAACTAATCAACACAGTACAGAAAGAATGAGGTATCAAGATGATTGAGAGCAAAAATGACGCAAGCAGAAATTTAGAAAAAGCATTGCAGGCATTGGAACAGGCGAAACAGCGTGTAGCCAATGAGAAGAAAAAGCAGAACGAGAAAAAACGCAAAGCCGAGAACCACCACAAGTACATCATGGGCGGTATCATTGTGAAGTATTTCCCCGACTGCTACCGCTATGACGAGGGCGAGTTAAACCGTATCTTGTCGGTTGCATTGCAGACAAGGGAGTGTCAGCAGATTATCTCTAAAATCAAAGCGGAAAGCCGAGAAACCACTCCCCCACAATCCACTCTCCCCAATGCCGAAAATGAAAGCGAGGGCGGTACGGAATGACAAAGGCAAGGACACTGGAAAGCCGAGGTAACATATTCACCCCGTTTACGGGGTGCGCACAGATATACCACCAGAAGTGGTATGTGCGCTCTCCGAGGGGCAAGTTTCACTTGCATGGACTCCTGCGGAGGGTGTTGTCTGCCTTGCGGCAGCCAAAAGGGGAAACGACAATTCCCCTTCGCAAGCTGCGCTTGCTACCCTTTAGTGAACTTTGCGTTCAGATAAAGGCTAAAGAACAGCCTTTATCTGCCCACAAAGTCTATGAGTGCGCCCCTATACCCTGTCGGCAGAATGTAGGTGTTGCGCATGGCTAATGTTACGAAACAGGCAAGCACACGTTTTTCCATTGTCAGGCGGAGCAAGGGGCAGTCGGCAGTCGAGAAAGCATCATACATCAGCAGGAGCATTCTTGTCAGCGAGTTTGACGGGCAGACCTACCGCCCGAAATACCATGAAGATTTAGTCCACAGTGAAATCACTCTCCCGCCCAATGCGCCCAAAGAATATGCAGACCGAGCCACCTTATGGAACGCTGTTGAACTGGCAGAGAAAGGACAGAAATCACAGCTTGCGAGAATGTTGAAAGCGTCACTCCCCAACGAATGGAGTTATGAACTTGCGGAGGAAGTCGTGAGGGATTATGTGCAGAGGAATTTTGTTGACAAAGGAATGTGTGCTGACTGGGCAATCCATGACAGCGAGAACGACAAAGGACAGCGCAATCTCCATATCCATGTAATGCTTACCCTGCGCCCTCTTACGGAAAAAGGGGAATGGGGAGCGAAACAGAAAAAGGTGTATGACCTTGACGAAAACGGGGAGCGTATTCCCATCATTGACAAAAAGACAGGACAGCAGAAAGTTGACAAGCGCAACCGCAAACAGTGGAAATGCCACACCGCCGACAGCACAGACTGGAACAGCCAAGAAAACGCCAAGATGTGGCGAAAAGATTTAGCCGACACAATCAATGCCACCAATGAGCAGTTGGGGATTGCGCTACATTGGGAACACCGCTCTTTTAAGGAACAGGGGATTGACAGAGAGCCGACAATCCATATCGGTGCGGTTGCCAACGCTTTAGAACGCAAGGGCATACAGACCGAGAGGGGCAACATCAATCGGGAAATCATCAGGAACAATATGCTGTTGGAACAGGCGAAAGAAATGCTCATGTTTGCCAAGCAGGAAGTACACAGCGCACAGTACGAAAAGATTAAAAATACAGCGGTCAGCGTGAAGAATGAAGTCATGGAGATGATTGCAAAAGTGAGGGGGCGCAAAGGCAGATTAGACTTGCCCATTGTCAGCGGAAAACATCTAAGAAAAATAGCCGACAGAACCGCCTTGCAGTCAGCCGACAATGCGGAGAAATTCATCACGACAAGGAAGATAGACAGCTTTGAAAGCCTTGTGAACTTTACAGCGGATAGGGAACAGAAATACAGTCAGCTTGAAACAGTGCATTTGTCAAAGGGGCAGAAACTAAACCGATTAAAGGAACTGTCAAAAATGTATGCCCTCTATGCACCAATCCAAGCCACCTATAAGGAGAGCCAGTCACTCAAAGGATTTGCGAAAATGAAATACGATAAGGAGCATAAGGACAGCTTATCAAAGTACCCCGAATTAAAGGAGCGTATGCAGAGCCTTTTACAGAACGGCGAGAAGATAACGCCGAAACAGTGGAAAGCAGAGATACAGTCTTTGCAGTCTGAATATGACAGTATCGGCAAAGAGCAGACCAAGACCGCCACAGAATTAGCGTATGCCGAGGTAATCAGCTATAACAGGAAGAACCTTGAGAGGGAACTTCAGAACGAGAACCGACAGCATAACAGGCAACAGAGCAGAACGAAACGGAGGGAGGAAGAAATTTAATGGAAATATGAGTGTGATTATGGTATTCTGTTAGAGGTAAAAATCAAAAGTTGCAAAGGGAGTGAAATTGAAATGTGCATGGAATGTTATATTAGTGAAAATAGAATAACACCACTATTAAATCCATTGGATTGCTTAGCAAATCATACACAATACATTTGTGGGACTTGTGGGCGGTGCATTTGTATTGAACATGACCCCAAGCGTGGGTTGCAACGGTGGAATTTCCCTTTTAAGTCGTTAGAGATTGCAAAATTATATTTGCGCACTGCTGATTACAGTATGAAGAAACCATGCGGTATTTATGAGATAAAAAGTGAAAACGGCAGACTTTCATACAAAATCTTTGCGGACAGTGAGGACTTGCTATTATATCTAAAAAAGAACAAAGGAAAAACTTGTGATAAAATGAAACCTATTTTCATTGTTGAAAAATACAAAGAATATGCAAACACGCAAGTAAGAAAACTAACATCTGATGAAATACAGAAATATATGTCAGAGAGATAAATTTCATATTCTCTAAACAACCATTATCACAATCACAACTGAATAAGTAACACAGCGTCAGAGCGTATAGAAAACAAATCTATGCGCTCTATTTTATTGTAAAGGAGCAGATTTATGAGCAAAGACAGCAATACACAGCATAGAGCCACCCGACAGCACCCACCCACAAAAATTATCGTGGAAAGGCACTATGTAGGTACTGAAAAAATGGAAACGGTATTCAAGCGGATAGCCGAGGAACAGATAACAAAAAGGGTTAAGGAGATAGCGGAAAACAGCGTAAATTAGCACTGGAAACGGAAAAGGGAATATAGTATAATAGGAGTTGAGAGGAAGTCCCTTTTCATCAAGGAGGACAAAATGAAAAGGGCAAAACTGAATAACGACAAAATCACTGCTTTATATTGCAGGCTTTCCAAAGACGACGGCACGAACAACGAGAGCATGAGCATCAGCACACAGAAAACCATGCTGAAAGATTATGCAAAGCGCAACGGTTTTCTGAACTGCCAGTTCTATGTTGATGACGGTTACAGCGGTACAAACTACGACCGCCCCGCATTCCGACAGCTTATCGAGGACATACAGGACGGGGAAGTGTCAACGCTCATCACAAAAGACCTGTCACGTTTGGGGAGGAATTACCTTGAAACAGGTACTTATATCGAGGTGTTTTTCCCCAACCATAACGTGCGGTATATTGCAATCAATGACGGCGTGGACTCCATAGACAACGCACAAATGGACATTACACCGTTCCGCAACATCATCAATGAAATGTACGCAAAGGACACGTCAAGGAAAATCAAGAGCGCACTCCACGCAAGGAAAATGCAGGGCAAGTATATGGCTACTACCGCCCCATTCGGTTATCAAAAAGACGAGAAAGACCATAACCACCTTGTCATTGATGAAGTGACCGCCCCCATTGTGGAACTGATTTTCTCAATCGCCGAGGAGGGCGTGGGGCTTCACACTATCTGTAACCGCTTGCGCAAGGCAAAGGTCATAAAGCCGAGTTTCTACAAAAAAGAAATGTTTGAGCGGTACACTGATGAGGAAAAGATGTATGACTGGGACACCGCCTATGTCAGCAAGATATTGCATGACCCCGTTTATGCAGGAAACCTTACCGTAGCGGAAAGACCGACCAAGACCATGCGTTCCAAGAAAAGACAGTATATCCCGTATGCGGAGCGTGAAGTTATCTATGGCACACATGAACCGATTATCGAGCAGAGCCGTTGGAACACCGTACAGAAGATTTTGGAGAGCAGACCGCCCGTTATCGGGGAAAGTTCAAGCGGATATGACAACATTTTCCGAGGGGTTATCAAATGCGCCGATTGTGGGAGTGCCATGCTTGCCAAAGTCGAGCAGAAAAGAAAGCGTAACAACGTACTGGACAAGACTTTCTACTGCTGTACCAAGTACCGCAAGTTTGGGAAAGAGGGTTGTTCATCACACACCATTGAGGCGAGGACGGTTCACGAAGTTGTGCTTGCAGACATTCAGAAACACGCAGGACAGGCACTGGCGGACAGGAAAGCTATGGTAACGGAGATTGCCGAGCGTCTTAATCTCCAACTGTCAGCGGATAAGGAACAGCAGAAAAAGGAACTAAGGCAATGTAAACAGCGAGTGTCGGAAATAGAAAACCTGTATGCCAAACTGTATGAGGACTTGACAAGGGAACTGATAACAGAAAAGCGTTTCCAAATGCTGTCGGCACGATTTGACAGCGAGCAGGAAGAACTGACAGCCAAGATAAAGGAACTTGAAAAAAGTGCCATAGCGGACAAAGAACAGTTATCTTCCATTGAGCATTTTGCAGAGCAGATAAGCGGTTATGCAGGAATAACGGAACTCAATTTTAAGATAATCAACCAACTTATAGAAAAAATTCTTGTTTCTGAACCCGTAGAAGTTGACGGGCAGAAAATTCAACGACTTACTATCCATTACAAGTTCATAGGGGCACTGGAAACCCTTGAATAATGGATATTTTCTAAGTCACCTATTCCAACTATCCAACAGACGCCGGGCGTGAGGGCGAACTGATCTTTCGTCTGGTCTATGAACACGCCGGATGTAAGAAACCGATGGAACGCCTCTGGATTTCCAGTATGGAGGACGCGGCGATCCGTGACGGGTTTGAACACCTGCGCCCTGGCAGCGACTACGATAATCTCTATGACGCGGCGGTCTGCCGGGCCGGGGCTGACTGGCTGATCGGCATTAACGCCACCCGGCTTTTCTCTGTCCTGTATGGCGTCACGCTCAATGTGGGGCGCGTCATGTCGCCCACGCTGGCCCTTCTGGTACAGCGGGAGGCGGATATTCAGGCATTTACGAGCAAGCCTTTTTATGTGCCGGAGATCACCTGCGGCGGCTTTACTGCCTCTGGCGAAAAGCTGTCCGTGAAACATGAAGCTGAAAAAATCCGTATGGATTGTGACGGGCAGGACGTTTCTGTGCTGTCCGTGGAAAAGCAGGTCAAGACCGTACAGCCGCCCCGCCTGTATGACCTGACGACTTTACAGCGGGAATGTAACCGTATCTATGGCTATACGGCGCAGCAGACCCTTGACTATGTGCAATCCCTCTATGAGAAAAAGCTGGCGACCTATCCCCGGACGGACAGCCAGTATCTGACCGAGGATATGCAGGCAACCGCCGCTTCCCTGGTTCTCTGGCTGCGGGATCATATGCCTTTTGGAAAGGGCTACACCGGGGAACCGGATATTGACCGCGTAACGGATGGCAGCAAAGTCACCGACCACCATGCCATTATCCCTACGGTGGAGATTGCCCGGACGGATTTATCGGAGCTTCCCTCCGGGGAACGGGATGTACTGACGCTGATCGCCGCAAGGCTGCTTTCTGCCACGGCCCAAGCGCACCGGTTCGAGGTGGTGACGGCGGTTCTGGACTGCCAGGGCAATTCCTTTACAGCAAAGGGAAAGACGGTATTGCAGGCTGGGTGGAAGGAAGTGGAACGCCTCTACCGCATGGGATTGAAAGAATCCAAACCGGAGGATGACGGGAACACGGATGCCTCCCTCCCCGTGCTGCAGGAGGGGCAGATATTTGAAACGGTCTCTGCCAGCGTCCGGGAAGGCAGAACCTCCCCGCCGAAGCATTATACGGAGGATTCCCTTCTGGCAGCTATGGAGACCGCCGGAACCGGGGATATGCCGGAGGATGCCGAGCGCAAGGGATTAGGTACGCCGGCCACCCGCGCCGCTACACTGGAAAAATTGGTAGCTGCCGGTTTTGTGCAGCGGAAGAAGAAACAGCTTATCCCTACGGAGAAAGGCACGAACCTGATCCTGGTGCTGCCGGATAATATTAAATCGCCTACGCTCACCGCAGAATGGGAATCCATGCTAAAGCAGGTGGAACGCGGCGAGCTGGCTGCAGAATCCTTTATGGGGCAGATTGCGGATATGAGCCGGACGTTGGTAAAAGAACATACCGCCCCGGAGGAACGCTTTGCCGGCCTGTTCCCTGATGCAAAAAGAAACGGGCGTGAGGCTGTCGGCACCTGCCCCCGCTGCGGCGGAACCGTATATGAGGGCAAAAAAGGCTTCTTTTGTGATAACCAAGACTGTGCCTTTGCGCTGTGGAAAGACAATAAATTCTTTTCCGGAAAGAAAAAATCCATAACAAAATCCGTGGCGGCTTCCGGAAAGCAACGGCGTTTTTTCCTGTTTACGA
>NZ_CALPDG010000018.1 GCF_943193195.1 Mediterraneibacter agrestimuris | reverse complement strand
AGATGCATCAAGCCACCACGAAGTGGTTTTGCATGGCTTGATGCCTGTAACAGGAAGCCGAAGGCTGAACTGTTACGTATAAGGATGGAATGTGAGAAAGTGGGCTGCGCTGCATTTCACAGTAAAATTGTATTGAGAGTAAAATCCTTTGTTTTTCTACACAGGCATAAACAGATGTGTTATAGTAGAAAAACATAGGATTTTATTGTTTTTATTATTTGAAATAAAAACGATACGCGAGGATACAAGGAGTTTGAAGCGGACTTGTCCGCTTTGCTTCCGAAAAGGGGGACGTGATGAATCAGCCGAAGATCAATTATCAGAAAGAACTGGAAAGGCAGCTGGAACAGATCAAAGCAGACGGACGGGTGCCGAAGCTTCTGCTGCATAGCTGTTGTGCGCCTTGCAGCAGTTATGTATTAGAATACTTAAGTGAATATTTTGAGATTACCGTGTTGTATTATAATCCGAATATCTATCCGGAAAGTGAATACAGGAAGCGTGTCATAGAACAACAGAAGTTTATTGGTGATACAGATAGCAGGCATCTAATTTCATTTATTGAGGGGAAATATGATACGAGCCGGTTCTATGCGATGGCAAAAGGATTGGAAGAGATCAGGGAAGGCGGCGAGCGGTGCTTTAAGTGTTATGAACTAAGGCTTCGCGAGACGGCAGAACTGGCGGTACGAAAAGGGTTTGATTATTTTACGACAACGCTTAGTATCAGTCCGATGAAAAATGCGCAGAAATTAAATGAAATCGGAGCGCGTCTGGAAAAGGAGTATGGTGTGCATTATCTGTTTTCAGATTTTAAGAAGAAAAATGGATATAAACGCTCGATTGAACTTTCAGGAGAGTATGGATTGTACCGTCAGGATTACTGTGGATGTGTGTTTTCTATGCGGGAATAAGAAATAAATATACTTTACATTCACACGTTAATATGGTAAACTATAACGAACTGCTAAGTGATGCCCCAAAGGGTATGCATTTACAGGCAGTCTGTGAACAATAACGATTCATTTATTTTTACAAATCAACAGAAAAGAGGAACATGAGATGGCACAGTTATGGGGCGGACGTTTCACTAAGGAAACAGATCAGCTGGTATATCAGTTCAACGCATCCATTTCTTTTGACAAGCGCTTCTATGAGCAGGATATCCGCGGCAGTGTTGCACATGTGACTATGCTGGAGAAACAGGGAGTCCTGAAGGCGCATGAAAAGGACCGGATTATCGAAGGGCTGGAATCGATCAAAAGAGATGTAGAAGATGGTACATTAGAGATTACAGATAAATATGAAGACATACATAGTTTTGTGGAGGCAACTTTGATTGAACGGATCGGGGATGCAGGCAAGAAGCTGCACACCGGACGGAGCAGAAATGATCAGGTCGCTCTGGATATGAAGCTGTATGTAAGAGATGAGGTTCAGGAGCTGGATAAACTGTTAAAGAGTCTTCTGGAAGAACTGCTGAAGTTGATGAAAGAGAATCTGGATACTTATATGCCGGGATTCACACATTTACAGAAAGCGCAGCCGATTACATTGTCGCACCACTTAGGAGCTTATTTTGAAATGTTTAAGCGAGACCGGCTGCGTATGAGTGACATTTATAAGAGGATGAATTATTGTCCGCTGGGATCAGGGGCGCTGGCAGGTACGACCTATCCGCTGGACAGAGAATATACATCAGAGCTTCTGAACTTTTACGGGGTAACGCTGAATAGTATGGATTCTGTAGCAGACAGGGATTATCTGATTGAACTGCTGTCTGCAATGTCTACGATTATGATGCATTTGAGCAGGTTTTCCGAAGAGATCATCATCTGGAATTCCAATGAGTATCAGTTTGTAGAATTGGATGATGCATATAGCACCGGAAGCAGCATTATGCCGCAGAAGAAGAATCCGGATATTGCAGAACTTGTCCGAGGTAAGACAGGACGTGTATACGGGTCGCTGATGTCGCTTTTGACAACAATGAAGGGGATTCCGCTTGCGTACAACAAGGATATGCAGGAAGATAAGGAATTTGCCTTTGACGCGATTGATACGACGAAGGGGTGTCTTGCATTGTTTACAGGAATGATCAGTACTATGAAGTTCAATCCGAAGAGGATGGAGGACAGTGCGAAGAATGGATTCACCAATGCAACGGATGCAGCGGATTATCTGGTCAACCACGGCGTGCCGTTTCGGGATGCTCACGGAATTGTGGGACAGCTTGTCTTATATTGTATCGAGAAAAATATTGCGCTGGACGATATGAGTCTGGAAGAATTTCAGGCGATCTCCCCAGTATTTGAAGAGGATATCTACGAGGCAATCAGTATGGAAACCTGTGTGAAGATGCGCAATACTATTGGAGCGCCGGGACAGGAAGCTATGAAGAAGGTTATTGCGTTGGAGGAAGCATATCTGGAAGAAGTGTAAATCTGATCAGGAAGTGAGGAGAAGGATTATGGAACAGAAATTAAGAGTTGGTATATTGGGAGCTACTGGAATGGTCGGACAGAGATTTATTTCTCTCCTTGAGGATCATCCATGGTTTGAGGTTGTAACGGTAGCGGCAAGTCCGCGTTCCGCAGGCAAGACTTATGAAGAAGCAGTAGGAGGACGCTGGAAAATGACAACACCGATGCCGGAGGCAGTGAAGAATCTGGCCGTGTTAAATGTGAATGAGGTGGAAAAGGTTGCAGCTACAGTTGACTTTGTATTCAGTGCAGTTGATATGACAAAGGATGAGATTAAGGCAATCGAGGAAGCCTATGCAAAGACAGAGACTCCTGTCGTATCCAACAACAGTGCACATCGCTGGACGCCGGATGTACCGATGGTCGTGCCGGAGATCAACGTAGAACATTTTGGGATTATCGATGCACAGAAGAAGCGTCTCGGAACAACACGAGGATTTATTGCAGTAAAACCAAACTGTTCTATACAGAGTTACACACCGTGTCTTGCTGCCTGGAAAGAATTTGGTCCGAAGGAAGTTGTGGCAACGACATATCAGGCAATTTCCGGAGCAGGTAAGACCTTTCAGGACTGGCCGGAAATGGTAGAGAATATCATCCCGTATATCGGCGGTGAGGAAGAGAAGAGTGAGCAGGAACCACTCCGTGTACTGGGTACAGTTGGGGAAGATGCGATTATCAAGGCTGACGCGCCGAAGATTACATGCCAGTGTATCCGTGTGCCTGTATTAAACGGTCATACAGCGGCTGTATTCGTGAATTTTGAGAAGAAGCCGACAAAGGAACAGTTGATCGAGAAACTGCTGAGCTTCAAAGGATTTCCGCAGGAAGCAGAGCTGCCGAGCGCTCCGAAGCAGTTCATCCAGTATCGTGAAGAGTGTGACCGTCCGCAGGTGAAGATGGATGTGGACTATGAGAACGGTATGGGCGTTACAATCGGACGTCTGAGAGAAGATTCCATGTTTGATTTCAAATTCGTGGGACTGTCTCATAATACAGTCAGAGGCGCCGCGGGCGGGGCTGTGCTCTGTGCAGAGGCATTGACTGCAAAGGGATATATTGCTAAGAAATAGGTATGGCATTGGAACTATACAATATATACAGAAATTATAGAAAAAAATTCCGATAGGACAATTTTCACAAAAATAAAAGGGCTGATTTTCCGCTGCATGTAGATGACATGGAGCGGAAAATCGGCTTTTTTTGAAAACAATAAAAAATCTTTTTGTCTAAATCGTACATTGACAAAAGACTATCTGAAAGGTATCATCTAGGTACTCGTCTTAGGACACATCTTTTATTCATGGGAGTTTCTTCCCGGTATCCAGAACGAGTAATGTTGTACAACATAAAAATAAACGAAAAGTGAAGATGAAGAAGGAGAGGTTATAAGAAGGCTGATAAATAAAGAGAGATAAAGAGGTGTTTTCCGGTACAGGTGATACAGGAAAAAATGAGACATGAAAAAAATAATACGTATTTTAATTGGAAGCATTCTGGTTATCGGAAGTATGCTGTGTTTTTTTTACCCTGATTTGCGGGATTTCAGGCTGCAGCAAGAGGTAAGACATATTACGGAGGAACTATCTCTGCCAATATCCAAACAACAATTTCCGCATGCAGACTATTCTGATGACAAAGGAGAATCTTTGAGGAACTTATGGGAAAAGCTTACGGCATATAATCAGAGACTTATCAGTGAGGGCCAGAAGCTAGAGGACACGTGGAGCTATGAACAATCTCCGGTTACAACGGGAGATATGCCGATGGAAGATTTCATAATCGGTTCGATTTATATTCCAGACATGGATGTAAGTCTTCCGCTGCTTCTGGGGGCATCCGAAGAGAATCTGGCAAAAGGGGCAGCGGTACTTTCTGAAACAAGTATGCCTATTGGAGGGAAAGATACCAATTGTGTGATTGCAGCTCACCGCGGCTGGAACGGAAGTGCATATTTTCAGTATATCGAACAGATGCAGACAGGGTCGAAGGTGTATATCACAAATCCATGGGAGACATTGACGTACGAAGTAACGAAGAAGATGATAACGAATCCGTATGAATTGGAATCCATTATGATTCAGAAGAACAGGGAAAGGGTAACGCTGATTACTTGTCATCCTTATGCAAGTGAAGGTCCACAGCGCTATATTGTTTCATGCGACAGAGTAAAAAGCGGCGGGGAATGGGAAAATGAAATTTCTGGGACAATTCAGAAGGAACAAGTAGAATTAACGGATCTGGCTGTTTCAGAGATAGATGAAAAAGAAGAGAAGAAATCTTATTTCCTGCTTGTCTGGGAAAGACGTTTGCGGATGCTGGTGCCGATGTTTACCCTGTTGCTGGTAATTAGGATATGGTATAAAAGCAGAAAAGAGGAGAAATGGCTATGAAAAAAATTTTTATGAAAAAAATGAGTGCACTTGTGCTTGGTATGTCAATGCTTGCAATATCGGCTGTAAATGTATCTGCAGCTCCGTCAGACTGTATTGATGTGAATGCAAAAGCGAGTTTTACGATTCACAGATATGATGCAGCAGCTGCAAAGGAAAACGGCATAAGAATAGAAACAGCCGGATTTGCCAGTAATGGGAAAGAAGATCCCACAGCGGAAGAGGATTTGAAAAATAATGTGATTCAGGGGGTGGAATTTACTTATGCAAAGGTGGGGGATATTAATACAGACAGTGAAGGGGGAAGACTTCAAGTGCTGTATGATATTCCAGAGAAGCTTGAGAATATATTAATGTCAGGAGAAGGACGGGAAGAAAATCAATACACATCAACGGAATTGAATCAGGCGCTTTTGCGAACGCTGTCAGACAATACAGCGGGAAAGACTGCTCTGGAGAGGTTTATGGCAGAGACAGACGGAAAACAGGCAATGCCGCTGACTGATGATAAGGGAGAGACAAAAGCGGCGGAACTTCTGCCCGGTCTTTACCTTATTGTGGAAACGAAGGTTCCGGCTAATGTGTATACAACTACGGATCCGTTTTTTATGTCTCTGCCAATGACAGATGAGGAAGGGGATGCATGGTTTTATGACGTAGATGTGTATCCTAAAAATCAGACCGATTATCCAGATTTGGACAAGCTGGTGAAGCAGCATGATGATGTGAAGAAAGGCGCTCCTTATGAGGATACGGCAACAGCGTCATGCGGAGAGATTCTGGATTATATTTTTGTTTCCCATTTACCTAGTATTACGTCTGAGGCAACTTTTCTGGAACAATATACATTTGAAGATATGATGGATTCTGGTTTGGCATACAATGATGATTTTGAAATATATTTTTTTGATAGTGAGGAGAGTGCACGGTCGAATATCAGAGAGCAGGCTAAGGTAACATGGGAGAAAGGGACACCTAATTTCACAGTGGAATATGATACGGAACCGATAGACAGCAGAAGTGAGAAGACACATAAATCTTTTCGTACGGCAACAATCCGCATGACAGAGGAGGGATTGAAAGAGATCAATTCCAGATTGTCCCGGATGTACATGACAGTATCTTATTCTTGCACCGTAAATTCTGATTCTATGGTAATTCTTGGTGATAAGGGAAATGTCAACGATGTGGAGCTGACATGGAACCGTACAAGCAGTGAATATACGGATACGATTAGAGACAGGGCAAAGGTGTATGTTTTTGGGCTGAATATCAAGAAAAGCTTTGAACAGCAGGAAGGCGGCAAGGGAGATCCGAAGCAGGTACAATTCATTCTTCAAAACAAAACAGACGGATACTTTGTGACGGCGGGCGGCAGTGAAGATGGTGTGTATTATATTACAGACGGTATAAAGGCGGAAGATGAGAAACAGGCATCCGTGTTTGTGCCGTCAAAGGACGGAACGTTAAAGATTAACGGTCTGGAGGCAGACACATATGTATTAACGGAAATTGCTACAGATGACGGATATTCTCTTTTGAGAGAACCAATGACAGTAGAAATTAAGTGTACTGTGGATGATATAATTCCGTCAAAGCCGACTTTATATGACAGCTCAGCAACAGTGAGCAGCCTGATTGAATCAGAAGGTGAGCGTGCAAGAGCAGAGGTAGATCAAAGAACGGCGAATATGAGTGAATATCAGCGGGAAGACATCGTATCAACAAATGCAAGAGCAGATCTGAACATTTTAAACAGCCGTTCTTTTAAGCTTCCTCAGACAGGAGGTTACGGGACAATATTCTTTACTCTTGCCGGATGTGGCTCAGCATTGACAGGTGTGATTCTTTTAACAAGAAAGTCCGGGAAGGACAAGAAAGAAGTGTAAAGCGGCATGAACAGAAACAGCTATTTTATATGGATTCTGAAAGTTTTTTTGTTATTTCTTCTTGCGGCGGCGCTGATGGGTTATCCATTTCTTTCCAATTATGTGTTTGAACACCGGACAGATTCGGTGGTTCATTTTGTGGAGCGAAGTATCCACAAGGCGGAGGATTCAGTAAAAGAGGAAATGCGTCAGGCAGCGCAAGTATATAATGAAGCAATTTTTAATGGACATGTACAGATGAAAGATCCATTTCTCAAAAAGATGCAGGAACCGGATGCTGACCGATACAGTATGCTGCTGAATACCACTGACGATGGGGTGATGGGAGTTGTGGAAATCCCGGGAATTGCGGTCAGGCTTCCAATTTATCACGGAACGGATTCGGAAGTTTTGGAAAAGGGTGCCGGTCATTTGAAGGGGACTGCTCTGCCTGTAGGAGGAGCAGGAACACATACGGTTCTGACAGGACATACAGGATTAAGCAGTGCTAAGTTATTTACTGATCTTACAGAAATGAAAGAGGGAGATATGTTTTTTCTCTATGTGCTTGGAGAGAAGATGGTGTATGAGGTGGATCAGATTCAGACGGTATTGCCGTCAGAACTAACAAGTCTGTATGTTGAAAAAGAGATGGATTATTGTACGCTGCTTACCTGTACACCATATGGAATGAATACACACCGTTTGCTGGTACGGGGGGCAAGGCGTTTGGATCTCAAACAGATTGAAACGCCGGAAGTCATAATAAATAGACCTGGGCAATCGCGATGGATGGAGGAATACAGACGAGCACTTGGAATCAGTTTGACAGTATTTGTACTGAGTCTGATTATACTGATTTTTAGACAAAAAAGTACAAAAGTAAAAAGAGAAGGTTAAAGCAGAGTGAGGTGAATAAAATGAAAGGAAGAAGAATTTTTTCGGCAGTATTATTGGTAATTCTGCTGATGTGCGGGGGCTCTGATTCCGGTTTTTTCGTATATGCGGAAGATTCGGATTCACTTTCTGCGACAGAAACGCAAATTGATGATAATAAGGAAGAAAACATAGAGAAAGAGGAGCACACTGACACACAAAAGGAATGCAACAAAAGTAAAAAATCAGATGATGAGCAAAGCATAGATAAAAAGGAAGAAAAACCAGAAGACAGACAACAGGAAGATATAGAGAGTGGAGAGGAAAAAATGGAAACACCGGCAGAAGAAGATGGGGAGGTGGAGAAAGGAGATTGTGATGAAAAGAAATTGGCAAATCAGGTTGTTGCAATTGAGAAAGGAAAGATTCTCAAAGAGGATGGTTGTATAGAGTATGGAAGTCCTGAGGGAGGACAGGAATTTGTTGAATCTCATGTGGAGCCGGCTGGGGAGATGGCAGAATATTTTGACCGTTATATATATTGCCCTTCTGAATTTCAGGTTATGCCCATGTCGGAATCGGTGACAAATATTACTGCGAATATCCGTAAGAGAACACAGTGGACGGACAAATCCAACGGAAATGGAAAGATCACACTTCAATACAGTTCTGATTCCGGACGGATTCAGGGGATGGAAGATATGAATGTGGTGTTGATTCAGGATAAATCGGGTTCTATGGATGCTAATTACGGATACAATCTGGAAGTAACCAGACAAGGGTTTGGTGGTCCATGGGATGTGAAAAATTATCCCATACAGAATACTATGGGATGGGCGGAGACAGTCAGTGATATTGCGGCGGAAGAAAATTATTTTGGGAGGCTGACATATAAAGAACCTGATTCAGGTTACGGAGGATTTAATGGAAACTGGCTGCATAACGGTGAGATGAAATATAATTCGCCTTGTCAGGTAGATGATCATTATTACCTGTTGATAGAAAATGATGACAATTCAGGACTTCCTGCATGGACAATGACACATGGGAATAATTTGTATAATACATTTTCTACGGATCTGCATCATTATATAAAAATTACACGTGATCAGGCGGTGAATACATATCTTCCCAGAGGCAGACGCGTTGTACGTATGACAGAGGGGGTATGCTATACAGAGCAGAGAGGGCAGGAAATTTACGTTTCTGAAGACAATCCGCTTTATTTTCTGGATGTATCACAGATTATTAATTACAATGGCGGATGGATATTGAATACCTGTGCTCCGGGAGAATGTCAGGTGAATGACCGTCTTGCCAGATCTCAGGATTTTATGGATACTCTTGTGACTCAGATTCAGGCATTGAATCCAGAAAATAAGGTTGCTTATGTACCGTTCTGGGGAGATGTACCGAACAATGGTTCGTGGAGCAATGCGTCTTCTTTGAATGAACAGAATGGATTGTATACGGATAATGAAGATCGTATGACTTATAAAAGTGGCGTGGGGAAGATAAATTTTACAAAAAACGGACGAACCATACAGTCTCAGATAGATAATCCATTTACCTATGACGGAACAAACTGGTCGAGAGCAGTTCAGAATGCAATTGATTTTTTGAATAATCAAAGCGGGGCAGACAAAATAAAAAAGACACTGGTTATCTTCTTGACGGACGGAATGCCTCAGGGAACAAAGGGAAAAGCGGAGGATGTAAACAATCCTTATATTAATGGAATAAATGAGATTGCTAAATTAAAGGATATCAATGGGGTAACAGTATATGCCTGCGGTGTAGGCGTAAATGAACGGGATCAGACAGGCTTGGCATCCAGACTGAATCATATGGATTCCACAGGAACTGCTGTTAATGTCAGATACAATGATCAATTTGAAGAACTAAAAACTACTATTCTGAGGCGTATCAATCAACAGTATGTAATTGATATTGAAGGACGGGATGCTATTTATACGGACACATTGAGTGAACCATTTACTTTAGATGAAAGCAGGCTGGATGCCTCGTGGAAGGTACTTGCCTCCCAGGGGAGCGGAACAATTAAAGGTGTGCCGGCGGATGTGTACAATGCTGCGAAAGCCGGGGCAAAGGCTATTTATGTACGGAGTACGAAAACGGTGTACTGGTATATCGGGGCAATGACAGATGGAGGCTATACTGCATCAGGACATGAATTCTCATTCCCTGTTCAATATGCAGATTATCAGAAAGCTACAGATGGAAAGGATAAGACCATTGAATCTAATACAGTGCAGAAGCTGACCTATGTAACCACACAAAATTTGAATCAGCTGCTCACCAGAAGCATGTCCACACCCAGTATTATTTTCAGCAGACAGGAAAAGCCGGGTATTACAGTGAACAAAACTGTGTCAGGGGCATCTTTTACAGAGGATGTGACGTATCGTTTTGTCTATTCAACAAAGAAACAGACTAGCGGAAAGGTGAAAGGATATACAGGGGAAATTTATGTAACGGTAAAGACCGGTCATACTTCAGGAAGTGCTGTGATCCCGAATGTAAATCCGGGAATCTATTATGTCTATGAAGTGGATAAAAATGACAACATAATTTCTGCGCAGATAGAAACTGTGAAAGTTTCAGAGAACGCAGAACTTACGACTGCTGAAACGGGAGGAAATGTATTGCCGTCTGTCAGGTCATCGGATGGAGCAGTTTTATCTAATTTAGATAATGTGCTTCGGATTACAACAAAAGGCGGTTCTGTTTCATTTAAAAATGAATATGTGAAGGTGGATGTAACTAAAATATGGCAGGATGAAAACTATGCCAAACGTCCGAAAGAAGTGACAATCCGTTTGCTGAGAAATGATACGGAGATACAGTCAATGAAGCTGTCTGTATCTAATGAATGGAAGGGTTCTTTTGTGAATCTGGAAAAATATGATGCGGGCGGTAATGCATATAAGTACAGCATTACAGAGGATGAGGTGATTGGTTACAAAGCGTCTGTCAGTCAGTCTAAGGAGTATGAATATACAGTAACGAATAAACTCATATATGGAAATGTAAAACTAAAAAAGCTGGATACAGATGGGAAAACACCGCTGCCCGGGACTGTCTTTGAATTGAAAAACAATGTGGGTACAGTGATTGCCGAAAAGACAACAGATGAAAAGGGAGGGGTTGTGTTTGAGAACCTGTATCCCGGTGGTTATACAATTACAGAGACGAAGACAATAGAAGGGCATATGCTTTTAAAAGAGCCTCTTCTTGTAGAAGTGCCGCTGCAGGTAACAGAAGCTGATATTGTAGAGATGGGAATTGACAAAGAAAAATGCATTTACTATCCGGGGGCGGATGTATATCTGATATATGATTATACTTATGAGATTACAAATCATGCAGCGTTTGCTGTTCCGATGACAGGAGGTGTTTTATCGGTGGGGATTTATGTGCGTATGGTATTGGGGATGCTGGTAATGGCAGGTGCAGCGCTTCTGCTGCTTCAAAGAAGAACCGGCGGAAAAAGCAGGGCGTAGGATTCAGTAGTTACTGAAAATGTGATGAGAACCTAATCTGCCCCTTTTCTTTCTTACTTTATTGTGGTAAAATGTCAAACAGAGATTTTTAAACATAAGGAGGGTGTCACAATGGGAATGACAATGACGCAGAAAATATTGGCGGCTCATGCGGGACTTGATTCTGTAGTGGCGGGTCAGTTGATAGAAGCGAAGCTGGATGTGGTGATGGCAAATGATATTACCGGACCGATGGCTCTGCCGATTTTCAGAGAGATGGCAGAAACGGTATTTGATAAGGATAAGGTTGTTCTGGTGCCGGACCATTTTACACCGAATAAAGACATCAAATCAGCGGAAAACTCTAAATCTATCCGTGAATTTGCCAGAGAACAGGGACTGACCTGGTATTTTGAACAGGGGAAGTCTGGTGTAGAACATGCGATTCTTCCGGAAGCCGGTGTAGTAGCCGCGGGAGAGTGTATTATCGGGGCAGATTCTCATACATGTACATATGGGGCTTTGGGAGCATTTTCTACAGGAGTGGGAACGACAGATATTGCAACAGGTATGGCAACGGGTGAATTGTGGTTCAAGGTGCCGAGTGCAATTAAGTTTGTGCTGACAGGTAAACCGGGACCGTATGTGAGCGGTAAGGACGTGATTATTCACATCATTGGAAGGATTGGCGTGGACGGCGCACTTTATAAATCTATGGAGTTTGTCGGAGACGGTATTGTGAATCTGTCTATGGACGACCGTTTTACAATGGCAAATATGGCAATCGAGGCCGGAGCCAAGAACGGAATCTTTCCGGTAGATGAAAAGGCAGAACAGTATCTAAAAGAGCATACAAAGAAAGAGTATAAGATTTATACAGCGGATGAAGACGCAGAGTATGATGAGGTTGTAGAGATCGATTTATCACAGGTGCGTCCGACGGTTGCGTTTCCGCATCTTCCGGGCAATGCCAGGACGATAGACGAGATCGAGGCGATGAAGCCAATTCAGATCAATCAGGTAGTCATTGGTTCCTGTACAAACGGCCGTATGGAAGATATGCGTAAGGCGGCGTCAATCTTAAAAGGTCACACTGTACATGAGGATGTACGTGTAATGGTGATTCCGGCAACCCAGAAGATTTACAAGCAGTGTATTGCAGAAGGACTGCTGGATATCTTTGTGGATGCAGGATGCGCGGTCAACACACCGAGCTGCGGACCGTGTATGGGAGGGCATATGGGCGTTATGGCAGCAGGTGAGAAGTGTGTCTCTACCACTAACCGTAACTTTGTCGGCAGAATGGGACATGTGGATTCCCTGATTTATCTTGCGTCTCCAGAAGTAGCGGCGGCAAGTGCGATTGCGGGATATATTGCAAATCCGGAGAAAGTAGGTGACAGATCATGAAAGCGTTGGGACATGTATTTAAATATGGAGATAATGTAGATACAGATGTGATCATTCCAGCAAGATATTTGAACTCATTTGATGCCCAGGAGCTGGCAAGCCATGCTATGGCAGATATTGATCCAGAGTTCGTGAATAAAGTACAGCAGGGAGACTTGATCGTGGCAAATAAAAATTTTGGCTGTGGTTCGTCCAGAGAACATGCGCCATTATGTTTAAAGACTGCTGGGGTAAGCTGTGTTATTGCAGAGACTTTTGCCAGAATTTTCTATAGAAATGCCATTAATATCGGTCTGCCGATCATTGAATGTCCAGAGGCTGCAAAAGGAATTGAAGCCGGAGATGAGGTAGAGGTGGACTTTGACAGCGGAAAGATATATAATCGTACCAAGGGTACTGAATTTCAGGGTCAGCCGTTCCCGGAATTTATGCAGAAGCTGATTGCGGCAGGCGGGCTGGTGAAATATACGAACAGTAAGCGCAGGTATTAAAAGGGTAACCGGGAGTTCCATTGTGTACAGGAACCTCGGCAAGAGAATGAATGAAGAGGATAGAAAAATGAATTTATTGTACAAGAGCACAAGAAATGCAGAGTATACGGTGACTGCCTCTCAGGCAATTTTAAAAGGTCTGGCGGAGGACGGCGGTCTGTTTGTTCCCGTAGAGATTCCAAAACTGGATGTGACAATGGCGGAACTGAAATCTATGTCTTATCAGGATACTGCATATGCAGTCATGAAGCATTTTCTGACGGACTTTACGGAGGAAGAGTTGAAACATTGTATCAACAACGCATATGATTCTAAGTTTGACACAGAGGTTATCGCGCCTCTTGTTAAAGTAGGGGATACATATCACCTGGAACTGTTCCACGGAGCAACGATTGCATTTAAGGATATGGCATTGTCTATTCTTCCGCATCTTCTGACAACTGCGGCAAAGAAGAATAATGTGAAAAATGATATCGTGATTCTGACGGCAACATCAGGAGATACAGGAAAGGCTGCACTGGCAGGTTTTGCAGATGTGCCGGGGACAAGGATCATTGTGTTCTATCCGAAGAACGGAGTCAGTAAGGTACAGGAACTTCAGATGGTGACACAGAAAGGAGATAACACAGCAGTTGTTGCGATACATGGCAATTTTGATAACGCACAGAGCGGCGTTAAGGCATTGTTTGAGGATAAGGAACTGGAAAAAGAGCTTGCGGATGCCGGTTACCAGTTTTCTTCTGCCAATTCTATCAATATCGGACGTCTCGTACCGCAGGTTGTCTATTATGTATATGCTTATGCGAAACTGCTGGAAAATGAAGAGATTGCTGTAGGTGAAGAAATCAATGTGACTGTTCCGACAGGCAATTTTGGGAATATTCTGGCGGCATATTATGCAAAGCAGATGGGGGTACCGATTGGAAAACTGATTTGTGCTTCCAATGAGAATAAGGTATTGTTTGACTTTTTCAAGACTGGTAAATATGACCGAAACCGCGAGTTTGTCCTGACTTCTTCTCCGTCTATGGATATTTTAATTTCCAGTAATCTGGAAAGACTGATTTATACGATTGCAGGACAGGATGCGGATAAGGACAGAGAGCTGATGGAAGCGCTGAAGACAACAGGCATCTATGAGATTACAGAGGACATGAAAGCGAAGCTGGCGGACTTTGAAGGCGGATATGCGACGGAAGAAGAGACAAAGGCAGCGATTCATGATACTTATGCGTCTACCGGTTATGTCATGGATACACATACGGCAGTAGCAGCACATGTCAGCAAAGTATACCAAAATACAACCGGAAATGAGAAGAAGATGCTTGTTGCGTCTACGGCGAGTCCATATAAGTTTATAGGAAGTGTAATGACAGCAATTGATGAAAAATATGCAGGCATGGATGATTTTGCATTGATTGACGAGTTGGAGAAGACATCAGCAATGGAAGTTCCGAATGCCATCAAGGAGATTCAGAATGCAGAGATTCGTCATACTTTGGAATGTGATGTGGATCAGATGAAGAGCACAGTAAAAGCAATTCTGAAGGCAGGGATGTAAGCTATGGAAGAAATGTTTGGATTTATAAGTGTTATGGTAATCGGTTTTGGCGTATATGGTTTTTATGCCTATTTCCAAATGAAAAAGGGTGGTCCGATTAATGAAGCTCTTCTGCTTGGAAGAAGCTATGATGAGTACAAATGCAAGGACAAAGAAGGCTTTATAAAAGAAGCTCTTCCGGCGGTACTGGTATTTGCGTGTACAGCAGTCATATACGGAGTTGTTGACTTTGTTCACTGTTTTGTACAGCCTTTGGGAATTGTAGACGCGATAGGACTGGTATTATTTCTAGCTGTCTTAGTATGGTATCTTGCCTATACATCAAAACTGAAAAAAAGATATTTTTCGTAACAATTCAGCATAGGATTTTGCACTTGCTGTAAGAACTCATGATGGAGAAATAGAGGTGACTGCCGGATTACGTAAGTGATATGTTTGTAAACTGCGTAGTTCGGCAGTTTTAAAATGTGTAAAGGATATAGTAGCTTTGATAAAATATGGAGGTGAAGAGATGATTGATTATGATATCTTATTAGAACAGGCAGCCGAGGCAAGAGAAATGTCATACAGTCCTTATTCTGGTTTTAAAGTAGGGGCGGCAATTCTATGTGCAGACGGTACGGTAGTTACAGGGTGCAATATTGAAAACCGCGCTTACGGTCCTACCAATTGTGCGGAGCGTACCGCTTTTTTCAAGGCAGTATCCGAAGGAAAAAGAGAATTTACGGCAATCGCTATTGCAGGAGGGAAAGAAGAACTGGAATTGTGTTATCCGTGTGGTGTCTGCCGCCAGGTAATGGGAGAATTCTGTGACCCGGATACATTTGAAATTGTATGCGGAACTTTGCAAGGAGACACAGAGGTCTGGAAGCTGTGTGAACTGCTTCCAAAGATGTTCTGAGGGATGGAACAGAGCTGCCGGGAGAGAAACTATTGTCAGAACAGTGTTTATATAGCTGGGGAATATTTTTTCAATGGTGAAATTTTTAACAAATGAATTGCAAAAAAAAGTAAAAAACCCCTGAAATCTGAAAGAAAATATAAAAAACAAGGTCAAAAATGCAAGATAAATATAAAAAACTTGCATTTTTGGCTATATTTTATACAATTTTAATGATTATTAAGGAAATAAATGAATTAAGTAGAGATATATCTTTCAGTAAAAGTGTTGACTTTAGGGATGATTTGTGTATAATTAGTATTTAGAGAAAGTTGGAGAATTCCACTTCGTTAGAAGGAAACCGAAAGAGAGTCGGTTATCCACATTAAATTTTAAGGAAAGAGGTTAAACTAAGATGGCAAAAATTGATTTAACAAAGTATGGTATCACAGGAACCACAGAGATTGTTTACAATCCTTCTTTTGAGCTGTTATTTGAAGAAGAAACCAAACCGGAACTGGAAGGTTTTGAAAAGGGTCAGGAAAGTGAGCTTGGTGCGGTTAACGTTATGACAGGTATCTATACCGGACGTTCCCCGAAAGATAAGTTCATCGTTATGGACGAGAATTCAAAGGATACTGTATGGTGGACTTCTGACGAGTATAAGAATGATAACCATCCGGCATCCCAGGAAGCATGGGATACATGTAAAGATATCGCGATCAAAGAGCTTTCTGACAAGAGACTGTTTGTTGTAGACGCATTCTGCGGAACTAATGCTGATACCCGTATGGCAATCCGTTTTATTGTGGAAGTAGCTTGGCAGGCACATTTTGTTAAAAATATGTTTATCCAGCCGACAGCAGAAGAGCTTGAGAACTTTGAGCCGGATTTCGTTGTTTACAACGCTTCAAAGGCTAAGGTTGAGAACTACAAAGAGCTGGGACTGAACTCAGAGACAACTTCTATGTTCAACATTACAAGCCGCGAGCAGGTTATCCTGAATACATGGTACGGCGGAGAGATGAAGAAAGGTATGTTCTCCATGATGAACTACTATCTGCCGCTGAAGGGCATTGCTTCCATGCACTGTTCTGCAAACACAGATATGAACGGAGAGAACACAGCAATCTTCTTTGGTCTTTCTGGAACAGGTAAAACAACATTGTCTACAGATCCGAAGCGTCTTTTGATCGGTGATGATGAGCACGGCTGGGATGACAACGGAGTATTCAACTTTGAGGGTGGATGCTACGCTAAGGTAATCAACCTTGACAAAGAGTCTGAGCCGGATATCTACAACGCAATTAAGAGAAACGCTCTTCTTGAGAACGTAACTCTGGATGAGAACGGTAAGATTGACTTTGACGATAAGAGTGTAACAGAGAATACACGTGTATCTTATCCGATCGACCACATTGAGAAAATTGTACGTCCGGTTTCCGCAGCTCCGGCAGCTAAGAATGTAATCTTCCTGTCAGCAGATGCATTTGGAGTACTTCCGCCGGTATCTATCCTGACGCCGGAACAGACAGAGTACTACTTCCTGTCTGGATTTACAGCTAAACTGGCTGGTACAGAGCGTGGAATTACAGAGCCTACACCGACATTCTCAGCATGTTTCGGACAGGCGTTCCTTGAGCTTCATCCGACAAAATATGCAGAAGAACTCGTTAAGAGAATGCAGGCAAACGGTGCGAAGGCTTACCTTGTAAATACAGGATGGAATGGAACTGGCAAGCGTATTTCCATTAAGGATACACGTGGTATCATTGACGCGATCCTGAACGGTGATATCAACAATGCTCCTACTAAGAAGATTCCGTATTTCAATATTGAAGTTCCTACAGAGCTTCCTGGAGTAGATACAGGTATTCTTGATCCGCGCGACACTTATGCAGATGCTGCTGAGTGGGAAGAAAAGGCAAAAGACCTTGCTGGAAGATTTATCAAGAACTTTGCAAAATATGAAAGTAATGAGGCTGGTAAGGCACTTGTTTCCGCAGGTCCTCAGCTGTAAGATCAAAAAGATATGTCATTTTCAATCGGGTGTGTGTAAACACATCCGATTGTTGTATTAAAGAAACTATGTATTGCATGAAGCACAGATCGGAGATAGAAAAAGGGTATATAGGTGAAATACAGATGGACAATCAGATAAAGTTTATTTTAAATGATGAAAATGAGGAGTTGTTTCACTGGAGTGACCGGATGACAATGCTGTTGGTTCTCAGAGG
Organism: Mediterraneibacter agrestimuris; assembly: GCF_943193195.1. Lineage (GTDB taxonomy): Bacteria > Bacillota > Clostridia > Lachnospirales > Lachnospiraceae > Schaedlerella > Schaedlerella agrestimuris. Next base: position 51,788 of record NZ_CALPDG010000018.1, on the reverse strand, counting down.
AACATGTATATTTGAATGTCAAGGCGAAAAGAAGCCGATGCAGCAAGGAAATTTGTGGTTACTTAACCCGTATACGTTATATCAGTTAGAGAAGGAAGCGGAATGTGATGTATTAAAAATCATATTTCCGGAAAACGCACAGAGATGTCTGGAGCTTCATGCGGGAGAAGAAGTGTTTTGCAGTTCAGATTTGCAAGAGGAAAGGCATAAGGACGCTTTTACTGAATTGAGAAAGCTGTTGGCAGAACTGTTTTTGGTTTGTGTAAAAGATGGAAATGAAAACAATTTATTAGTGCAGAGTTATCTATACCGTCTGTTATATTGTATGAAACGGGAATTTGTGGTGGAAACTCTTGAAAGGGAAAGCAAAACAGAAGAGCCTCTTCACCGTCTGCGCCGCATACTTGGACGTATTCACCGGGATTATGGAGAAAGTGTTACATTGAAGCAGATTGCGCAGGAGGAATATCTCTCTGTGAATTATCTGTCACGCTATTTTCATCAGAAGACAGGTATCGGTTTTAATCAGTATTTGAATCAGGTACGGTTAAAAGCAGCGGAAAAGATGTTGAGAGATACGAAGCTGTCTGTTACAGAGATTGCGGGGCGGTGTGGGTTTGGGGACTCTACACAATTTATAAAAAAATTTCAAGGGCAATACAAGGTATCTCCGCGGAATTACAGAAAACAAATCAGGCAAGATGTGTTCAAGGATGGAAAGACAGAAGTTTTTGAGGAGCTTTTGAAATATGCAGAAAAGCAGGATGAACGGGAGCACGGAATCAAAGAACGTGTACGGGCACAGCAGATAGCCGTTAATGTGCAGGTAAAGGGGAAACGTCTGCAGCATAAATGGAAAAAACTGGTGAACATCGGATTTGCGAAAGAAGGTTTATCTGCAGTTATACAGAATCAATTGAAAATTATTCAGGATGAGATAGGATTTGAATATATCCATTTTCATGGTCTGCTTGATGATGATATGATGATTTATTCGGAATGCGAAGACGGAAAAGCAGTGTATAATTTTAAATACCTGGATATGTTGTTTGATTTTTTCCTTTCTATAAAGTTAAAGCCTTATGTGGAATTGAGCTTTATGCCTTCTGCGCTTGCCAAGCCTTCCAGAAATTTGTTCGCCAGACCCGTGTATCTGAGTATGCCGAATGACATGAGAAGATGGGAGGAGCTGGTCCGGAAACTGACGGTTCATTGTATTCATAGATATGGTATGGAAGAGGTTGAGAAGTGGCGGTTTCTGCCATGGTCGGGACCGGTTGGCTTTTCTGAATATGGACAGTATACAATGGATGAATACATGGAGCTTTATGGAAGGACATGGCGGGTATTGAAAGAAATCAGTCCAAAACTTCAGGTAGGGGGACCTGCAATGGAGTCATATTATGTCCTGGAGGAAAATGGAAACTATGACAGGTTTATCCAGTATGCGGCAGAAAATGAGTGTTTCCCGGACTTTATTGCCATAGACTGTTACCCTTCTAAAATGAATGAAAAAGAAACAGGAGACAGTATTATCCTGATAGAAAAATCGGAGGTACTGTCACGTGTGACAAGCAGTGATGAAGATTATATGGGACATCTGCTGGATTATCTGGAACAGTATCATAAGAAAATAAATGGATTTATTCCGGAAATTGTTTTTGTGGAATGGAACTCTACGATGTGGCAGAGAGATTTGACAAATGATACGAGCTTTAAGGCAGCATATATGGCAAAGAATATTCTGGAGAATTATGACCGTGCAGGGGCATTTGGGTATTGGGAGATCAGTGACTATATTGAAGAAGTTGTGCCTGAACAGGAAGAGTTTCATGGTGGATTCGGATTATTTACCTGCCATAATATTAAAAAAAGCGGTTATTATTGTTTGAAGTTCTTGTCTGGTCTGGGGGAAAGGCTGCTGGGAAAGGGAGACGGATACTTTATTACGAAGAAAAGAACAGGGGAAGTTCAGATTATTTTATATAATTATGTTCATTTTAATAAGCTATATCGGTACAGACATATGAATGGAGTGGACAGGACACATAGAAGCGGGGCGTTCCTGCCTGGTGAGTCTATACAATACAGAATGAATATTATGGGACTGTCTGGGTGGGGCAGAATAAAAATTAAAGAATATGAAATCAGCGAAAAGGGAGGAAGTGCATATGATCTATGGAAGAACTTGGGAGCACCTGTTATTCTTACAGCAGATGAAATAGGATATCTGCAAAAATGTGCGCTTCCATTATATCATTGCAGGGAACAGGATGATACAGACGAGATACAGTCAGAGTTTTTGTTACAACCAAACAGTGTAAAGCTGATTATACTTGAAAAGGCGGATTCAATTTAAGAATCCGTCTTTTAAAATATAAGAAAATTATCTTTATCATGAAAAATAGTAGTGAAAAACAACACTTTATATTATATTAATGAAAATAATGATTTGTTTGGGTAAAAAATATCGAAAAAATACAAAAGTCAGGATTGCAAATAATCTATTTTTATATTGACGAAAAAAATATAATAGGTTTAACAAAAACAAAGGAGGAACGAGAGATGGCTCTTATTCATTGCTCAATTGGTTCGGATGCCCTTGGTATGACAACAGATATAAATGTTATTTTGCCGGAAGCAGCCGCAGACATCAGAAAGAAAAAAAAGAAGTTTCCAACCTTGTATTTATTACATGGTGCATCTGACAATTATTCAAATTGGTTACGGTTTACCAGTATTGCACGGTTTGCAGAAGAGAAAGGAATTGCGGTGGTAATGCCGGAGGCAGGTTTGAGTTTTTATAATAACATGCCAAATGGATATGCGTATTATACTTTTGTTGCAAAGGAGCTGGCAGCGTATACAAGGGCGCTGTTTCCACTTTCTGACAGAAGAGAGGATACATATTTGGCAGGGCTGTCTATGGGAGGTTACGGAGCAGTAAGAATTGGATTGAGAAATCCGAAAATCTTTTCTGCTATCGGAACATTTTCAGGGGCAGTGGATATTACTTCTATGACAAATACAGAAGTTGGCTTTATGGATGATGAGGCAACAGGGGACATGATGGAGCGTGCATTTGGAGTGCGTGACACAGGTGTATTAAAAGGTACAGATGCAGATCCGGCGGCACTTTTAAAAAGCTTTGAGAATCGGTCAGAAGAGATGCCGAGAATTTATCAGAGCTGTGGAACAGCAGATTTCTTGTATGGACAAAATCAATCATTCAAAAATACGGCAAAAGAATACAGACTTCCGGTTTTTTATGAAGAATGGGAAGGAGATCATAACTGGCCGTTCTGGAATGAGAGCATTCAGAGATTTCTGGAGTGGATAGAGAAAGAGAGGGAGTGTTAGTATGGCTTGGATACAGTGCAGTTTTTATTCAGAAATTTTAAGCAGGACAGTCAGTATGGATGTCATCATACCTGAGCCTGATATTTTTTATAGCAGGGAAGAACTACTGTCTGTAAAGGGGTTTCAAACTGTTTATTTGCTTCACGGAAAAGGGCACAGCAGTACAGACTGGATAAAAAATACTTCAGTTGAACGGTATGCGATGGAGAATCAGGCGGCAGTTGTGATGCCGTATATTGAAGGCGGAAAATATGAGGATGGCGTGACAGGAAGGTACTGGACATATTTAACGAAGGAATGTATGGAAGTTGCAGAATTTTATTTTCCACTTTCGTCACGGAAAGAGGACCGTTTTGCAGCAGGTGTTGAACAAGGCGGCTGCGGGGTGCTGCGCTGGAAGGAAGAATTTCCGGAGATATTTGGAAAAGTAATGCAAATCAGGGGGGAGCAAAAAGAAGTAAATCAAAAGAATAATTGGAGTATGTGGAAGGAATGGGATCGGGAATTGGAAGGAATGTTTCAGATGCTTCCGTTCAACAGAAATATTTATCATAATTCGTAGAGGAGGAAAGAGACATGAAGGAAGCAGCAGAAAAAGTAGGAATTGGTGAAAAGTTTGCATATAGTCTGGGTGATTTTGCGAGTAATTTAATATTTGCGCTGGCATGTTCGCTGATTACATATTTTTACACAAATACAGTTGGTATATCAGCGGCGGCTGCAGGAGCAATTTTATTGTTTTCCCAGATATTTGACGGCATTACAGACGTGCTGATTGGATTTTTAATAGACAGGACAAGAAGTAAATATGGGAAGGCGCGTCCATGGCTGTTGTGGATGGCAGTTCCATTTGGAATCTGTTGTGTGCTTTTGGTTTGTGTTCCGAGAAACGCAAGTATGTTAGTGAAGATTATATATGCATTCATTACCTACAATTTAGTTATGACAGTATGTTATACGGCCATTAATGTTCCTTATGGAGCACTGAACACATTGATGACACGCGACCAGTATCAGCGGTCTGTAATCAATATCTGGCGTATGACAATGGCAATGCTGGCAACAATGGTAATTACTTCTGTTACGCTGCCGATCATTAACGGACTGGGCGGAGATCAGGCAGCGTGGATTAAAACAATGACAGTTTATGCTTCTCTGGCAGTCGCAATGTTTCTGATTTGTTTTAAATGTACAAGAGAACGAGTGACGGAAGAATTGGGACAGCAGGAAAAAGTTCCGGTTAAGACAGCGCTGAAGGCAGTTATGAAAAATAAGTACTGGCTGATGTTGATCGGTGTATGGCTTTTATATGCAGTAAATACGACATTCAGCGGAACTACAACGGTATATTATGCGCAGTATATTCTTGGAGACGAGACTTTGATGGGACCGATTAACATCGCCCTGAATCTTCCATGTGTAATCGGAATACCGCTTATGGCGCCGTTGATCAAAAAATTTGGAAAAAAGGTTCTGGCTGTTGCCGGATGTGTTATCACATTAATTGGATGTTTTATGATGCTGATCCAGCCGGATAGTCTGACTATGATTGTGATCTCAACGACAGTGAAAGGAATTGGAACAGTTCCATTCTGGGCAGTGTTATATGCAATGATGGCGGATACGGTGGAATATGGTGAGTGGAAGACAGGTGTCAGAACAGAAGGATTGTTGTATAGTGCATCTACTTTCGGAGCTAAAGCAGGAGCTGGTATTGGAAGTGCGATCGTAGGAGCTATCTTAAGTGCAAACTTATTTGACGGAATGCAGGCGGTTCAGCCGGACAGTGCAATTTCCGCAATATCGGGAATGTATCTTTTTGTGCCGATAGCAGCGGCGGTTTTACAGATTTTATGTCTTGCATTTTATAAACTGGATAAAGAGTATCCGAAGATCATGGAGGAGTTAAGGATACGTGAGGCAAAGGGAAGGGAATTGAAAGGAAGCACAGAATTATGATCAGTATTGCAGAAGCATTGGAATTACTAACAGTTGAGGAAAAAGTGGCATTGCTTTCCGGAGCAGATTTTTGGACTACCAAAGAAAACTGCAAGATAGGACTTCCGTCTTTTATGATGACGGATGGTCCCAACGGGCTGCGGAAACAGACGAAGTCATCCGACCATCTTGGAATGAATGAAAGTGAACCGGCAACCTCTTTTCCGGCAGCGTGTGCGTTGGCATGTTCATGGGACGGGGATTTGATGGAACAATTAGGCAAGGTCCTTGCAGAGGAGTGCCATGAGGCAGGGATTGATATATTGCTTGGGCCGGGAGTAAACCTCAAACGGAGTCCGTTAGGAGGAAGAAATTTTGAATATTTTTCAGAGGATCCTTATCTGACTTCGCAGTTGGCAATTGGGTATGTGAATGGTGTACAAAAAAACGGCATCGGAGTTTCGGTTAAGCATTTTGCTGCAAATAACCAAGAAACAGAACGTCTGGTAGCAGATTCAATTGTAGACGAGCGGACCTTGCGGGAGTTATATCTGGCATGCTTTGAGCAGATTATAAAGGAAGCGAAACCGTGGACTGTTATGTGTTCGTATAATAAGCTGAACGGCACCTATACATCTGAAAATAAATGGCTTCTGAAGAATATCTTGAAGGAAGAGTGGGGATATGAAGGAACTGTCGTTTCAGACTGGGGAGCGGTGAATATCAAAGAAGAATCTTTAAAAGCAGGTCTGGATTTGGAAATGCCGGGTTGTGGAACAGAAAATGATCTGAAATTGTTAGAGGCTGTAAAAAACGGGACAATCTGTATGGAAGAATTGGATGAAGCAGTCGGAAGGGTACTCAGGCTGAGTAATCATCTGCTGGAAAGCAGAAAGTCCAGGCAGGACCTTGTAAGTAAAGGTATCACAGAACATCACGATTTTGCAAGAAAAATTGCGGGAGAGTGTATGGTGCTTCTGAAAAATGAAAGAGCTGTACTTCCGTTATCTACAGATGAGAAAACAGCAGTTCTGGGAGATCTGGCTATGAAAATCCGATATCAGGGAAGCGGGAGTTCTAAGGTAAATCCGAGACATCTGGAAAATACATTAGAAGAATTGCGGAAGTATCAGCCAGAGCTTATGTACGCGAGGGGATATAGTCTGACGGATTGCACAGAGGATGAAGAACTGCTAAAAGAGGCGGCGGAAGTATCAGTACAATGTGACAAGGTTGTAATTGTTGCCGGTATACCGGAAAATATGGAATTGGAAGGCTGTGACAAGATATCATTAAAGCTTCCTGATAACCAACTTAAACTGATTCAGTATATGACCGAAATACATTCTGCCGTGATTGTAGTACTTTGCAACGGAGCACCTGTAGAAATGCCGTTTGTAGATGAAGTGGAGGGAATTCTGGAGGGATATCTGGCGGGAGAGGCAGCAGGGGGAGCTGTGGCTGATATTCTATATGGAAAAGTGAATCCTTCCGGTAAATTGGCAGAGACATTTCCTAAGAGACTGGAAGACACTCCTTCCTATATGAGTTTCCCTGTTATGAATAAAGAAAGCCGATATACAGAAGGGATTTTTGTGGGATATAGATACTATGAAAAAAAGAAAGTGAAGCCACTGTTTCCGTTTGGCCATGGACTGAGTTATACATCTTTTAAATATAGTAATTTACAGGTTATGAAAGAAGACGAGGGTATGGCAGTCAGTGTAGATATCGAAAATACGGGAGAGACCACGGGGGCAGAGATTGTTCAAATCTATGTTCAGAAAACGGGATCGAAGATTATCAGACCGGAAAAAGAGTTAAAAGGATTTCAAAAGGTATGGCTCTTGCCTGGAGAAAAAAAGATGGTCTCTTTGAAACTTACAGAAAGAGCATTTCAATATTATGATGTTCCTGCACAAAGCTGGCAGACAGAGCCCGGAACATATGAAATCTTAGCTGCATCTTCATCGGCGGACATAAGGATTCGGGAAAAAGTGACAATAGAGAAAGATGCGGTTTGCAGGATACATTATGATAAAAACAGTACTCTTGCGGAGATATCCAAATGTGAGGAAGGCAGGATCAGATTGGCACAATACATGAAGCAATGTGAGGAAGAAGGGTATCCTGTTTTTGCAGATGAACCGGAGTTTTTGCAGAATATGTATGAGACAACACCGCTGAGGTGGCTGATGATGCTTTCAGGCGGACATTTTACAGGAGAAATGATGGCAGATGTATTAAAACATTGTAATGAAACTGCTTGATTGAAAGTAAAATATTTGTTATGTAATAGTCTGCAATTAAAAAAGAGTTCCAAAGAAAGCTGCTTATCAGCATTTAATCTTTGGAACTTTTTTTGATATAGGGGGGTGAGGCGGACTTGCCCACTTTGTTCTAAGAGGGAAAGAACAATTTTAAAATAAAAACAACAAATCTATAATATTTCTTGCTTAATATCTTTTATACTTCTCTTAAAAGATTATTCGTATAACTACAATATCAAGAGGAGAAGTTATCATGTTAAAAATCACACACATTACTTGTGAGCATCAAATGATCCCACTGGCAATTGAAACGCAGTATCCGAGATTTTCATGGCAATTGGAATCAGGTGAATCGAATACTGTCCAGACAGCATATCAGATTTTCGTCCGAGGTTTAAAAGGGGAACTGATCTGGGACAGCGGACGAAGAGAAAGTAATCATACATATGATATTGTGTACGAAGGCGCAGAGTTAGAATCTGCGGAACGGTACACTTATCATATTCAGATATGGGATAATCATGGAAATACTGTAATGAGCGAAGTGCGGCGGTTTGAAACGGCTTATTTTCAAACGAGCGGCTGGAAAGCCTGTTGGATTGAACCCGAACCGCTTCCGCAGCTTCCGGAGAATCCACTTCCGAAAGCGCAGACAATATGGAATGACTGCTTGATGGCGATGATGCGCGGAGAACAGCCCAAATATTATCTGGACAGTGATATTTGGGAGACATTACCAATGGAACCTTATGATCCACCGGTGCGTTTTCGCAGAACATTTGAGTTGAAAGAGAAACCAGAATATGCAAAAGTGTTTATGACAGCACACGGAATTTACAGTCTTTCTGTCAATGGACAAAAAGTGCCGGGAACTTTACTTGCGCCGGGATTTACAACCTATGAAAAACGTCTGAAATATCAGGCATATGATATCACAGATTTTCTCAAAGATGGAGCAAATGCGCTTTCCATAACGGTGGCGGACGGCTGGTATAAAGGAAAAATTGCTTTGGGAAAAGGATGTGAATACGGAGAAGTACCGGGATTATTGATGCAGATGGAAGTCTGGAATACAGATGGAACTAAGGTGCAGATTTGTTCAGATCATGCATTTACTTATTCTTTTGACGGTCCGATCCGGTATGCAGATTTATTCCTAGGAGAATGTGTGGATGACCGAAAATATGATGGAGATCCATCGGAGGTTTTCTATCAGGCAGAAAACTGGAAGTCGGTAATTACTGCAAAAAGGGATCAATATAATTTTGACATTCTGACGGCACAGAATGCACCGGAAATCGAAGTTTATGAGGAGATTCCTGCAAAAGAAATTCTGACAACTCCAAAGGGAGAGAATGTGGTAGATTTCGGTCAGAATATGGCAGGTATCATCAGGGTAGAGATATCCGCAAAAGAAGGCGAGGAAATCAGCTTTGAACATGGAGAGACATTAGATGCGGAAGGAAACTTTACTTATGCATTTACGGATATGACCCGCGCTCAGAAAGATGTATATATCAGTGCGGGAGAAAAAAACCAAATATTTGAACCAGAGTTTACTTATCATGGATTTCGGTATGTACGGGTAACAGGCGGAGAGAACTGGAGGCCGGAGCAGTTTACGGCAAAAGCAATCAGCACCGCCAATCCGGTAACCGGAAGCTTTCAGTGTTCGGATGAGAAACTGAATCAGCTTCAGCACAATATTTACTGGAGCCAGCGCTCCAACACAATTGGCATACCGACCGACTGTCCGACCCGGGAGAAGGCTGGATGGACAGGTGATGTGGTAGTATATGGCGCAACTGCTCTTTATAATCAGGAGATGACGGCATTCTTTGAAGATTGGCTGGAAAGTATCAGGCGAGAGCAGAATGAAGCCGGACATGTGTTAAATACGGTTCCGCTGATTCAAAACTATGTGCAGCAGACGATGGCAGGGTCTCTTGGATGGGGAGATGTCATACTGACATTACCGCTACAGTTATATCGGGTATTCGGAAATAGAAAGGTACTGGAGGATAATTATGCATCCATGGAAAAATGGATGAAGGCAATGCAGAAAGCGGCATATGATGTTCCGGGGCAGTTACCGTTTGGCACAGAAACATCAGTCAATCTCGATGGAACTGACACAGAAGACAGACATCAGGATAATCAGCATTATCTGATCAATACAGGCTTCCATTTTGGTGACTGGCTTGTGCCGAGTGTAAAGAATGAGGCAGGATTTTCTGACGGTCCGGCATCCTCTTTCCTAACGATGAACGTAGTAGATACGGCTCTTCTTGCTGCCAATGCAGACATGCTTTCCGAGATTTCAATCATTCTTGATAAGCAGGAAAAAGCAGAGGAATATCGGCGATATGCAAAACGGGTTCGGAAAGCATTTTATGAAGAACTTTGTGATGAAAACGGCAGACTAAAACAAGAAATGCAGGGAAATTATATTTTGGCGCTGAAGCATCATATGGTACCGGAGAGATTAGAAGAAAAGCTTGCTGGATGCCTGGCGCAGATGGTTAAAGAAAACGAAAATAAGCCGGATACCGGATTTATGTCTGTGGCACATATTTTAGATATACTTTGTGATTATGGATATCGTGAACTGGCATGGAAAGTGTTGACTCAGAACGGCTGTCCGGGGTGGATATATGAGATAGAACATGGCGCAACAACGATGTGGGAGAATTGGGATGCCGTGAGACCGGACGGACAGGTGGACGGATGTTCATTTAATCATTATGCATTCGGGTGCGTGGGAGACTTTCTATACAGAAGAGTACTTGGAATTCAAAATATGGGAATCGGGTACGACAAGATTCGCTTGGAGCCGGGATATGATTTCCCATTGGATTGGACAGAAGGAACATATCACAGCGTACATGGGGATATCGCATTACATTGGAAAAAGGAAAAAGAGGGTATCACTATCAGCGGAAATGTGCCGGTGAATACGGAGGCAGTTCTGACACTTCCGGATGGAAATGAGAAAAATTTAGGAAGCGGAAGATTTAAAATAAAAACAAAAATATAATATAAAGAACAAAAATAAAATTCAATATTATCTGAATTATGTAAAATAATATCATCAAATGAATCAAAGGACAGAAGGAGAGGAAAAGTGGAATGAAGAAAGAGGATATTCAAAATCTGATTGCTCAAATGACTTTGGAAGAAAAAGCGGGGATGTGTTCCGGCGCCGATTTCTGGCGTCTAAAAGGAGTGGAACGTCTGGGTATACCGTCTGTTATGGTGACAGACGGACCACATGGACTTCGCATGCAGAGTGAGCAGGCTGACCATTTGGGAATCAATGAGAGTAAAGAGGCGGTGTGTTTTCCTACGGGATGTGCAACGGCATCCAGTTTTGACAGAAACTTATTGAAAAAACTTGGAGAGGCAATCGGACGGGAATGTCAGGCGGTAGGGGTTAGCACTATTCTCGGACCGGCGATGAATATCAAGCGTTCCCCGCTATGCGGCCGTAACTTTGAATATTATTCCGAGGATCCGCTTGTAGCGTCTGAGATGGCAGCGGCATTGACAGAAGGAATTCAGAGTCAGAATGTGGGAACCAGTATGAAACATTTTCTTGCGAATAATCAGGAGAAACGCCGTATGACCAATTCCTCCCAGGTGGATGAACGGACGCTTCGGGAAATCTATCTGGCTGCATTTGAAGGCGCTGTTAAGCAGGCAAAGCCTTGGACGGTTATGAATTCTTATAACCGTATTAACGGAACTTATGTGGGAGAAAGCAGAGAGTATCTGACAGATATTCTGCGTAACGAATGGGGCTTTGACGGATACGTGATGTCTGACTGGGGTGCAGTCAATGACCGGGTAGAAGCATTGAAAGCCGGTATGGATCTGGAAATGCCTGCCTCTGGGGGAATCAACGATGCGCTGATCGTGAAAGCAGTCCAGAATGGAAGTCTGGACGAGACGGTTGTGGATAAAACATGTGAAAGAATTTTAAATATTATATTCAAATTTACGGAAAACCGTCAGCAGAATGTGGTTTTGGATTATGAGAAGGATCATGAAGTGGCTGCAGAGACGGAGTGTGAGTGTATTGTACTTTTGAAGAATGAGGATCAAGTACTTCCACTTGCAAAGGAGAAGAAAGTTGCGTTTATCGGGAAATATGCGGAAACACCGAGATATCAGGGGGGTGGAAGTTCTCATATCAACAGCTGGAAAGTTGAGTCCGCGGTTGAGGCAGTCAAGAATGTTGCAGAAGTGACATATGCAAAAGGATTTGATGATGTTGTTGATGAAGTAAATGAAGAGCTGCAGAATGAAGCGGTTCGCATTGCAGAGGAAGCTGAGGTTGTTGTTGTTTTTGCAGGATTGCCGGATAACTTTGAATCGGAAGGATACGATCGGAGGCATCTTAACCTTCCGAACTGTCAGAACGTATTGATCGAGAACATCTGCAAAATTCAGAAAAATACGATTGTCGTACTGCACAATGGTTCTCCGGTGGCAATGCCGTGGAAAAATCAGGTAAAGGGAATCGTAGAGGCTTATCTGGGAGGTCAGGCAGTGGGAAGAGCGGTCGTTAACGTTCTATATGGTAATGTAAACCCGAGCGGAAGACTGGCAGAGACATTTCCGCTTCGTCTGGAAGATACGCCATGTTATCTGACCTATGGAAAAGGTGTGGATGAAGCTGTATATAGTGAAGGCGTGTTTGTGGGATACCGTTATTATACGAGCAAGAAACAAGAAGTACTCTTCCCGTTTGGCTATGGACTCTCCTATACGACGTTTACATACAGCAATATGAAGATTGATAAAACTGATATGACGGATAATGAAGTTCTCACAGTTTCCGTTGATGTGGAAAATACCGGAAATTGTGCCGGAAAAGAAGTCGTTCAGATTTATGTGGCTCCAGGAGAGACCGAAGTGGTTCGTCCGGTAAAAGAGCTGAGAGCATTTGATAAGATCGAGCTTGCACCGGGAGAGAAGAAGACGGTAACTTTTGAACTGGACGCAAGGGCATTTGCCTACTGGAATACAGATTTACATGACTGGTATGTAGAAAGCGGCATTTATGAGATTCAGGTTGGCAAAAATGCAGAAGAAGTATTGCTCTATGCTTCAATTCTGGTGGAAGGAACCAGAAAGATAAAGAAAACTTACACATTAAATACCTGTATGGGGGAACTGATGCGGGATGAGAAAGCAAAAGCTGTATTTGGTCAGATGATGTCCGGAAACCAGCAGGCGGCAGAGATGGCAGAGGCAAATCAGGATACATCAGGAGCGGTGAGTGCAGAGATGATGGCAGCCATGATGAATGATATGCCGCTTCGGCAGTTATTAAGTTTTGTACCGGGAATGACGAGAGAGGCGCTGGAGCAGATTTTGGCGGCGGTGAATCAATAAGAGAAAAGGAAAGTGAGGAAACAAAAATGGCGAAGGAGTTAGGAAAAGACAAGTTTGGAGTACAGCGGACAATGCGCAGAAGAGATTTTCTGGGGGATTCGCTGGGACAGTTCGCATTGAATGCGATGAGCGGACTGATCGGACAGATGACCTACTTTTATACAGATAAAGTAGGCGTGGCGGCAGGCGCAGTTGCTACAGTTTTGATGATCTGTAAGATTATTGATGCATTTACAGATTTGATCATGGGAAATATCGTAGATCATACAAAACCGGGAAAAGAAAAATACAGACCGTGGCTTTTAAAAGCAGGTATCCCAGCGGGTATTCTCACGTTATTGATGTTTACTGTACCAAAAGGAAGTTCCGGTTTGCAGATTGCTTACTTATTAATAACGAACCTGTTATTTACAGCAGTTGCTTATACAGCAGTATGCATTCCATATTCGTCTTTGATGATTGTTCGTACAAACAGCCAGGAAGAGCGGGGCAGAATGGGGACATGGCGTGCAGCGGCAGGATATGTTTCCGGCATGATCATTGCAGTTGCGATCATCCCGATTACCAATATGCTGGGCGGTACACAGAGCGCATGGATTAAATTCGGAGCTATCGCAGGCGCGCTTGTAATTTTGGCATTTTTGCTTTGTTATAAGACAAGTAAAGAAACCATTCAGGGTGAGACAGATGTGCAGAAAAAAGAGAAAGCGGAAGAAGCTGTTCCATTTAAAGAAGCAATTGTTAAACTATTTCATAATAAGTACTGGGTCATGATTTTGATTATGAATTTTATAACCAATGTTCTGTATGGCATCAATGGGGCGTCCGGCGCATATTATGCAAAATGGATTTATGGAAACGATAACTTAATGGGAATTATGGGCGCTGTAGGTTTAATTCCGACGTTGATCGGATTTATTCTGGTAGGACCTATGATCAAACGGCTTGGCGTTACAAAGACATTGAAGGTATCTTTTGCACTTGGAACGGTTTGTACCATTATCAGAATTATCAACCCATATCATTTTGTATTCAATGTAGGAATGGGATGCATCGGTACATTTGCCAATATTCCGATGATGTGCCTGATGGGGGTTTTGACGGCAATGTCTATTGATTATAATGAATATAAATATGGCAAGAAAATGGTAGCTTCTTCTCAGGCGGCATCCGGTTTCGGGGGAAAAGTCGGAAGCGGCATCGGAGCATCTGTTATTGGCTGGTGTCTGTCACTGGCAGCATACGATGCTACAATGACGGCAGCTACAGAGGCTACAAAACAGGCAATCTTCGCATTTTCCATTTACATTCCGGCGGCAATGTTTGCTGTCCTGTTTGTAATGAGTATGAAGTTTGATCTGGAGAAGAGACTTCCTCAGCTTAGAGAAGAAATAGCAAAACGCAAAGTGCAGTGAGACATAAAAATTGCGGCAGGAGATGGAAAAGAGAGATTTCTGCTCCTGCCGCAAGTGTGTTTAAAGAGAATGGGATTGATAATAATAAAATGAAGTATTTCACTATCGTTCATTTTCCAGAAGTCCGCGTCCATAAAGCTCCGGCTGCTTTCGGAATTGAAGAGGAGTGACATGATACTGTTTCTTAAAAGCGGTCTGGAAATGGCTCTGACTGGAGAAACACAGATAATTGCTGATAATGCTGAGTGGTTTATCTGTAAACTGCAGCAGATGTTTTCCTTCTTCTAATTTGCAGCGCAGGATAAATGCGCTGAGTGTGAAGCCAAGCTGTTCCTTAAAATAGGTAGAAAAATAAGAACGGCTGAATCCTACATGGTCAGCCACCTCAGCGGCTGTGATCGGGCAGTTGATATGTTGAAGAACATAGCGGATTGCCCGCTGCAGCGCTTCATCCGAGGTACTCGGAATAAGTCTGTCTTTTACTTTTTTCGTAAATGACAGAAGCATTTGATAATTCAGGTTCTGGACAGCAGAAGGATCATTTAGATTTTCAGCAGTCTGAATGTATAAATCGGACATCTGAAAGGCATCATCTGCATCCACGCCGCTGGAAATTGCACAGCGTGTTGCAAGAGCAGTCATAATGATATGCAGATTTTTTATTTGGCGGAGCTGGTTTGGCGCAATTGTACCGGAGCGAACGACAGAGGGCTGTAATGTCATATTCTTTAGGCCTTCCACATCTCCTGATTCTACAAAATGAAGAACCATAGATTCGATCTCATAGGAATTATTATGTTGGAAATCTTCTTTCTGTTGATAGACAGCTTCTGTCTGTTTTTCGAACTTTGCGGAGGAATCAGAATTTCCTGCAGAATCCATTAAGTCAAAATGAGAGTATATTTCACGGTTTAGAAAATAATTAAAAACGGCAGCCTTTGACAAAAGACCGTTTAAAGCAATCGGCGGAACAAGCTGGAAGAAGTTCTTAAATTCTGTACGTTCTTCTTTTACAACCACATAATCCACATACATGGCATGAAAATCAGTGTCAGTAAAGGGAATATAATTTGCGGGACCTAAAATAATCAAAAGCCCGGGTAAGTCTTTTGATCTTACAGCAGCAAAAGAAGCTCCATATGAAGTGGAAATGTGTGCAATAGTGTCAGACATATCCGAAAGCTGTTCGATATACTGCTTAGGTGGACAGGTGCAGGAAGACTGGGCAGGGAAAGCCTGTATTAACAGATCTTTTTGATAAATATAAATTGGAATGCCCGAATCCAGATGATTCAAGTAACAAAAGTCTTTGATTTCTTGTAAGGAAGTCATCCATTCTCTCCATTTAATTATAAATACGAATTATTTAAGTTACAGTTAAATTATAAAAGAAATCGAACAAATCTGCAATAAAAATAAAAGCGTTAAAAGTAAAATTAATGTAACAGTTCAGCATAGGAGGTTGCACTTGCTGCAAACTCCGTAAAAATGTGTGATGGGAAAATAATAATAGTTTTGGTGCAAGGCTGGATGATTATGCTAAAAAGTGAAAACAAATATAGAAATTACATTTGCAAAAATAAGGAGGAAGATGTAATATGAAGCTTTATGATTTGAGAACAGAGTACAGAGTAAATCCGATCGGAATTACAGAGAAGCGTCCGAGGTTTTCTTGGAAGCTGGAAGGGGAGGAGAAGGATACGGTACAACAGTCTTATCGCATTGTGGTAAAGGACGGTGAAACGATTGTTTGGGAAAGTAAGGAAGAAAGTGAGGAATCGGTACTGATTGCTTATGCGGGAGTAGAATTGAAAGATGAGACTGCTTATGAAGTGACAGTGGAAATAATGGATAACCATGGGAACACAGCGGTTGGAGAGATGTCTTTTGAGACAGGGATTTTTCAACCTGAAACATTTCAGGCAAATATGATTACGCATAACTTTCCAGAGGAAGAGACTGCATGTCCGATTTTCTCAAAAACATTTGCAACAAATAGAAAACTAAGGAAAGCCAGAATTTATATCACATCCAGAGGTGTGTATGAGGCATATCTGAATGGAAAGCGCATTGGAGAGGACCGGATGACACCGGGATGGACAAGTTATCATCATCGCCTGCAATATCAGATTTATGATATTACCGCAATGCTTCAGGAAGAGAATGAGATTGAGGTCATGGTCGGAAACGGCTGGTATAAAGGAATCTTCGGCTTTATGCTGACGCCGGATATATACGGTGATAAGGTTGGTGCATTTGCGGAAATACATATGGAATATGAAGACGGAGGCAGAGCGGTTATCTGTACGGATGAGACTTGGAAGGTTCGGACGGGCGAAGTTTGTTACAGTGAGATCTACATGGGTGAGACAATTGATACGACAGTCAGTGTAGCCGGATATATAAAAAATATAGGAAGTGCAGAGGGAGAATTGTGTGAAGTTAAGACAGGGGCAGTTTCCGTTATGGATTTTGATAAACATACTCTGACTGCACAGGAAAACGAGCCGGTTCGTATCACCGAAAGAATTCCGGCAAAGAAACTGATTGTCACTCCAAAGGGAGAAAAGCTGGTGGACTTCGGGCAGAATCTGACAGGTGTTGTAGAAGTGAAGGTTCAAGGCAGGAAAGGACAGAAGATTGCAATCCGTCATGCAGAAGTATTGGATAAGGATGGTAATTTCTACCCCGATACACTACGTCAGGCAAGATCGGTGGATACATATATCTGTAACGGCGAGGAGCAGGTATTTCTTCCGCACTTTACCTTCCACGGTTTCCGCTATATCTGCGTGGAGGGATTGGATGAATTAATGTTAGACCAGTTTACCGCCTGTGTTATGCATTCCGATATGGAAAAACTGGGTGACTTTCACTGTTCCAATGGAAAAGTGAATCAATTACAAAGCAACATTACATGGGGGCAAAGAGGAAACTTCCTCGATATTCCAACTGATTGTCCGCAGCGGGATGAGCGTCTCGGATGGACCGGAGATGCACAGATTTTCTCATGGACCGCGGCATTTAATCGGAATACAGCGCTATTCTTCCGTAAATGGATGCGGGATGTGTCCGCAGAATCTTCACTGGAAAAAGGTGTACCGCATGTAGTACCGGATATTCTGGGACAGTACAGTTCTTCTGCCTGGAGTGATGTGGCGGTCATTGTACCTTGGGTTGTATACCAGACTTATGGTGATAGGCGCATTCTGGAAGAAAATTGGAAATGTATGCATGAATGGGTAGATTATATCCAAAGTCAGTGTGGGGAAAACAGACTGTGGCAGACTGGATTCCAGTATGGCGACTGGCTGGCTCTGGACAAGGAGGAAAGCGCGGACAGAACCGGTGCAACAGACAAATATATGATAGCCAATGCATATTATCTTTATGTGACAGATTTGGTGAAACAGACAGCAGAAGTATTAGAACTTCAGGAGGATACAGTAAAATATCAAAAACTATATGATACAACGCTGGAAGCATTCCGCCAGGAATACTATACGAATACCGGACGAATTGTCAGCGAGACGCAGACGGGAGCAATTTTATCTTTGTATTTTAATCTGGCGAGAGAAAAAGACAGAGGCCGTATTTTGCAGACCTTGAAAACAAATATTGAAAATCACAAGAATCATCTTGCCACCGGATTTGTGGGAACACCGTATCTGTGTCATGCATTATCTGAAAACGGAGAACATGAACTTGCGGGAACTATTTTTATGAAAGAAGATTATCCGTCATGGCTCTATGCTGTGAATATGGGAGCAACAACTATATGGGAACGGTGGAATTCTATTATGCCGGACGGAAGCTTTGATGTGTCAGGAATGAACTCGCTGAACCATTATGCCTATGGTTCTATCGGAGACTGGATGTACCGGAAGGTTGCAGGTGTGAGTCAACTGAAACCGGGATATAAAAAGTTCAAAGTACAGCCGATGTTTGTGAAAGGAATTGAAGAAGCAGAAGTTGAATTTGAGTCTGTATATGGTAAGATTGAAAGTAAATGGAGCTGTAAAGATGGAAGGATTCATGGATATGTGAGAGTTCCGGCAAATACAACGGCTGAAATTCATTTGCCGGAGAAAGAAGATGTGTTTACGGTTGGCTCCGGCATATATGAATACGAATATGAAACCAAAACCAGTCTGGCATATGAGCGGTTCAGTCTGGACAGTACACTGGAAGAGATTTTGGCACAGCCGTTGGCGGTGGAGATGCTCAATCAGATGGTTCCGGGAATGCTGGATAATCCGATGCTGGCTATGGCAAAGAAAATGACACTTTCAGAGATGCTGGGAGTTGCGCCGGAAGCAAGACCGTTGTATGAAGCAGTGGTGAAGGCTCTGAATGAGGTGTGAAAAGTGGCAAAATGAAACGAATTTATATCGGAAAATTACAGACTTATGGAATCAGAAAGTAAGTTGTGATAGAATGGAGAAGAGAAAACACATCAAGGAGGCAGAGTAATGATTTCAGAAAGATATCTTTTATGGGAAACATCGGAATACAATTATCCGATGGCATTTGGATTCGTGCCTGATATTGTCAGTTATTTGCATGAAGATACTGAAAAGAGACCGTGTATACTGGTTGTGCCGGGCGGAGGATATCGAGTGGTGTCTCCGACAGAAGGAGAAATCGTAGCGCTGGAATTTTACAATAAGGGCTATAATGCATTTGTATGCACTTATACAGTGAATCTGTGCGGACTGGAGCCGTTACGAGAACAGCCTATGTGCGATTTGTCGAGAGCCATTCGATACATTCGGGCGAATAGTGAGTTATTTCATGTTAATGAAGACCAGTTGACGGTCTGCGGTTTCTCGGCAGGCGGACATTTGTGCGGGAGTGTATGTGTACATTATGAAGATATAAAGGATGAAAATCCGAAGTATGCAGAGATTTCCAACAGACCGGATGCGGCAATCCTTTCCTATCCGGTGATCACAGCCGGGGAGAAGGCTCACAGGGGTTCTTTTGAGGCTTTATTCGGTGAAGGTGCGACAGAAAAAGAATTGCAGTATATGTCACTGGAAAACCATGTGACACAGGACACACCGCCCTGTTTTTTGTGGCAGACGGCAACAGACGAGACTGTACCAGTGGAAAATAGTTATTTGTTTGCAGAAGCGTGTAAAGCGAACAAGGTCCCATATGCACACCATGTTTTTTCAAAAGGCAGGCATGGTCTGTCTCTGGCAAATGAGGACTGGGCAAGCGGAAAGTTTGGAGGACAGTATACGCTTGAACAAATAGAATGTTTGGTAAAAGCAGCCGAAGAAGGAAATGTTTCGATTCCGAAAGAAGCAATAGATCGGATCAAAAAGGAATTCGGAATTGGCAGAAAAATTATAGATAAGACACGGGAGGTTCCCCGTATCGGAGAACCGTCAAAAGAGGCTGCGGTCTGGCCGATGCTGGCGGATACATGGCTGAAGTCAATGAGGTGATTGAGAGCAAGACAGAAGAAATAGGGGGCATATCAAAGATTGATATGCTCCCCGTTTTTAGAATCGAATTCTCTTTATATAAAAATCTCTGCCTGCTTATCGTTTTTACATATCTTAGTCAGTTTTTTCTGTGCAGCAGTCAGTTTCATTTTGCTGACATAACGTGCCTTCTGACGGCAGGAATAGACACATTTCATACAGGAGATACATTTCTTCTTATCCGTCTTTTTTGGATTTTCGATTGAAATGGCGCCTGTAGGACATGCTTTGGCACATGCCTTACATTCGGTACAAAGACTGACATCTGCTTTGGGAACAAGCGGAATCGTACCATACTTTTTGTAGGGGGTGTTGCCCGGAATCTGGATGTTCACATTATCAAAATTCTCAGCAGTGCGAAGTTTCCGGTTTAATTGAATTCCAAAATCAGCGATGATCTTCAAGTCATTTTTGTTTGGACGGCTCATTCCGATCTGACGGATGATCGAGTGCTGCACCGGAAAAGCTCCAGCACCGATGACTTTGAATCCGCGGCTTTCCACTTCATTTTTTAATTCCAGAAGCGTATCTTCATATTCACGACAGCCGTATGTAGCAATCAGTGCGGCGGGGGTATTGTCTCCCTTTAATGTTTCAAAATATTCTAAAAATGTCTTGGGTACACGTCCGCCGTATACCGGGATTCCGAAAAGGACAAAGTCGTTGCTCTTAAATTTAAGAGAAGGCTTTTTCTCCTTGTGTACGGTAAGGTCAAAAGAAACAGATTTTAAATCAATGTTTCTGGCGGCTTCCATAACGACTTTTCTTGTTGTTCCGGTGGGACTGAAGTAGACAAGGTTCAGTTCATTCATTTTCATAAAACAGGACTCCTTTGTTAAAAATATAGATGTCGGATTTTATATATTCGACAGAGTATAAGTGTAACTATATCATATACAGTTGGAAAATGCACGTTAATTTGTAATAGAAATGCTTGTGTTTTCTGAAAAAAATGATATACTGTTTTAGGTGAGAGAAAAACAGGTGAAAAAACCTGTTTTTCTTGCGTTTTAAGGTAAATTTATTGATTTAATGTGATGAATTACAAGTGCAGAGACACGGGATCCTTACGATGGATGATCGTGTCAGAAAATGTATATTGAATAAAATGAAGAGGGTATGACATGACAGCAGAATTGAAAAAAGAATTAAGAAGTATATTTAACTGGAAGAAGATATTTTTTGTGCTTCTTGGAAATACGATTTATTGTGCGGGAATTGTCGCGTTTGTGCTGCCTACCGGATTGGTGACGGGAGGTACGACCGGACTTGGCTTGATCGTAAATCATTATCTGGGGATCCCGATCGAATTGTTTGCAGCAGCATTCAATACAGTGATGTTTTTTCTGGCGGTTCTTATTCTCGGGAAGTCATTTGCGCTGACATCTTTGGTCAGTACATTTTATTTTCCGGTAATTTTAGGGATTTTGCAAAAAATCGAGAGGATGCAGTCTTTGACGGATGATCCGATGCTTTGCACGATTTTTGCTGCAGTGACGATCGGTGTAGGAGTCGGTATGGTGATCAAGGCCGGGGCTTCCACCGGAGGTATGGATATTCCCCCGTTGATACTGAATAGAAAAATTGGTCTTCCGGTTTCTGTGGGATTGTATGCATTTGATTTTCTGATATTGATCGGGCAAATGTTTTTCCGGGATACAGAGAAAAGTCTGTATGGTATCCTGCTTGTGATGATTTATACAGTACTTGTGGATAAAGTACTTTTACTCGGAAAAAACCAGATGCAGGTTAAGATTATGAGTGATCACTATGAAGAAATCAATTCCATGATCCATCAGAAACTGGACCGGGGAACCACACTTTATAAGACGGAATCGGGATATCTGCATAACCAGGGATTTCTGGTAATGACGGTCATATCCAACAGGGAACTGCCGAAGTTAAATCAATTTGTGATGGAGATCGATGAGAAAGCATTTATGGTGATCAGTCAGGTCAGTGAGGTGAAAGGAAGAGGATTTACACTGCATAAGCATATGATTTCGTAAAGCTTGTTTCTCCATAATATTGCTATAGTAATGTAAACAGTAAAAATGTGTGATGGGAAAATAGAACCCGCCCTTTCACCGCAGGTGAACTTAAAATAGGGCGGATTCTGTTACCAGCCGGAAAAATAGAAGTATATAATTATACAAATTACCCGTTGATGCGTGCATTTGGAAAGGTTGAAAAGCCGACTTTTGAGCAGTATGAAGAATTTCTGGAATCTAGATGTTTTCCAAGGACAAGAGATAAGATGAAGCTGATTCTGAAAGAGTTGGACTTGCCATTTTATGATCCGCTCATGATTATTGAGAAAACGGAAGGGCGTATGGCAGAGGATGATTTCTGGATAAAGATAGAGAGGTAATTGCCGTGGTTACATTATTTGAACAGGATATTCGGAAATTAACTTGGATGGAATTTCCGCAGGTTAACAGTTGTAAAATCCGAAGAAATGAGTTATAATACTATCAGAAAACAACCTGAGATGTTCGATAACCCTGTTATTTTGAACCTACATTACTTTAAACGGGATTCTTATATCTCTGTAATATGTCAGGCCGCCGATTTTGCAGCGGAAGACAGAAAAGCAGATGCGGTTACCCACCTAGCGCCAGCTAGGAGTCAAAATACAGGGAACGGCATTTTGGGCTATACAAAAGAGAAAAGGCAGCCGCTTCGGTGGCTGCTTTTTAAAATAGTTCAATATATCAGAGCATTAGGTTTTTGAGGGAATGGAATGGAAAAAGGGAAAAGAATACATTATAAATTCAATAAACTGATGAGGATTATAAGTTCTCATCACACAGGCGCATATGCAGCTCAAGCAGCATATTTTTTTGTGTTGTCCATGATTCCGATCCTGATGATTCTTATGACGCTGGTACAATATACGCCAGTTACTATGGAGGATGTACAGGCGGCTTTGATGGAGGTGTTTCCTACTTCGGTAGAAGGATTTGTCCGTGCTCTGGTAATTCAGGTTTATGCACAGTCAGGTTCTGTGATCTCTATCTCTATTCTTGTTGCACTGTGGTCTGCGGGAAAGGGTGTGCTTTCCGTAACTTCGGGGCTGAACTGTGTATATGAGAATGAAGAAACGCGTAATTATGTGTATTTGCGTATCCGGGCTACATTTTACACGGTAATCTTCATTCTGGCGATCATGCTCTCACTTTTGCTGTCTGTGTTCGGAAATAGTATAAGTGCTATAGTCAATCAATATATTCCTTTGTTCCGCCATGTGATGGATTTCATTATTCGGATTCGGACGGTGGTAACATTTTTAATTCTTACGGCATTCTGGGATGTAGTATATCGTTATCTGCCGAACCGCGCCGACGAACGAAAAGCAACATGGAGACGGCAGCTTCCGGGGGCTGTTTTTACAGCCTGTGCATGGCAGTTGATTTCATTTATCTTTTCTATATATTTGCAGATATTTACCGGATTTTCCAGTATGTACGGGAGCATGACAACAGTGATACTAATCATGCTCTGGTTATATATGTGTATGTATGTTATTTTGCTTGGCGGTGAGATCAATGCGCTGCTGGAGCGGTATTATTTCAGAAGTCAATGCTGACTTCAAAATTTCTTGTTCTACAGGATAAATTCTGTCTGTGAAAGAAAATCTATTGTATCCATATTTTAAGCATGGTAAAATCTCCGAAATGAGAGGAAACTGCATTGGGGGAGTATATTCCTGATGCAGTATTATACGAAAAAGGAGTCAGCAGCTATGAAAAAAAAGCAGCAGTATCATGCAATTGAACGGATTATGGAGGACATCAAAGAAAAATTCCAAAATGAACCGCAATTATTTGAAATGTTTCAAAACTGTTACGCAAATACGTTAGATAAAACTATAAAAAGAATGGAGGACGGTACGTCATATGTTATCACAGGGGATATTCCTGCCATGTGGCTGAGGGATTCTGCAGCTCAGTTTAGACCCTATCTCATTCCGGCAAGGAAGGAGCCTGAGCTGGCAGATATTCTGGTGGGACTATCAAAGCGTCAATTTCGTTATATCAATATTGACCCCTATGCCAATGCATTTAATGAGACGGATAACGGAAACTGCTGGGAGCATGATGATACGGAGATGAACGGCTGGATATGGGAGCGGAAATACGAGGTGGATTCCCTCTGTTATCCGTTACAGTTCGCTTATCTGATTTGGAAAAATACAGGACGCACAGAGCAGTTTGAAGGGGAATTTAGAGAAGCGGCATGGAAGATCATCCGGACATTCCGCACGGAGCAGAACCATGAGGAACAGTCTCCCTATCATTTTGTACGGAAAGATACTTTTTATACGGATACTCTTTCCAGAGACGGCAAGGGAGCGCTGGTGAAGTCCGGAACAGGTATGACATGGTCTGGTTTCCGCCCTAGTGATGATGCCTGTACTTACGGCTATCTTGTGCCGTCCAATATGTTTGCAGTTGTGGTCCTTGGATATCTGGAGGAAATTGCAGAGAAGATACTTGGGGATCAGGAACTGAAAAAAGAAGCGGCAGCGCTTGGCGCTGACATTTACGAAGGAATTGAGACATACGGAGTAACCCGTACCGAAGGGTACGGAGAGGTGTATGCATATGAAACGGATGGATATGGACAGTACAATCTAATGGACGATGCCAATATACCAAGTCTTTTGTCGATGGATTATCTGGGGTATCGGGGAAGGAACAGACAGATTGCAAAGAATACCAGAAGATTCATATTGAGTGAAGCAAATCCCTGTTATTATAGCGGCAAGGCTGCAGAAGGAATCGGAAGTCCTCATACACCAGTAAGATATATCTGGCATATTTCAATGGCAATGCAGGGACTGACTGCAAAGACAAAGGAAGAGAAACTGGAAATTCTTCATCTTTTGTCACAGACAGATGGAGGCAAAGGTATGATGCATGAAGGTTTTCATGTGGACGACCCGTCCATGTATACAAGGGAGTGGTTCTCATGGGCGAATGCAATGTACAGTGAACTGGTGCTGGATTACTGCGGATATTCAGTACAGACTGAGTGAGTTTATCTATATGAAATTTTTACATCAAATATAGAATTCTCCGAATTGTCCTTTTTGTGAGTGTATTGTAACATACAGATAACAGTTAAGTACAGACTTTGCACTTGCAGCAAAGGCAGTAAGAAGGAGCAAGGTTACTGTTCACACGGCACCTTGCACTGCGCTGCAAGGTAACCGTTCACAGTCGAAATGTGTATGTGCATTTACTGTGCTGACCGAAAGAAAGTATACAGTGTAAAGAGGTCTGACCGACCGGGGAGGCAGTTATGTTTTTGACAGACAGAAAATTAGAAAGAAGAATCAACGAGTTAGAACAGTACAGATATAGGGATATCATTCATCTGGAGGAATTTCTTGTATCAGAGGATGATCAGGGAGTTGTTAATCCTGAGCTTCCTGCAAGTTTTGAAGGTTGGGATACACTGAAAGTGGGAGATACATGGAGCGGACGCGACCGTTATCTGTGGATGCATAAGGAAATTGCAGTCCCGGCGGAATGGAAAGGGAAAAAAGTAGTCGGTGTATTCGACTATGGAAATACAGGAGGAGGCAATAACTCTGGCTTTGAATCTATGTTTTACCTAAATGGTGAGAAATATCAGGGCGTGGATGTGAATCATAAAGAAGTTTTTTTGAATGATGAACTTTGCGGTACTGTAATAGATGCAACATTTCGTCTTTGGTCCGGACTGGAGGGCGGCGGAGTTCCGGCTGTGCAGGAACACCGGATTGCCAGAGCAGATCTGGCATGGCTGGACGAGAAAGTAGACGATCTGTATTACATGGCGTCTATGGTCTGGCAGACGATCGCAGAGCTGGATGCAGTCAATCCAATTCAGCATGAACTCCGTAAAGCCCTGGACAGCGCATTTCATTGTGTGGACTGGTCTTATCCGGGCAGCGCTGAGTTCTATGAATCCGTACATCAGGCGGATGATTTGATCAATGAAGCCATTGACGGTATGGACAAATTTTCTATGGTAAACGTCTACTGTGTAGGACACACACATATTGACGTGGCATGGCTGTGGAGATTGAAGCACACAAGAGAGAAGTGTTCACGTTCTTTTTCTACCGTGCTCAGATTGATGGAAATGTTTCCGGAATATATTTTCTTACAGACTCAGCCGCAGCTTTATGAGTACATGAAAGAAGAGTTTCCGGAAATTTATGAGAAGATGAAAGAAAAAGTCAGCGAAGGACGCTGGGAAGCTGACGGCGGTATGTGGGTAGAGGCTGACTGCAACCTGACAAGCGGCGAATCTCTGACAAGGCAGATTCTTCTTGGCAGCAAGTTCATTAAGGACGAATTCGGAAAAGATGTGGAATACCTGTGGCTGCCGGATGTGTTCGGATATTCATGGGCATTGCCGCAGATTTTGAAGAAGGCCGGCATCGATACATTTATGACTACAAAAATCAGCTGGAACCAATATAACAGAATGCCGCATGATACCTTTAAGTGGAAAGGGATTGACGGAAGCGAGGTTCTGACCCATTTTATTACCACACCGGAACCGTGGAATGAGCCGGGGTCATGGTTCTATACATACAATGGGAAATTGCTGCCAAAGACTGTGAAGGGAGTCTGGGATCAGTACAGTGACAAGCAGATGAACAAGGATTTGTTGATTTCCTTTGGCTTTGGTGATGGCGGCGGCGGAGTTAACCGTGATATGCTGGAAAACAGAAGAAGAATTGATAAGATTCCGGGACTTCCGAATCTGAAGATTTCTACTGCGGGCGAGTTCTTCCGTAAGCTGAAAGAAACAGTGAAGGATACAGACCAGTACGTTCACACATGGGACGGTGAGCTTTATCTGGAATATCACAGGGGAACTTACACAAGTCAGGGGCATAATAAGCGTATGAACCGTAAGATGGAGCTACTCTACAGAAGGGCAGAATGGCTGACAGTGATGGAAGCAATGCAGCAGGGCGGTATTGAAGGTGCAAAGCAGGCAGAACTGACGAAGGGATGGAAGCATATTCTGACAGACCAGTTCCATGACATCATTCCGGGTTCTTCCATACATGAAGTATATGAAGACTCCAGAAAAGACTATGTGTACATTGAAAATATCGCACAGGACGTTGTAAACGACTTTTATCATAATGTATTGGAAGAAGAGCAGAATACCTATACAGTGATCAATGCATCCGGCTGGGGGTCAGATCAGGTTGTTGCACTTCCGGGAAATGCAGAGGGTATTTACAGAGATTCTGAAGGAAATGAACTGGTATCCCAGACAGGAAACGGAGTTACATATGTAGAAGTAAGAAATGTTCCCTCTATGGGAACAAAGACGATCTACTATGAGAAGACAGGAAACGGTGAAGCAAAGACAGCGTTTACGATCAGCGGCAAAGAGATCGAGACTCCATTTTATCATATTACATTAAACCAGTATGGCCAGATTACAAGATTGTACGATAAGACATTTGAGAAAAATGTACTTCCAGAGGGAGAGCGTGCCAATGTACTGCAAGTATTTGAGGATAAACCGCTCGATAATGACGCATGGGACATCGATATTTTCTATCAGCAGAAGATGCGGGAAGTAACTGATCTGAAAGTATTCGAGATCACTGAGATGGGAGCGCTTCGGATGTGCATCCATATGGAGTGGAAATACATGAATTCCGAAATCAGTCAGGATATGATTCTGTACAGTAAGAGCAGAAGAATTGATTTCCAGACCCGTGTGGATTACCATGAGCAGCACCAGCTGTTAAAAGCGGCGTTCCCGGTAGATGTACGTTCTACATATGGAACTTACGATGTACAGTATGGCAATGTAAGACGCCCGAACCATTGGAATACAAGCTGGGATCAGGCAAGATTCGAGACAGTGGCTCATCGCTGGGCAGATCTGTCAGAGCGGAATTACGGCGTCAGCATTTTGAATGATTGTAAGTACGGTCATGATATTAAGGACAATGTAATGCGTATTTCCCTGCTGAAAGCAGCGACACATCCAGATCATCTTCAGGATCAGGGATTGCATACATTCACATATGCACTGCTCCCTCATGGCGGCGATTTTGTGGATGGTCATGTAGTACAGGAGGCATTTGCATTGAATGAGCCAATGCAGGCTGCAGCAGGTAAAAGTAGGCTTCCATACGAGAGCTTCCTGTCATTTGACAACGAGCAGATTGAGGTAGATGCGGTGAAACAGTCTGAGGATGGAAAATATTTGGTAATCCGTTTCCACGAGTTTGCAGGATCACATCAGAATGTAACAGTGACACCGGGATTTGCATATAAATCATGGGCAGAATGTGACTTGAGAGAACGGCCGCTGGGCGGGTTTGCAGAAAAGAAGATGGAACTGGAACTCCATGCTTATGAAATCAAGACATTACTGATCGAGATTTAAAGAAACAAATTGATTGAAAATAGAAAGGATCGGGTGATTCGATATGGCTGAGCTATTTAATATAGAAAGAGTCTTAGGGTTCTGTGAGAGGGTATGCTATTTCTTTATGATTAATTTATTATTTGTTGTGTCGAATCTCCCTGTTCTGTTTTTCCTCCTCTTTGTAGGAGGAAGTCAGATACGGGAATGCCTTCCCCTGTTTTTGTTTTGCATGATTCCTATGGCGCCGGCGCTCTCAGCAGTGTTTTATAGTATGAACAGGCTGATCCATGGAATTGAAGGAAGTGCGTGGAGAGATTATAAAAGGGGATATTGTTCTGATTTCCGGCAGACAATCATGCTGGGAACGGGGCAGGTATTTTTTATCTTTATGTTTGCGGCCAATATGGAATTTTTTGCAGTTCAGGTGAGGATACTCCCGCTTGCAGTAGTATTTGCTGTTTTAGGTGCTGCGGCAGTTCTTGTAACACCGAATCTGTATATGCTGGCCAGCCGGTATGAGATGAAAAATCTGCAGATCGTAAAGACCGGGGTAACGCTTCTGATAGCAAGACCAATTGCAACATTAGGAAATATTGTGTCACTTGCGATCGTATTGATGGCATTTGAACTTGTGGCTGGAACAACAGTATTGTTTATGGGAAGTGTATATGGATTTCTTGTTATGTTCATGAATCAGGCTGTGATGCGCAATTTGGAGAACAGTGCAGCGGGAAGTAACAGTTCGACATAGGACTTTGAATTTATTGCAAAGTCTGTAAAAAGGTGTGATGGGGAAATGGAATCCGCTCTTTCACCGTAGGTGAATTTTGCATAGGGCAGATTCAGTGATAACTCAGACGGAAGACTGAATTATTATTGAGACTGGACGAAAAGATAATTATTGTATAAAATAAAAGGAAATGTAGGGAGTCTGCATTTCCTTTTATTTCTATGCAGACAGATATGAGAGAATGAGGGATGGAGATGGATGCTAAAAGTCCAAAACAATTATATAATAAATTACTGTTGATCTATACAACGATCCTGGCATTTGTTGTGATGGTGCTGATGATTTATTTTTTGTCCAGTACGAGGAATCGTTTTCTGGAACAGAATCTGGAATATACAAAAATGATGAATGAAGAGGCGGTTTCCTATTTGGAAGAGACATCTGCAATAGCGGGCCGTATTCATGAAAATTTGTATCAGTCAGAGATGGAGTTACAGGATCTTCTACATTATCTGAGTGATACTGCAGAAGATTACTGGAAGTACAGGCTGGATACTTATATGGAGAGCGGGACAAGAAATTACAAAGGAGCGGATGGTTTTTTGACAGGAGTGCTTGCTTCTTATGATGAACTGAAAAGTGTGACACTGCTCAGTTATGAAAGGGGCGAGGTAACGGAATATGCAGGGAAGGGCGGGCTTCGGAAAAGCGGCAGACTGCTGACAAGTAAGATTGAACAGGAAGACCTTGCTGACGCCGGGGAATTTTCTTATCTGAAAGAAATCAGGGATCCGGTAACCATGCAGACAAAAGGGTGTATGTTACTTACTTTTGATGGGAAAAAATTTGAGCAGATTCAGCAGTATTATTCCAGGGCAGAGTTGTTTGTCTGTAATGGGGCTGGAACAATTGTATTTGATTCAGCAAGGAAGGAGTCTGTCAGGGATATTTTGTATACAGGCAATATGGACATGCTGGAAACAAAGTTGAATGCCTATGTGGAGACTTCTAAGACAGGGGGATATTTTACACTCTGTTATCTGGAAAAGAAAAAAGCGGCAGTAGTACCTGCTTCTATTATGGTTATGATTTTTCTGGTTGGTATCGGGGCGATGGTGGTTGGAGAGACTTGCGTACAGTATTATCTCAAACGCCTTTCTACGCGCCTGAATCGGATATTGGATGGAATGAACAGGGTTATGGAAGGTGATCTGTCGGTCAGACTGTCGGCGGATAAGAAGAATGGGGATGAACTGGATGTTATATCCAGACATTTTAATGAAATGTGTATAAGACTGGATGAGCATATCCAGAAGCAGTATCTGGCGGAGATTGAACAGAAAAATGCAGAGATGTCTGCACTGCAGAGCCAGATCAATCCTCACTTTCTCTATAATACACTGGAGGCGATCCGGATGAAGGCAATCTGTAATGGAGACAGAGAGGTCGGGAAGATGTTGTACAGCATGGCGGTTACGTTCCGCAGTCAGATTAAAGAAGCGGATGTCATTACAATGGCACAAGAGCTGCATTACTGTAAAAAGTATATGGAGTTGTTTGAGTTCCGGTATCAGAATCAGTTTAATTCCTCAGTAGAGTGTCCGGAAGAGTATATGGCAGTACCGATCATTAAGTTTGTGCTTCAGCCTGTTATCGAAAATTATTTTATTCATGGTATCCGCATGGAGGATAAGGACAATTTTATCCGCATTTATGTGGAAAAGGACAAGGATGTCTATCGGATCGTGGTGGAGGACAACGGACGTGGAATGCCAGAAGATGAGATACGGATTAAGAATAAAGAGCTTGCCGAAGGAGTAATGAAAAAGCAGTCATCTATTGGTGTGGCAAACGTAAACCGCCGGTTAAAGGCTGTCTATGGCAAAGAGTATGGTGTTTATATGGAGAGCAGGCCAAAGGGCGGTTTGAAAGTGATCCTGTGTTTTAAGCCGGAGGAAGAGGGAATGGAAGTATATGGTAACAGTTCAGCCCAGGACTTTGCACTGACTGCAAAGTCCGTGAAATAACGTATAGGTAGAGATGCATCAAGCCACCACGAAGTGGTTTTGCATGGCTTGATGCCTGTAACAGGAAGCCGAAGGCTGAACTGTTACAGCATATGAGAAAAAGGAGGGGGATCAGAATGAAAAAAGTAATGCTGGTGGAAGATGAAGAACTTATTTTGCAGGGGATTTTCAATATTATTGATTGGAACGCATTGGGGCTAGAGGTTGTACATATGGCACATAATGGTCAGGAGGCTCTGGAAATGTGGGAAAAGGAACCTGTTGATATTGTGGTTTCTGACATTACTATGCCAGTGATGGATGGGCTTACATTGCTTCGGGTACTTCGGGAGAAGGAAGAGAAGGTGCGGTTTATCATTCTGAGCGGCTATGATGAGTTCGAGTATGCCCGCACTGCGATCAGGCTGGGAGTAGAGAGCTATATTTTAAAACCGATTAATGAGGAGGAACTGGAACGTCAGCTGAAAGAAACAGTCGAGAAGTTGGATGAGATGTACAAAGAGAAGATCAAATACATCGATGAGAAGACCCAGTGGATGCATTTCTTAAGCGGGAAAACAGAAGCGGGTGGATATGCAGAGTACGCTGGAATTCTGGATATACCGTCTCAGACAGAGAGATTTTATGCGGCAGTCATGAAATGGAGACTGGATGAATTGAAAGAAAACCGGATCACAGATGTGATCGTTACCCTTAAGAAGCAGGAGCCGGGTCTTCGGCTTGTTCATTTACTGCCGGATAGTCTGCTGATGATTCTGGTAGATCCGGGACTGGACGAGGAGCAGGCATTGGAATATTTTGCCGGGATTCAGAATCGGATAGAAAGTGAATTCGGCATTTTTACATTTATCTGTGTGGGACCTGCATTTGAACAGTTTGAGCAGCTGCCCGAGGTCTATGGCGCCGCCATGAAGATGCAGAAATATCTGATGATTGAAGGATATGGAAGCTGTATCAGCCTGCGGCAGGTTCAGGAGCGGAAGAGCGGGGATATCAATATTGATGAAGCTCAGCTTCGGAAACTGATTCTAAAGAAGGAAAAAGAATCGGCAGTGGGGTATCTGGAAGATTTGTTTATCAACAATGTGCGGAAGGATGTCTCAGTCAGCGCAATCTATCAGATGGCTGTGAAGACGGCTATGCTTTTGGAAGATATTAAAAAGGAATATAAGCTGGAATCCGAAAAATTGCATGATCTGCCGGAGTTGGTAGAGACAATTTACCGTTCTGATGATATTTTTGGTATCAAGACGGTATTTATTGCCGAAATTATTGAAATCATTGCCCGCCTGCATGAGGAAAATTCCCAGTATACGCCGGTGGTGCGCCAGATTATCGCTGAGGTGCAGAATAACTATAAAGAAGATATGAATCTAAAAACATTGGCATACAAGTATCATATGAATGCCTCTTATCTGGGACAGATTTTCCAGAAGGAGGTTGGGTCTTCGTTTGCCCAATTTTTGAGCAATACGAAGAATGGCATTGCAAAGGATCTGATCCTGAATACAAACATGAAAATCAATGATATTGCCCGGGAGGTAGGATATCCGGATACAAGCTATTTTTATCGTAAATTTAAACAATGCTATGGTGTTTCGCCGGCATCTCTGCGGGAGATGAAAAAGTATTAAAAGTAGAACAGAAGTTTGAGTGGAAAAAATCGTGAAATAGTGGACAAATTATTTCATGATTTTTTTTACTGTAAAAGACTGTAAAATTTCTCTAGAATTTGTGCAATGAACCTAAAAGTTTTCCAATTTCCGTACATTTTATACAATGATATAGTATATACAGACAAGAAAATACTGCAAATTGACAGGCCGGCAAGTTGAGACGCAGTAAGAGTAAGGAGGGAGGACTAAAGGTGAAAGAAAATAAAAATAAAATGAAAAAAAAGTCCAAAGAACCAAAGGAACCGCTCCTTCGGCGGATTAAGGCAAACAAAGAGCTTTTGATCCTGAGTCTGCCAGGCGCTGTTTGGTTTCTGCTATTTGCTTATCTGCCATTATTCGGTATCTTAGTAGCATTCAAGAAATTCAGACTTTCGGGAAACGGATTTTTCTACAATCTGTTTACCAGTGAGACGGTTTGGTTCGATAACTTTAAGTTCTTGTTCAGCAGCGGTGATGCATTTATTATTGTAAGAAATACAGTTCTCTATAATCTGTGTTTCATTATTCTTGGAATTGTGATTCCGGTAATTTTAGCGCTGCTTCTGAATGAAATTAAGAATAAAGGAATGATGAAAATTTATCAGAGTTCCATGTTCCTGCCGTATTTCCTTTCATGGGTTGTTGTCAGCTACTGTGTATTCGCATTCTTGAACCCGGAAAAAGGTTACTTTAACGCTATTATCCAGCAGTTTGGCGGTCAGCCGATCTCATGGTATACGGAGACAAAGCTGTGGCCGTTTATCATCATTATCATGAGTCAGTGGAAAGGTATGGGTTACAACACAGTCGTGTACCTTGCATCCATCTGCGGAATTGATAAAACATACTATGAGGCGGCCGTGCTTGACGGTGCATCTAAATGGCAGCAGATTAAATACATTACACTGCCGTTGTTAAAACCGGTTATCATGATTTTGTTGATCATGTCTATCGGCGGTATCTTCCGGGCGGACTTCGGACTGTTCTACCAGCTTCCGAAAAACTCGGGTCCACTGTATCCGGTTACAAACGTACTTGATACATATATCTTCCGTGCATTAAAGACAAGCGGAGAGATAGGCATGAGTTCGGCGGCTGCATTGTTCCAGTCTACAGTTGGATTTGTTCTGATTATGACTGCAAACAAGATAGTATCCAAGATTGACAATGAAAACGCATTATTCTAGGAAGGAGGTAAGATCATGGCTGCAATGAGTCAGAGAAAATTAGAAAAAAGAATCAAAAAAATGGAAGCCAAAGAGTGTCAGTACAATCAGATCAAGACACCGACCAACATTTTATTTAATATCCTGTTGGCAATCTTATCTCTGTTTTGTATTATACCGTTTCTCTTTGTTATCATTATCTCGATCACAGATGAAAATTCACTGGCAATGAACGGCTACAGGTTCATTCCGGAGAAGATAAGCTTTTACGCTTATGAGTATATCATCAGTGCAGGAGAGAGTATTATTAAAAGTTATGGAGTGACAATTCTGGTGACGGTTTTGGGAACAGTACTGGGGCTGCTTCTGACTGGAACATATGCCTATGCATTATCCAGAAAGAACTATGCATTCCGTAAATTTTTTACGACGGTTATTACAATTCCGATGTTGTTCAGCGGCGGTATGATCGCAAACTACCTGATTGTAACAAAGGTACTGATGCTGAAAGATACGATATGGGCGTTAATTTTACCGCTCTGCCTGAATTCCTTTAACATTATTGTACTGAGGACATTCTTTAAAACCAGCATTCCTGATGCGGTTGTGGAGTCTGCAAAGATTGACGGCGCTTCTGAGTGGAGACTGTTCTTTCAGATCGTTATCCCGATGGCGCTGCCGGGACTTGCGACAATTGGATTGTTCTTGACACTGTCTTACTGGAATGACTGGTTCAATGCAATGATGTATATTGACGACCAGAATCTGATTCCGCTGCAATACCTGCTGATCCGTATCGAGAGCTCGATCGACTGGCTGGCAAGCAATAAGGCGATGATGGGTGTGGATGGCGTACAGGCGGCTGCAAATATGCCGAAGGAAACTATCAAGATGGCAATCGTTGTTATCTCAACGTTACCGATTATTTTCGCATATCCGTTTTTCCAGAGATATTTTGTCAATGGTCTGACGGTTGGTGCGGTAAAAGAATAAAGAGATCGTTACAGTTAACGGCTTAACCGGCCGTGAACTGTAACGCATCCAGCCCATTAAAAAGTCGCCTGACGGCGAGGGGCTGGATGCATAAAACCGCAGATTTATTGGCCGGATGCCTTGCAGCGAGGTGTAAGGCACCGTAAACCAGTAACAAGTGATTATAATAAATGGAGGAAATTGATTATGAAGTTAAAAGTGTGGAAAAGATTTGCGGCAGCAGCTATGATCGGCGTTATGTCAGCCGGACTGCTTGCAGGCTGCGGTAAGGGTAAAACAGAGACTAATGAAAGCGGTGAGGAAATCGTAGAACTGGTCTGGTGGCAGATTGGTGATGCCCAGAAGGATCAGGAGAAGGTTATTGCGAAGGTGAATGAGTACACCGAAGAAAAAATCGGCGTCAGAGTAAAAGTAAACACCGCAGGCTGGGGCGACTATGACCAGAAAATGCAGGTGATCATCAATACAGGCGATGATTGGGATATGTGCTTTACCTGTTCATGGGCGAATAATTATCTTCAGAATGCAAATAAGGGAGCATTTCTTGAGCTGGATGAGTATCTAAAAGATACAGAGATGTACAATACCATTGACGAACGTTTCTGGGAAGCAGCAAAGGTAAAAGGCAAAACCTATGGTGTACCGAGTGAGAAAGAAATCGGCTCTATGCCGATGTGGGTATTCACAAAAGAATATGTAGATAAATACAATGTTCCTGTAGATGAGATTCACTCTCTGGAAGATCTGGAGCCGTGGCTGAAGCTCATCAAGGAAAATGAACCAGGCGTAGTACCGCTGTATCTGACAAGCAGCTATTCTGCACCGACTTATATGGACCTGATTCAGAATCCGGTAGGAATCGAGTACGGCGATGAGTCTCTGACCGTAAAGAACTTGTTTGAAACGGAAAAAATGAAGTCTACGCTGGATACGATGAGAAAATATTATCTGGCAGGCTATGTAAATCAGGATGCCGCAACGGCAAGCGATGACAAATCTGTAAAACGTTTTGTGACTAAGGGAGACGGACAGCCGTATGCAGAACTGGTATGGAGCAAAGATCTGAAATATGATGTAGTTGCAACTCCGATCATGGATACTTATGTGACAAATATTTCCGCACGAGGAGCATTAACAGCCGTTAACGCACAGACAGAACATCCGGAAAAAGCAGTTGAATTTCTGAATCTGGTAAATACAGACGAATATCTGAGAAACCTGCTGAACTATGGTATTGAGGGCGAGCACTGGAACTATGTGGACGTACCGGAGGAAGAGGCTGCGGCAGCAGAAGGAAAGCCATATGTATATGACAAGAAGATCGCATTGACGGAAAGCACAGATTACAGAGTATCTTACTGGGTACAGGGCGGACTGTTTAATACATATGTACTTGAAAATGAACCTATTGACAAATGGGCTACATTCAAAGAGTTCAATGCAGAGTCTGTGGCAGCGCCATCCTTTGGATTTGACTTTGATCTTGAACCGGTGAGCACAGAAGTAGCAGGTTTTGGAAATGTTATGGATGAGTTTGGCAAATCACTCTTTACGGGAAGTGTTGATCCGAAGGAATATCTGCCGAAATTGCAGGAAAAGCTGGAAGCGACCGGTATTGAGAAGGTAATTGAAGAGATGCAGAGTCAGATTGACGAGTGGAAAGCAGGCAAATAAAGAAAGCAAAAGGGCGCGCTTAACAGTAAGGGCGCCCTTATTTAGAGGAAATGGTATGAAAGCAGAGAAGAAGAGTTTATTAAGCCACATGGGAAGCATGCAGCAAGAGGCGTATGTCCGTCCGGTAATTTTTACCGAGGGCCGTGCCGGCGGGATGAAAGGATACGAAGTAAAGAATGGTCCTCTTGCATTTACCGTGGCAGCCGATAAGTGTATGGATATTGCGGAGGTTTCCTTTGCGGGATATAATGTCAGCTTTCTTTCCAAGCCCGGACTTATGGGGCGGAATCATTATGATACCAACGGAGATGAAGCGCTTCGGAGCATTATGGGCGGAATGCTGTTTACCTGCGGTCTAGAAAATATCTGTGCTCCATGCAGTGTGGAAGGGAAGGACTATCCGATGCACGGGCGTATACGGACAACTCCGGCAGAGCACACCTGTGCAGACGCATGCTGGACCAAAGAAGGATACCAGATGGTCTTGTCGGGGGAGATGCGAGAAGCAGAGCTTTTCGGAGAGAATCTGATCCTACGCAGAAAGATTACCACTTTGTATGGGGAGAACCGCATTTGTATTGAAGACGAGATTATGAACGAGGGATTTCGAGCAGAACCCATGATGCTTCTGTATCATATGAATGTGGGATATCCACTTTTGTCAGAGGACTGTGAGATTGTGCTGCCGACCAGAAATGTGATTCCGAGAGACAAAGACGCGGCGCCTCATATAGGAAACTGGAATCAGATGGAAGCGCCGAAAGACGGGGAACCGGAATATGTATTTCTGCACGAGATGGCAGCAGATGAAAATGGAAATACATTTGCGGCAGTTATCAATAAAAAGCTGGGAATCGGATTAAAAATAGAATATAATCAGAAGGAACTTCCTTATTTTATGCAATGGAAATCTATTGCATCGGGAGATTATGTGGTAGGTCTGGAGCCTGCAAATTCCAGTGTATATGGAAAGCTGTATCATATCGAGCAAGATGATCTGCATAAGATAGAGCCGTTTGCTGCAGAACGGAAACGGATCGTATTGACGTTTTTGCGGGGGGAAGAACTAAAACAGGTGAAGGCGGAAGCGGACACCTTGCAGCACAATGCAAGATGCCGTGTGAACAGTAACAAAGATTGTTAAATTTATAAAATATATAAAAGAAAAAGGAGAATTATGAAATGAAACGTTCAAAAATAAATGCAGAGATTAAACATATGGAAAAGCTGATTCAGGAACATGGCTTTGAGATCCCGCCGTTCTGCAAATGGTCTGCAGAAGACTGGAAAGACAAGGGTGCAGAGTACGATGAAATCCGCGACAACATGCTGGGTTGGGATATTACAGATTATGGTCTGGGGAAATTTGATGAGGTAGGATTCTCACTGATCACGATCCGTAATGGTAATCTGAAGATGGATAAGTATACAAAGACTTATGCAGAAAAACTGCTTGTCGTGAAAGAGGGACAGATGGCGCCGATGCATTTCCACTGGAATAAGATGGAGGATATCATCAACCGCGGCGGCGGAAATGTATTGATTACTGTTTATAACTCCACGGAAGACGGAGAATTTGCGGATACAGATGTAACTGTGAACTGTGACGGACGCGAGTATACGGTTTTGGCAGGCAGTCAGGTGAAGCTGACGCCGGGTGAGAGTATCACGATTTATCCGTATATGTATCACGATTTTCATGTGGAAGAGGGCAGCGGGGATGTATTGCTGGGAGAAGTATCCATGTGCAACGATGATGAGAATGACAATCGTTTCTATGAGCCGATCGGACGTTTCCCGGAGATTGAAGAGGATGAGGCTCCTTACCGTCTGCTTTGCAATGAGTATTCGTCAGCAAAATAGTCAGATATAAGATAAAGGAGACGGCAGAATTATGATACAGCAGGTATTGAATCAGAACTGGAAGATGGGATGTGCCGGAAACACAGTATTGCCGGCAGTTGTGCCGGGAACAGTCTATACAGACTTACTCAGGAATGGACAGATGGAGGATCCTTTCTGGAAGGATAATGAGATTCAGGCGCTTGAACTGATGGAAGAGGATTATGAATATGTATGCAGCTTTGCATGTGAAGAAGCGCTGCTTTCACAGGAGAGGGTTCTTTTACATTTTGACGGGCTGGATACAATTGCAGATATCTATGTGAATGAACAGAAGGTCGGAAAAGCATTTAATATGCATAGGATTTGGGAATATGATGTAACAGGGATTGTACACAGCAAAGAAAATGTTCTGCGTGTGCTGCTTCATTCACCGCTTCAATATATCCGGGAGGCATTTGAAAAGTGCCGTACAATGGGTTCAGAGGACGCGATGGATGGATTTGTCCATCTGCGGAAGGCGCATTGTATGTTCGGATGGGACTGGGGCGCTCATCTTCCGGACGCCGGAATTTTCCGAAATGTGTCTTTGCTGGGGATTACAGCGGCGAGGCTGGATAGTGTGTATATCAGACAGGAGCATTCAGATCGTCGGGTGGAACTTCATTTGGAAGTGCAGGAAGAATTGACAGATTTGTCTGCGGAGGAAACAGTTTATTCGGTAGAAATTACAGATCCGGCAGGAAGTGTTACGGTTTATGAGGATTCTCCGGAGACGATCACACTGGAGAACCCAAAACTCTGGTGGCCTAACGGTTATGGGGAGCAGCCTTTATACACAGTGAAGGTGGCGCTTTATAAGGCAGGTCAGAAGAGTGGAAGCGAACCATTGGATATTTGGGAGCGCCGGATCGGACTTCGTACGATGACTATGAAAATCGAGAAGGATCAGTGGGGAGAATGCTTTGCCCATGAGGTCAATGGAATTGCAATCTTTGCGATGGGGGCGGACTACATACCAGAAGACCATCTTCTTGGAAGAGTCACACCGGAGACGACAAGGAAGCTTCTTATACAATGTAAGGCGGCGAATTTCAATACAGTGCGTGTCTGGGGCGGCGGTTACTATCCTGAGGACTGGTTCTTTGACATTTGTGATGAACTGGGACTAGTCGTGTGGCAGGACTTTATGTTTGCCTGTGCAGTTTATGAGTTGTCACCGGAATTCAAAGCAAATATCCGTCAGGAATTTATTGATAATGTAAAACGTCTCCGTCATCATGCCTCTCTTGGACTTTGGTGCGGCAACAATGAGATGGAGATGTTTGTAGAAGAGGGACACCACTGGGTAACAAAGAAAACAGAAGTACGAGATTACATCATCATGTATGAGCAGCTAATCCCGGAAGTACTGGAGGAGTACGATCCGCAGACCTTCTACTGGCCGGCAAGCCCATCGTCAGGCGGCGCATTTGATGAACCAAACAGCCCGGACAGAGGAGATGTTCACTATTGGAAGGTTTGGCATGGAAACAGACCATTTTCTGAGTACCGTAAATTCTTCTTCCGCTATGCATCGGAATTTGGCTTCCAATCCTTTCCGAGCAAAAAGACGATAGAGACATTTACCGATGATCCGAAAGACTTCAATATCTTCTCCTATGTGATGGAGAAGCACCAGCGGCAGTATGGAGCAAACGGCAAGATTATGAACTATCTGCAGCAGACCTACTTGTATCCTACATCATTTGAGGTACTGCTCTATGCATCACAGCTTTTGCAGGCAGATGCGATCCGCTACGGAGTGGAGCATTTCCGAAGGAACAGGGGCAGATGCATGGGAGCTATTTACTGGCAGCTCAACGACTGCTGGCCGGTGATCTCCTGGGCGTCTATTGATTACTGCGGCAGATGGAAAGCGCTTCATTACGCAGCAAAACGTTTTTTTGCACCGCTGATGCTTTCTTGTCAGGAAGAAGGGATGATGACGCAGGAAGCGGATATGAACAGGGAGCACTTTGTGTTCGAGAAGTCCATTCGGCTCAATGTGGCAAATGAGACAATGGAAGAGAAGAAGGTTGT
Source organism: Mediterraneibacter agrestimuris (assembly GCF_943193195.1). Classification (GTDB taxonomy): domain Bacteria; phylum Bacillota; class Clostridia; order Lachnospirales; family Lachnospiraceae; genus Schaedlerella; species Schaedlerella agrestimuris. The sequence goes on along the minus strand of NZ_CALPDG010000018.1, from coordinate 11,335 downwards.
AATTTCCTGGGCAGTACGCAATTCCAAGGCAGAAATCATCCGGGATGGGGGCAGACAGACCATAACTGTTCCGGCGCTGACAAGTGTATGGCTGGATAAGGTACTGCTGCCAGGGATTGACATCTTCTCAGAGTATGTCAGTTATGAGATGGAATGTGATGGAGAGTTTGTATCGGATGGAACCGTGATTTTCTCCTATCCAAAATATTTCCGTTATGAAGACCCACAGTTATCATGCAGAGTCGAGGGGGATGAGATTGTTGTATCCGCAAATGCATATGCAAAAAGTGTGGAAATTCTAAACGAAAATGAAGATATAGTACTATCAGATAATTATTTTGATATGAATGCAGGAGAAAAGAGAGTGAAGATCATGTCAGGAAAGCCGGGGGAGGCTCTGAAACTGCGGAGCGTATATGATATACGGTGATACTGTTCACAGTCGAAATGCGCATAAACTGCGCATTTACGACCTAATACAGCGAAGTTTACAAGCATTTGTGCCTCGCCGCAGGCGATTTTAAATGCACAAATGCGGTTACAGTTCAGCATAGGAGTTTGCACTTGCTGCAAACTCCGTAAAAATGTGTGATGGGAAAACAAAATCCGCCCTTTCACCGCAGGTGAACTTAAAATAGGGCGGATTCAGTTACTATGAAGCCGAAAGGCTGAATAGTTAACTATACGGTGATATGGCGGAAAAATAAATCTTGACTTTCATTCACCTTGTGATAAAATAAAGAAGAATAATTTGAAGCAATGGGTTTCAAAAATAATAAAAAGCGATGACCGTGTACAGTAGAGAGTTATTTTCTATCAGAGAGAGAGAATCACCGGCTGCAAGTTCTCTTTAGTTCAGATAACAATCGAATTTCCCACGTTAGCTGCGTTTTTGAAAGTATTATTTGAAGTAGAGAGCGCCGTTTAATTGCATGTTACGCAATGCTAAGTGTCTGCAGGTTTACTGTGGGAATTAGGGTGGTACCGCGAATATAACTTCGTCCCTTTTAGGGGCGGAGTTTTTTTATGATATAGGAAAGTTCTCACTTTCCTATATCATAAAACGCTCTGGGGGATGCGCACTGCGGCGTACAATGAAGATGTCGCATGCGACCGCCGCAGGCGCAAGAATGTGCGAAGCACATTCTTTGTTCTGAATTTCAGATGAGAGGAGAAGTAGAATGAAAGAGAAACTGGAACAAATTAAAAAAGAAGCAATCACGCTCATTCAGGAATCTGATATACCAGAAAAACTGAACGACGTGCGTGTCAAATACCTTGGTAAAAAGGGCGAGCTGACAGCCGTATTAAAGGGAATGAAGGATGTTGCCCCGGAAGACCGTCCGAAGGTCGGTCAGCTTGTCAATGAGACAAGAGCTGCCATTGAAGGCATTCTGGAAGAGGCAAAGACAAAAATGGAAAAGGCGATCCGTGAGGAGAAGCTGAAAGCAGAGGTTATTGACGTGACACTGCCGTCCAGGAAAAATCATGTAGGACACAGACATCCGAATACGATCGCTCTGGAAGAGGTAGAGCGCATCTTCATCGGAATGGGTTATGAAGTTGTAGAAGGACCAGAAGTAGAATACGATAAGTACAACTTTGAGAAGCTGAACATTCCGGCGGACCATCCGGCTAAAGACGAACAGGATACATTTTACATTAACAAAGATATCGTGCTTCGTACCCAGACATCTCCGGTACAGGCACGTGTGATGGAGCAGGGAAAACTCCCGATTCGTATGATCGCGCCGGGAAGAGTATTCCGTTCTGACGAAGTAGACGCAACACATTCACCATCCTTCCACCAGATAGAGGGGCTTGTGATCGACAAAAAAGAAAAGGTATCTTTCGCAGACTTAAAAGGAACACTGGCAGAATTTGCAAAAGAACTGTTTGGACCAGAGACAAAGACAAAGTTCCGTCCTCATCATTTCCCATTTACAGAGCCAAGTGCAGAGGTCGATGTAAGCTGCTTCAAGTGCGGCGGTAAAGGATGCCGTTTCTGTAAAGGCTCCGGCTGGATTGAGATCCTCGGCTGCGGAATGGTTCACCCGCATGTATTAGAAATGTGCGGCATCGACCCGGAAGTATACGGCGGATTCGCATTCGGCGTAGGTCTGGAACGTATCGCATTATTGAAATACGAAATTGACGATATGCGGTTATTATACGAAAACGACACACGCTTCTTAAAACAATTCTAGCGAGCACACAAAGCAAAGAAGCGCGAACGAAAAGAGCATTTATTGTTACTGTTCATTCAGGTCAGTGCAATTATTGCGCTGACCGTAAGAAAACATAAAGCAGAAAGGAAGGAAAAATCATGAATACTTCATTATCATGGGTGAAAGCATATGTCCCGGATTTGGACGTGACAGCCCAGGAATATACAGACGCAATGACATTAACGGGAACAAAGGTAGAAGGCTGTGAGGAGCTGGATGCTGACCTTGAGAAAATCGTTATTGGTCAGATCGACAAGATTGAGAAACATCCTGATGCAGATAAATTGGTTGTCTGTCAGGTGAATATCGGCACAGAAAGCGTGCAGATTGTCACAGGCGCAAAAAATGTTTTTGAGGGAGCGAAGGTTCCGGTCGTACTGGACGGAGGACGTGTTGCAGGTGGACACGAGCCGGGACAGAAAGTTGCCGGAGGAATCAAGATTAAAAAAGGCAAGCTCCGCGGTGTAGAGAGCTTCGGTATGATGTGCTCCATCGAGGAACTGGGTTCTGATACGAACATGTATCCCGAGGCGCCGGAGAACGGCATCTACATTTTCCCTGAGGATGCAGAGGTTGGCAGCAGCGCAATTCAGGCGCTCGGCCGTGACGATGTGATTTTTGAGTATGAGGTAACCTCCAACCGTGTGGATTGTTTCAGCGTAATTGGTATTGCACGTGAGGCGGCGGCTACATTTGGTAAGGAATTCGTACCTCCGGTTGTGACAGAAACAGGAAATGACGAAGATGTGAATGACTACATCAAGGTTTCTGTGGAGAATACAGAGCTTTGCCCGCGTTACTGTGCAAGAGTTGTCAAAAATATCAAAATCGGACCGTCTCCGCTTTGGATGCAGAGAAGACTGGCTTCTGTGGGAATCCGCCCGATCAACATCCTGGTCGATATTACAAACTATGTAATGGAAGAGTACGGGCAGCCGATGCATGCTTATAATCTGGATACCATTGCGGGACGCCAGATTATTGTAAAAAATGCAAAAGACGGGGATACATTTGTAACACTTGACGGACAGGAAAGAAAATTGGACAAGGATGTATTGATGATCTGCGACGGTGAGAAGGAAATCGGCATTGCCGGAATCATGGGCGGCGAGAATTCCATGATTACCGATGATGTGAAGACAATGCTGTTTGAGGCAGCCTGCTTCGATGGTGTTAATATCCGTAAATCCAGCAAGCGTGTGGGACTTCGTACAGATGCGTCCGGTAAATTTGAAAAGGGACTGGATCCGAACAATGCAAAGGCAGCAATCGACCGTGCCTGTCAGTTGGTAGAAGAGATGGGTGCAGGCGAGGTTGTCGGAGGCACAGTGGACGTATATGGCAAGGTGAAAGAGCCTGTGCGTGTACCGTTTGATGCAGAGCAGATCAACATTATGTTGGGAACAGATATTTCTGAAGAACAGATGCTTGCATACTTTAAGAAAATTGATCTGGAATACGATGCAGAGACAAAAGAAGTGATTGCGCCGACCTTCCGTCACGATTTGTTCCGTCTGGCTGATCTGGCAGAGGAAGTAGCAAGATTTTTTGGGTATGATAACATTCCAACGACATTGCCGAGCGGAGAAGCAACCGCAGGAAAACTATCCTACAAGCTGAGAATTGAGCAGATTGCCCGTGAGATTGCTGAATTCTGCGGATTTAGTGAGGGAATGACATATTCCTTCGAGAGTCCAAAGGTATTTGATAAGCTGCTGATTCCGGCAGACTCAGACCTTCGCAGGACAGTGGATATCATGAACCCGCTGGGAGAGGATTACAGCATTATGAGAACTGTTTCTCTGAACGGAATGCTGACTTCTCTGGCAACGAACTACAACAGAAGAAACAAAAATGCAAGACTTTATGAGTTGGGCAATATTTACCTGCCAAAGGCACTTCCGCTGACAGAGCTTCCAGAGGAGCGTATGCAGTTTACACTGGGAATGTATGGTGAAGGTGATTTCTTTACCATGAAGGGTGTAGTAGAAGAGTTTTTTGAGAAAATCGGTATGACCGGAAAAGAGACCTATGACCCGAACGCAGGCAAGCCGTATCTGCACCCGGGACGTCAGGCAAATATCATTTATGACGGAAAAGTAGTAGGGTATCTGGGAGAGGTGCATCCGGAAGTTGCCGATACGTATGGTATTGGTGAGAGAGCATATGTGGCTGTCATTGATATGCCGGAGATTATGGAGTATGCAACATTTGACAGAAAATATATTGGAATTGCAAAATATCCGGCAGTGACCCGTGATATCAGTATGGTCGTTCCGAAGAAAATCCTGGTCGGTCAGATTGAAGAAGTAATCGAGGCAAAAGGCGGAAAATATCTGGAAAGCTATGCGTTGTTTGATTTGTATGAGGGCGCACAGATTAAGGAAGGATTTAAGTCTGTAGCTTATTCTATTGTATTCCGTGCAAAAGACAGAACATTGGAGGAGGCAGATGTATCCGCTGCAATGGAGAAGATTCTTGGAGCGCTGGAAGGCATGGGAATTGAGTTGAGAAAATAAATATATGTGAAGGCGCGCAACAGTTCAGCGCAGGACTTTGCACTTGCTGCAAAGTCCGTAAAAAAGTGTTGTGGGAAAAAGGCGGAGTCTTCTTGATGTTGTCATGAATTGGAGAGGAAAATATAGTGAAAACGAGTGATTTTTATTATGCTTTGCCGGAAGAACTGATCGCACAGGATCCGTTAGAAGACCGTTCATCCTCTCGTTTGCTTGTGTTGAACAAGGAGACAGGGGAGCGGGAACACCGTGTGTTTAAAGATATTATAGAATATTTGAAGCCGGGCGACTGTCTGGTTATCAATGATACGAAGGTGATTCCCGCACGGTTGATCGGAGAGCGTGTGGGAACTGGAGCTAAGATTGAAGTTCTGCTTTTGAAACGAAAAGAGAACGACATATGGGAAACATTGGTGCGTCCGGGAAAGAAAATGAAAGTGGGCGCACAGGTGAGCTTCGGAAACGGACTGCTGACAGGAAAAGTTATTGATGTGGTAGAAGAAGGCAATCGTTTGATTCAGTTCCGTTATGAAGGTATTTTTGAGGAAGTATTGGATCAGTTGGGGCAGATGCCGTTACCGCCTTACATTACTCATCAATTGAAAGACCGTGACCGTTATAATACAGTATATGCAGCCCATGAAGGTTCTGCGGCGGCGCCGACGGCAGGACTGCATTTCACACCGGAGCTTCTGGAGCAAATTCAGAAGAAAGGTGTAGATATTGCGCGTGTGACGCTTCACGTTGGACTTGGGACCTTCCGTCCGGTGAAGGTGGAAGATGTGACTGATCACCATATGCATTCTGAATTCTACCAGATAGATGAGGAAGCAGCAGAGAAGATTAACCGGGCAAAAAACGGCGGCGGAAGAGTAATCTGCGTTGGTACGACAAGCTGTCGGACCATTGAATCTGCGGCTGCAGAGGACGGACATCTTGAACCTTGCAGCGGTTGGACGGAGATATTTATTTATCCGGGATATCAGTTCAAGGTGCTGGATTGTCTGATCACCAATTTTCATTTACCAGAATCTACGCTGATCATGCTGGTTTCTGCGATCGCGGGACGTGAGCATGTACTGGAAGCATATGAGGAGGCGGTGAAAGAAAGATACAGGTTCTTTTCCTTTGGGGATGCCATGTTCATCGTTTAACACCGTTTCTTAACATTTGTTGAGTGATAATAAGAACATAATAAAAGAGCCATGGAGTGTCTTCAATCGACATCCTGGCTCTTTTGCGCTTCAAGAATCCGTATAAATGAATTTGTGCGATAAACCATTTTTGAAAATAATAGAAGAAACCCTACCATCTACAACGTAAACAGAATCAAGTAGTGTTGCCATATACATTCTGAGAATCTCAGGCGCTACACTTTGGGCAAGATTCTTGAAATATATATAATTGCGTTCTTTCAATTCTTTCTGTATGAGAAGATGGCTTGCCTGCTTTATAAAATCTTCGTCAGATAAAAAAGATTCGGAACTTTTTGTAATCATGCCAAGCTGCGAAGTGATTTCGTCAAGCCTGTTCGTAATTTCCAATTTTCTTAGGATAAAATCCTTTTCGGAAATTGCGCTGTCAGAATACAAATAAAGGTCCTGAAGTCTTTGGAGAGCGCGCTCCTGTTTTTCTTTTTCTTTTCTCAACGAATCTAACTCTGGATTTACTGTAGCTTTTTTCTTCCGAGGTTTCTTTATGGCAAAGACATAAAAGTTGTCCGATCCGTATCTTGAAAGAAGATTAAAGAAGTCGTGAAGACCATTTTCTTCAATGCGGACAACATCTGAAAAGGTACTGCCACGAAGTAATACCTTTTCTAATTCTTCCGGAGCGATAATGGAAGAAAATATCTTCTTTGCGTGGAGCATGTTCAAAATATAGTTTATGACAAACTCTCCAACAATCAGATCATTAACGGATGGGTTTCCACACGTATCGCTTTTTCTTTTCTTTGGGCAGGAATAAATAGAAGTCCTGTATCCGTCCGTATGTTTTCTTCCAGGGGTGGAAGTTAAACGGCAGCCACATTTCCCGCAATATACAATCCCAGAAAATATGTGGATGTTATCTCTTGTGCACTGTTTCCCGATAGAATTTCTTTGACGAGAATTTGTCTCGAGAATGGAAAGCATTTTTTCGTGTTCTTCGATGGTGAAGATTGCTGGGTGGTGATCGTGAATCATTATCCATTCTTCTTCCGGGTTAATGGTTCTGTTTTCTGTACCCTTGTACCTGTTATACCTGTAAATTCCAGCGTAGAACGGGCTTGATACTATTATCCAAACGGAAGTCGGACTCCACTCTGCGCCGGAACGAGTTCTAAATCCTTTAGAATTTAATAATTTCGCCGTCCTTGTAAGAGATTTGTTTTTTATATAATCATTTTTGATGATAATGCATACATTCTTTTCGTTGTTACAAATGGAGAATTCGCAGGATTCAGTGTCATAATCATACCCATAAGGGATTCTTCCTCCATTCCATTGTCCGTTTGAAGCCCTCGATATCATGGCATCTGTAACACGTTCAGAAGTCATATTTCTTTCTAACTCTGCGAAAACAAGAATAATCTTCAGCATAGCTTCACCAATTGCAGTAGAGGTATCGAATTGTTCGTTCTTGCTCACAAATGTAACGCGAAGATGTTGCAGCTCCTCATACATTTCTGCAAAGTCGAGAAGGTTTCTGGAAACTCTGTCGATTTTCCATACAAGTACGTGCGTAAATTCATCGTTTCGTATACGTTTCATCATATCTTGGAATGCTGGCCGGTTAGTATTTTTTCCCGAATATCCAGCGTCCTCAAATATTTCGTAATCATCAGTTCCTAAAATCAGAGAGCAATAAGCAACAAGATCCTGTCGTTGCATAGGGAGAGAGTCTTTATCTACCTGATGAATTGTAGATACCCTTATGTAGATTGCAACTTTTGTCTTGCGTACAGAAACAGCACTGCCTCTGTTAGTTATCTTTTTTAACGCCATAGCAGAACTCCTTTTTCTTTATAAACAATACTTATCAAATGTTTGACAAATGTTTCAAAAGCATCTATAATATACTTAACAGGACAGCCGGAAGGTGAGTGCGGATCACCCGTACCGGCGAAATAAAAGTAAACTATTATAAAATAGCCGACCTAAACTTTACCAGAGCACAGGGCGGCTATTTCTTATTTTTCAAATTCAGAATTGCAACTACAAGTAAAGCAAATGTGAGTAAAATCTGCATTTCTTCATATGTATTCATAAGCATCATCCTTCCGACAGGCTCGGTACGGATGAAAGCACGCCCCACCGGCTGCCCGGGTAGGCATATTATAGTTTCTTCTCTTTATTCGTTTTTCAAATCTTCTAATAATCCCATGAAACGTCTTCTATGAGATTTATCCATTCCACGAAAGTATAAGATGATATCTTGTTCGTCTTCTGAAGAAACAGCAATGGCGTAATTTGTTGTTCCGGAAAGAAAATCCGTCGTTGTCTGTAATGATCGAGCTATTTTTAAAAGCGTATCGATATTCGGTTTTGTATTTCCGGATATAATACTGCTGCAGATTGCTTCATCCAATTCTGCGGCTTTGGCAAGAGAGGATACATCTATCTGCAAATAGCGCATCCTCTCTGTGATTCTTTTTGAAAGAGCATCTGATCTTGAATATGGAGAGTCGGCAATCCAACGACAATCGTCTTTACCCAGTAGGTAATCTGTCGGAACATTGAAGTATTCTGCAATTTTCGCAATTTGTTCCGGAGCAGGCTTAGTGTATCCTCTTTCTATATTTGATATCACTTGTCCAGAGCAACAGGTAAATTCTCCGAGTTCGGATTGAAGGATGCCGGATTCTTTTCTTAACTGTTTGATTTTGATTCCTAAATTATTCATTTGTTTTCTTTTAATTGTTAAAGTATCTTCACAGATTGTAGTGTATGGTTTATCGTTTCTTTAATGTAACTGGTAGATAATGTATCATTGTAGTTTATAGTAATCAAAACGATACCTTGAGACTGGCAAATGTCTCTCTTTCTTTTGTCGTTTTCTTGTTGATGAAGTAGTTGCTCTTGCCCACCCCAAAACTTTATAGGTTTAAAATGTTGTATACCTTGAAATTCGAATGATAGGTTTCTGTTTGGTAAAAAAATGTCAAGTTCAAGACCGTTGAGCCAATCAGGTCGATAGTTACGCATAATAAATTCGTCCGGATAAATATTTTTGATTATGTTAAAAAGTTGATTTTCACCTTTCCACTTTGCTGTAGGATATAACAGTTCCTGTTTACACAGATTAATAACATAATCATATGTTTTAATATTGGGTGGAGGGTTAGATAAACCTAGTGTATTTGCTTCATTCAGTGGATCAATACCAAGTTCAAAATATTTTTGGGTTATGTACCATCCGTAGTGTAAATAGAATTTTGAACCATACATAGGATGGCAATAATTCAATACAGGAATAATTCCATTGCATTTGTGGCATATATTTGGACGGAAATCAAATAAAGAAAGAGGGTTCTCTGGATTTTGCATTGAGATAGACGCAACTATTTCGGGAAAGTATAATGACGAAAGAGGTGCGTTAGTTAACCCACTTCGTTCTTCGAAGTATTTCTTCCGTAGTCTTAAATAATTTTCTATAGCATTTCTTTCACATTCACAAAAAAACAACTTTTCTCCAATGTCTTCCGAGAAACAAAAAAAAGCACCGCGACTATATGGATAGTAAACAATAGGTAATGGTAAACGTTCGATAGATATACCTTTATTTTCAAGAATCACCTTTTTTTTTCCTGCTTCGAGAGAGAGACGTTCACGAAATTTCCAATAATCTGCCATTGTATGTGTATATGGTTTTTCATAAAAATATACATGAGTATTTTTCCAATTTTTAATTATTTCGAAAAGTTCTTCAAATTTATAATAAAAAGAAAGGTATTCTAAAACATTCTGAGCACCACAAAATATCGTAGATTTAGATGAATAATTTGGCAAACTTTTCGCAAGAGCAAGGGCTTTATTGAACCGTTTTGAATGAGTTTGTTCGAATTCAAATCTAGCAACCCATACCATATCATTTTCTCTTTTTTTTCTTTCCACATTCAAACTATATCGGATTGGTGTATTTTCCGTCCATTCATGCTCGTTTATAGAATCTACAAAACCAGAGGGTTCCTTTGAATTTATAAAAAAGTAATAAGAATCATCGGTATATCCGGTCTGACTTGCTTTTATAAAATGTAGTGTTTCCTTAATTTCCTGTACAAGTGCAACATATTCTTTGGCATGATTTGCTCTAGTTTTAACATCTGTATCCAAGTCTTCCGCAGCAAGCACTTTATTAAAATATGAATCAAGAAACTTGTTTTGTGATTGTATAGTGTTATAAGTTTCGGCATATGCAAAAACTTTGAGAAAATTTTGGTCAAAAGAATCTACAGTATTCTCAAATTCAAAAGATACTACGGAAGAGACTTCCGGAACATGTTTCGAAGTCGGTTCTGGAAGCGTATTATTTTTAATAAAATTGCCGTAAAATAAGTAATCTTGACGTTGTCTTTCTGTCTCATCTATGACAGTAGTGGTAGTGTTTGTGTTTTTTTGCTGTTGTTGTTTTAAGAATTTGTAAATAAAATATATTAATGCACCAATGATAAAGATGATAATAATGCCTGTCAAAACTTCAAAAAGAGGTCCTAATATAGTAATGAAAACCCCAAGTGCTATTATGGTTACAAAAGAAGATGTTTTTTTCTGTTTTTTCATTTTATTTCCCTTTTTCCCTTCGGTACCACTCGAAGGGTATTATTTTGCTTCTTTCAACCCCTCTAAATCATTACATGAATGATTCAGAGCTTTAATGTAACCTTTAAGTTCTCCTTTGAACTCTAATTTTGCATTTTTTGGAAGTTGATGTATTAAAGATAACCATTCGGCATCTTCAACAGAGAATGATGTGGAAACTCTGTTTGTCCCTAATAGTAAATAATCTGTGCTTACATTGAAATATGAAGCAACCTTGATTATTGCGTCTGTGGATGGCTTTTGTATTCCTTTTCTCCACTTACCTATAATCCCATTTCCTAATTCTAACTCCTTACACATAGCGGAATCGCTAAGACCAGAAGCATCAATTAGGTCTAAAATTCTAGTTATCATAAAAACTCCTTAGATAATTCGCTAAAAAAGTATTGACATTTAGCGAAAACGCTATTATTATAAACATGTAGAACACAAATGTGATGCACAGTTACAAAAAATAGGCGTTTATACACCTTATAAAAAGAAAGGAAAATCATTGAGCCATCTCAGTCAAGAGAGCATTGTTATTTTCCTCTATCATAACAGCAACCGCCTGTATTACCGCTTCAGCAGAAGCCTGCGTAATAACAGAGTAGTTTACAGGAAGTCCATCGGATGACATTTCCGCAAGAATCCGCCGATGAGCTTCCGAGAATGTGGATAGACCGATTGTTTTTAATTGGGAAGACCAATCATCTCTATTCTCCATAATAGATACTCCTCGTATAATAAGTTTGTAAGCAAGAAAAACAGCTTACAGACTTATTCTTTTTTGATTAGACAGAAGGATGAT
>NZ_CALPDG010000017.1 GCF_943193195.1 Mediterraneibacter agrestimuris | reverse complement strand
AGTAAATCAACCAAAGAATCCTTTATTTATAAAGATTTCTATCTCTAGCTTTGCATAATATATAGCTTTTCATAACCCGTTCCGCCTTTCTGGTTTGCAAGGGCGATTACCTTACATTTAGACATCACGGTTTACCTCCTTTCCTGAAAAATTTAATAGCCACTCCGCATAAGACAGAATGGCTATGTATGGATTTTGGGGGAAATAAAAAAGCCGACTGATTCTCTTTTTTGAAAATCAATCGGCTATGTAGAATTTATTGATTATTTTTATAAATTGACAAAATATATTCACATATGGTAATAGAAGAATTCATAACAAGCCTTGCTTCATGCTCTCTGATTGCATAGCGCTTTTGTCCTGCTCCATGACTATCACTGGTTTTATTCCTTAATTCAGCAATCGACCTTACTATTCTTTCCAAACCACTAAATAAGCTATTGATTCTGTTGTCAATATCACTACTTTGATTCAATCCGTACTTCTCTTTTATCTTTCCATAATACTGCGTTAAATCACCATTCATCTTAACATTAACTTTTTCATTTTCCAAAACATATAAGAAAATTTCCTCCATCAATGTTCTCGACTTTGTTATCACGCTATCATAATTTCCATTGGATAAATCCTCAGTACATCTTGTCCTTAAATTGTGTATATATTCCATATTCACAATATTAAAAACCGGAGCTTCTATTTGTATATCTTTCTGAAACTCAACAAGATAAAATTTCTCATTGACTACCTTCAATTCATGCTTTCCCAAAAATAGATTTGCATTTATAGCGTCCAATGCCCATTTCTTTGCTTTGTCATATGCCTCCTGAATAGTATTCCTATCACCCAATTCCGTCAAATAATCAAATTGCGTCATTGAAAATATATATGCTAAAACATTAGACACTATTTCACGTTTAATGATATTTAGCAGAAATGCTTTAAACATTTCACATCTGGAACTACAACCTAACTCATCTTCCTTATAAACAATCGGAAATCCGAACCTTGTCGCTAATGAACAAATATCTTGACCTCTTAAATAAGGCAAGCCTAATCTATACCCTTCTGATTGACAATCAGCATTATCTCCAATTAATATACGGATAATCTTGTCTGTGCATAATAATTCCCATCTATTTTTCAATGACAACACCCACCCCTATCTATAAAGATACATAATTTCTGATAACGTCGTTTTCTTCTTTACTCATTATAGGTCAATTTCACGCCTCTATCAACCAACAATCTCCATCATCACCATAATTTCTACATGATAAGATATAACAGATTACGCACCCTAACACCATTTAGAGAAAATCCATGTAAATCTACGTCCAGAAACGGCAAGCAAACTTCTCTCCTTTTACGAAAAGAACGAGGCAAACTTTCACACACCATTTGGGGGATACCCTTTCCCCCAACTCTTCCCCCAAAAATCCCCCAAATCGGCACTCAAAATACGGTAATTTACGATAAGTTATGAACCTCTCCTAAGAACGCAAAAAACCCCTGAAAATGCCCATTCTATGGGATTTTCAGGGGTTCGTAAATCAATTCTTCTCAGAAGTTTACTGATTCATCTGAGCAGCTACCTCAGCAGCAAAGTCTTCATTCTTTTTCTCAAGACCTTCTCCTGTCTCGAAACGAACGAACTTCTTAACTGTTACGTTAGCACCGTTCTCTTTTGCTACCTTCTCTACATACTTAGCAACTGTCAGGTCAGAATCCTGAACGTATACCTGATCGAGCAGACAGATTTCTTTCATCTCTTTATTCAGACGTCCAATGATCATCTTTTCGATAATATTGTCTGGCTTCTCTGGATTCTCTTTCTTAGCCTGAGCCAGAAGAATTTCTTTCTCATGCTCAAGGAAAGATGCATCTACTTCATCACGGGAAACATACTTCGGAGACATTGCCGCTACCTGCATAGCTACATTCTTCAGGCATGCCTTAATCTCATCGTTTACAACGTCTGCATCAGCCTCTACAAGAACACCGATACGCCCGCCGCCATGGATATAAGATACTACACATCCTTCTGCAACCAGCTTCTTGAATCTTCTGATGTTCAGGTTCTCACCGATCACCGCAATCTTTTCTACAAGAGCGTCTTTTACAGTCTTGCTTGTATCCGCTGCCCAAGCCTCAGCCATGAATGCATCCATATCTGCCGCGTCAGATTCTGCCGCCTGATTAACAACTTCCTCAACAAATCCCTGGAAATCAGCATTCTTAGCTACGAAATCTGTCTCAGAGTTTACCTCTACGATAGCTGCAACTTTGTCATTTTTAACTACAGCCTTAACAATCCCCTCTGCTGCGATTCTTCCAGCCTTCTTCTCAGCCTTAGCCTGTCCGTTCTTTCTCAGATACTCTACTGCTGCGTCCATATCTCCGTTTGTTTCATTCAGAGCTTTTTTACAGTCCATCATACCTGCGCCTGTCATTTCTCTTAATTCTTTTACCATGCTCGCTGTAATTGCCATGATTAGATTCCTCCTTATTTGTATTTCTTAAAATAAATGTATATCAGGGTTTTACCTTATATACTACAAAATGCCTCAGCCTGTACTTGCCAGGCTGAAGCATTCAAGTTATTACTCCTCAACAGCCTCTTCTTCTACTGTCTCTTCCTCGTAGTAAACGTCCTCTGCTGCTCCCTGATTTGCCTCGATAACTGCATCAGCCATCTTGGAAACGATCAGCTTAACTGCTCTGATCGCATCATCATTACCCGGGATCACATAATCCAGTTCTTCCGGGTCACAGTTTGTATCACAAATACCAATCAACGGAATACCAAGTGTGTGAGCTTCCTGAACACAAATTCTTTCCTTCTTCGGATCTACGATGAAGATTGCATCCGGGATTCTCTTCATTTCCTTAATACCGCCAAGGTTCTTCTCCAACTTCTCCCACTCTTTCTTGAGTTCGATAACCTCTTTCTTCGGAAGAACGTCAAATGTTCCGTCCTCAGCCATTCTCTCGATATCTTTCAGTCTCTGGATACGGCTCTGGATTGTCTTAAAGTTTGTCAGCATACCTCCAAGCCATCTCTCATTTACATAGAACATTCCGCAGCGCTCTGCTTCTGTTCTGATCGCATCCTGTGCCTGTTTCTTTGTTCCCACGAAAAGAATCGTACCGCCATTAGCTGCGATATCAGCTACTGCCTGATATGCATCATCAACCATTCCTACAGACTTCTGTAAGTCAATAATGTAGATACCATTTCTCTCTGTGTAAATGTACGGAGCCATCTTTGGGTTCCATCTTCTTGTCTGATGTCCAAAGTGAACACCCGCTTCCAAAAGCTGTTTCATTGAAATAACACTCATGTTTCTTTCCTCCATTTGGTTTTCATCTTCCATATGCCTTCTATCCTCTCTGAAACCGCCTGCATAAGCAGATTAGGCACCGGCAGAGACTCCAGCATACGTGTTTTTTTGCAACATTAGTAGTCTAGCATAATTCTTACTGGATTGCAAGGATTTTCCACCGAAAATATAACCGAAATGTAATGTTTCAATAACAATTCAGCATATAAATTTGCATTTACCGTAAAGCCCATAATAAGGTGTAATAAAAACCCGCTTCGGAAATCCGAAGCGGGAACTTATCTTTTGTACTTTGCTTTCTATAGCACTTTAACATTCGTACTTTATATGAATTTATCATTAGTAACGAACATAAACCATACCGGACTGTACTGGTCCTACAACAACACCAACACCATATGTAGCTGCGTGGATCATCTGTCCACCGCCAATATAAATACCGCAGTGTCCTTCATTAACCGCTACATCTCCCGGCTGTGGATCACTGACTCTCGACCATCCGAGGAATGTATATGTAGTACCAAGTCTGGAATAAGCACCTGTCAGACAGTAGCTGACAAATCCAGAGCAATCAAACGCTCCCGGTGAGCAGGCACCCCATACATATTCAGCCCTGCCAACCCAGCTATATGCACGGTCAACAATAGCATTGCCTGTAACAACATCATAACTCGGCTCTGGTGCAGAAGGAGTAACCGGTTCAAATACCATCCCGTTTCCATTGTCAACAACACCGCTGTTACCTACATCTGCTGTATTATTATTCGTACTATTATTTGCATTATTGTTGCTATTGTTCTGTTTTCTAGCAGCTTCTTCCGCTGCAAGTCTTGCTGCTTCCGCTGCCTTACGCTGCTCTTCTGCTGCCTTCTCTGCTGCAAGTCTTGCTGCTTCTTGAATCATAGCATCCAAATTAGCAACCTCAGCGTTCTTAGACTCAAGAGTGGAAGAAAGTTCAGTCTTCTGTGTCTCGTACTGTCCTTCAATCTCTTGTAGATTCGCCTGTTCTGTCTCAAGAGATGATTTTAAATCTTTCACCTCCTGAACAGTATCCTGATATACTTCTAACTGTTCACGGTCGTATGAATGTACCTTCTCAACATATTCTGCCTGAGTCAACACCTCTGCGATACTTCCCGATGTCATAACACGCTCTAATGCAGAACCTTCACCTTCTTCATACATATATTTAATACGAAGTTTCAAGTCATCGTACTGTTGCTTCTCTTTCTCTTCGGCAACCCTGAGGTCTTCTTCTGCCTGAATAATCTCCTGTCCTTTTGCAATAAGCTGAAGCTCTAAGTCATTCATCTTCTCAATCAGAGAGTTCAACTGGAGCTGAAGTGCACTTGCTTCACTCTGTGCTGTTGCCTTCTGCGCCTCAAGACTTTCCTGATTATTATCAGGTGCTGCAAACACAGGAGTAACTATCATTGTACAAGTTAACGTCAACGCAACTAATGTACGAAGTACTTTCCTTAATTTCATTTTTTCACCTGTCCTTATTATCTATTAATTATCTATATGTCCCCACATATATACTTTATCATACACCACGTGACAAAAGAATGCAACAATTTCACACAAAAAAGTATAAAATATGGGGATTTGAACTCTAATTCCTCAACATACAATTTGTATTATACAACACACTATTATATTTTGCAACATGATTTTAATATTTCCGTAACATTTCACCTGTTCAGAATCTTCTCACAAACAATTCTTCATCCTCCAGCAACTCTTCTACTGTATCCAATTTCAGCCACTCCATCATTTTCATTACATATGGGTTTTCCAGCGGAGTCTTGTACACTGCCTCTTCTGCATATCGTTCCACCTGTCTGCACCCTTCTTTTCTATCAAGAATTGCTTTCGGTCCTCCTACACAACCTCCTACACAGCCCATTCCCTCAAAAAAATTAGCAGTTGTTTCTCCGTGCTGCAAACGTTCCAGCATCTTTCTGCATTCTGACACGCCGTCTGCTTGTTCTGAAAGTACTTGCAGACGGCTTTCTGGTCTTAGCTGCCTCACAGTTTCAGCAACAGCTTCACTCACACCGCCAGTTTTTGCATAATTTCTTCCTGCCTTGGAAGAATGATTTTTCTCTTCCTCACACAACTGCTCCGGGTGAATATCCGCTGCGTCAAAAATATCCTGCACTTCTTGAAAGGTAAGCACATAATCTACGGCATCAGCAATGTCTTCTTCCCGTGCCTCGCTCTTCTTTGCCATACATGGACCGACAAATACCGTCACGGCATCTGGATAAAGTCTCTTAATTACACGTCCTGCAGCAATCATAGGAGATACTGCCCCCGGTACATGCGGGAGCAGTTCTTGATATACTTTGCGAATCATCGCAATCCAGATAGGACAGCAGCAGCTTGTCAGTTGAAAATCTGATTGAGACTGAATCTGTCTGTCGAATTCCAATGCTTCCTTCATCGTTAATATATCCGCAAACAATGCCACTTCTACCATACCGTCAAACCCCAATGCCCGAAATGCCTTCCGAAGCTTTCCAGGTGTCACGTCTTCCTGAAACTGTCCAAAAAATGCAGGAGCAATCAACACATACGCTTTCCCTGTTTTTTCACGCACTGCTTTCATGGCGGGGATTACGTCTTTTGCGGCTATCAGTTTTCCAGATTCACAGGCCTTGATACAAGCCTCGCACCCCACACATTTCTCTGGATGAATAGACAGCTTTCCTTTTGCGTCCGTACCAATTGCATCAAAAATACAACTGTTCTGACAGGCTCGTTCATATGCCTCTTTGCAGGAGTCACATTCCTCAGCCGGGATTACCGGCGCATACTCTTCAGGATGAAGCAGACATTCCAGATGCTTCGGATTATAAACCGGCGGCAACGGCTCTTCCAGAGAAATTTTCCGTTTTATAATATCACGATATAGTTCATCAAAGTTCTTTTCAGACATAAAAAATCCCCCATTTTGTTCTTATTGATTTCACGCTGACACATCACATTTCTTCCATATATATCAACACTATTCTCAGTATGAACAAAACAAGGAATTCTATTCTACAGATTTCGTACCTTGAAATCTCTCTGCGCCTCCCGCTTCTGATCCTTCCTGGCAATGTCATCACGTTTATCGTACAGCTTCTTACCTTTTGCCAGTCCGATTTCCACCTTAACAAGACTGCTGCTGAAATACACCTGAAGCGGTACGACTGTGTTTCCCTTTTCTTTCATTTTCCCAAAGATTTTATCAATCTCTTTCTTATGGAGCAAAAGTTTACGGACACGCAGCGGATCCTTATTGAAAATATTCCCCTTTTCATAAGGGCTGATGTGCATGCCGTAAATAAACATCTCTCCATTCTCAATACGGATAAATGCTTCCTTGATACTGCACTTTCCCATACGGAGCGATTTCACTTCTGTCCCGTGAAGGACGATTCCCGCCTCATACTTTTCTAATATAAAATAATCATGATATGCTTTCTTGTTATTTGCAATCAGCTTACCCTCTGTCTTTGCCATAACTCTAACCATCCTTTTTATAAATATTACCGCTGCCCCTGCAATAGTCACCTTGAAAACTTCTTCAGATTCCAACAACTATAGCTGTTGATCAAAAACATCCTCACAAAATTCAAAATCTATGACACGCTGCAGTCGGTCAGCACCAATGACACGCACCCGAACATTTTGTCCCAGCTTGTAGACATTACGTGTATGCTCTCCGATCAACTCATATTGTTCTTCCCAATATTCGTAATGATCGTCCCGCATATTTATAACATGAACTAAACCTTCAATCGTATTCGGCAGTTCCACATAAGCGCCCCATTTCGTAATGCCGGAAATCACGCCATCAAACTCTTCACCGATACGTTCTTTCATATATTCCACCTTTTTCAGCTTAACAGTCTCCCGTTCTGCTTCCTCTGCACGTCGTTCGGTCAAACCAGCCTGCATTGCTACCTCCGGCAAAATATTCTCATAATGTTCAACCCGCTCTGCATTCAGCCGTCCCCGGATATTCTCTTTAATAATACGATGAATCTGCAAATCCGGATACCGTCTGATCGGCGAGGTAAAATGTGTATAATATTTCGCTGCCAGTCCAAAGTGCCCCGTATTCTCAGGCGTATATTTCGCCTGCTTCATAGAACGCAGCACCAGCCTGCTGATCAATGCTTCTTCCGGTGTTCCCTCAACCTTGCCAAGAAGCTTCTGGATCTCCATCGGGCGTACTTCATTTCCTACATGAATGTGATAACCAAAGTTGTTAATGAAAGTGCTTAGCTTCTTCATCTTTTCCTCATCCGGTGTCTCGTGAGTTCTGTATATGAAAGGCAGATCACGCCAGTAATATTCCTCCGCTACAGTCTCATTTGCCAACAGCATAAAGTCCTCAATAAGCTTCGTTGCCACATTTCGCTCATATGGCTTGATATCAATGGGATGACCTTGCTCATTCAAAATCATTTTCGACTCTGGAAAATCAAAGTCAATAGACCCCCTCCTATGTCTCCTTGTCCGCAAAATACGGGATAACTCCGCCATCCGTTCAAATAACGGTACGAGATGACCGTAGCGTTTGATTTCTTCTTTGTCCTGCTGCTCCAGAATCTTCGCAACACTGGTATAACTCATACGCTCATTGATACAGACAACAGTCTCCGCAATCAGGTGTTCCACAACCTCACCTTTTAGATTCACAGTCATAATACAACTCAGCGCCAGCCTGTCCTCTCCCGCATTTAAAGAGCAGATACCATTAGACAATTTATGCGGCAGCATAGGAATCACACGGTCTGCCAGATAGACACTTGTACCACGTTTCAAAGCTTCTCTATCCAATGCGCTTCGCTCCTGCACATAATTCGTTACGTCCGCAATATGAACTCCCAGCTTATAATTCTCTCCGTCTTTTGTCAGAGAAACCGCATCATCCAAATCTTTGGCGTCCTCCCCATCAATGGTCACCATCTCCCAGCCACGTAAGTCCATGCGTCCCGCTATATCTGCCTCGGACACATCTTTGCCGACACGCTCTGCCTGATTCATCACCCGGTCCGGAAATTCCGTTGGAAGGTCAAAACCCTTTACTATGGACATAATATCTGTTCCCGGGTCGTTAATATGTCCGAGAATCTCCGTTACAAATCCTTCTGGTTTCAAATGTTCTCCACCGTAAGAAGTCAGTTCCACAACCACCTTATGCCCGGTCATTGCTCCCTTTTCTTTTCCTTCCGGGATATAAATGTCATTCAAAATACGCTGATTGTCAGGACTCACAAAACCATAACTTTTGCACTTCTCATACAGACCCACAATTTTTGTTGTGCCATGAGATAAAATCCGCACAATCTTTCCCTCTGTTCGTTTGTCCCCTTCTTTATGCCGGGTAATGATAAATTCCACTTCATCTCCCTGAAAAGCGCCGTTTGTATTATCCTCGGAAATATATACATCTTCGTCCACACCCTCCTGCGCCACAAATCCAAATCCCCGGGGATGTGCCTGATAGATACCGGTTAACCGCTTTGCCTGTCCTTTGGAATACTTGCCCCGCTTGGAAAGGCTGATCTTACCTTCCTCTTCCAATATATCCAGAACTGCTTTCAATTCATCCCGATGTTCTCGCGGAATCTGCAGTACCATTGCAATCTCTTTGATTTTCATCGGAACATAAAAATCATCACAGATAAAATCATATATTACTTTTTTCCGTTTCTCAAATGTGTTTGTATTGGTCATGTCTTCTCCCCTGCCATATCATTTTTCATAGCAATTCAATCTAAAAACTAAAGTGTCATCATTTTTTTCTATATAAAATAGAGTGTACAAAAATCTTCATTCGCATACAAATCAGAAAGTTCCTTTGTAGAAAAAAGCACCCTATATCGGATATAGAGTGCTTTGTCATCTAACTTATCTTCTTAGCCTGTTGTTTGTACCACCAAAATATCTATAGACACCTTAGTTAAATATGCCCAGGTTCAGTACAACTGCCAGAACCAAAAATAAAATTGCCAAAAACTTTGTGGACTTTACAAGAGCTCCTTCCATAGAACGTCCCTTGTTCTGTCCCCAATAAGAATCTGCCACACCGCCGATTGTCCCAAGTCCGGCTGACTTACCTTCCTGAAGAAGAATAATCGCTGATAATGCAATACAATCTATAACAAAAATAATTGTCAGAATAATTTTCAAAATCTCCATACATTCACACCTCCTATGGATAACTTCATTTATTTTAGCATAGGGTATGAAAGAAAGCAAGGATTATCTATTTTTTTCTAATTTTTGTCTTAATGCATCTACTGTTTTTCTTTGCTCTGCTGCCGTCACAATTCCGTATTGTAAAGCCAGTACATAAGCCGTCTGTGTTGTAACTGCCTGACGTCCGCTTCTTGTAATATACTCTTCCCGAATTGCTTGCAAAACCTCATCAGCCAATGATCTATATTTTTCAGCCTCTTGTTGATACTCCAGCACTTCTGCAGACTTAGCTACAATTCTTGCGGAATCATAATAAAGTCCAGAACAACCTCACCTTATAGAACTGAATAACTACGATATACAACACAGCTGCTGAAAGTTTAAAAACCAGTTCTTAAGTAAATCAAGCATATCATTTCCTTCTCTTTTACGAAAGAGGAGGAAATGACACGCGAGGAGAGAATTTGCGACATCAAAAATACAAAAGCATTTCTCAATTTGCTAATTGTGTACAAAACACTTTACAATTCTTCTTCAATCCGAATTAACTGATTATACTTCGCCACCCGTTCTGTTCGGCAGGGCGCCCCTGTCTTAATCTGTCCCGCATTGAATGCTACTGCGATATCCGCAATTGTAGTATCCTCCGTCTCTCCTGAACGATGGGAAATAATTGCATTGTAACCGGATTTCTGTGCCAGTTCGATGGCTTCAATTGCTTCTGTCAACGTTCCGATCTGGTTGACCTTCACCAGAATTGCATTAGCAACCCCCTTATCGATTCCTTGTTTCAGCCGCTCTGTATTGGTCACAAACAGATCATCTCCAACCAATTGCATCTCGCTTCCCAGTCTGGTTGTTAAAAGCTCCCAGCCATCCCAGTCTTCCTCATCCAATGGATCTTCAATAGAACGTATGGGAAATTCCAAAGCTAGTTCCTGATAATAATCAATCAGTTCTTCCGCAGTGCGGGCAACTCGCTTCCCTGTCATCTTGCTTTCTCCCGGGAAAACATACTTACCGCTCTCCGGGTGATACAACTCGGATGCAGCCACATCCAAAGCAATCGCAATATCCGTACCCATCTGATAACCTGCTTTCTCCACTGCATTTGCCAGAAATTGCAATGCCTCTTTTGCTCCCGGCAAATCTGGTGCAAAACCGCCCTCGTCACCAACTGCGGTATTCAATCCCTGTTCTTTCAGTAACCTCTTTAAGGACTGATAAATCTCTGCACACATCCGAAGCCCTTCACGAAAATTTTCTGCCCCTACGGGCATAATCATAAATTCCTGAATATCCAGCGTATTATCTGCATGTGCGCCGCCATTCATAATGTTCATCATAGGAAGCGGCAGTTTTTTTGCATTGACACCACCCAGATATTTGTAAAGCGGAAGCTTCAACGCATTTGCCGCTGCATGGGCTGCTGCCAGTGATACACCGAGCAAGGCATTTGCCCCCAAATTCTTTTTGTTCTTACTTCCATCTGTCTTTATCAGCATATGGTCAATCTCTGTCTGGTCAAACACATTCATGCCAATGACAACATTTGCCAGATGATCATTAACATGCTGAACCGCACGCTGGACTCCCTTTCCGCAATATCTGGAGTCATTATCACGAAGCTCTACCGCTTCGTATTTCCCAGTAGAAGCGCCGGACGGTACTGACGCTCTTCCAACCACTGAATCTCCGGCAAGAATTTCTACCTCTATCGTCGGATTTCCCCGGGAATCTAAAATCTCTCTGGCGTATACATCCCGAATGGGTAAATGTTGATACATAGTCTAATCTCCTCCTATATCTTAATAACAAAATATCCCCAGCAGCAAAATGGATTACAATCTGCTTAACTGCAAGACTTGTCATCACATTTTGTCAACTGAGGATAGTGTTTCCATATATGAAATTCTTCATGTTAGGAAGATGTTTCCTATCTTTGTTCTTTCAAAAAATCAGTGCTATTCTAGTAATTTATTTTCCGCAAATGTTACAGCCAAGCGCACAGCCTGTCGGTGTCCCGGCACAACCGCCCATAGCTGTCTCACGCAATTCAAAGGGAAGACTCTTGCCGACACGGTACATGGCCTCTGCCATCTCGTCAAATGGAATCGGATGTATCACCCCTGCCAGTGCAAGTTCTGCCGAAGTAATCGCATTTGCAACACCAACCGCATTACGGCTCTGGCACGGAGACTCTACAAGCCCGGCGATCGGATCGCACACAAGTCCGAGAAGATTAGATATTGAAAGACTTGCAGCAGCCAGACACTGCTCCGGCGTTCCACCCATAATCTCGACAACTGCGCTTGCAGCCATTGCAGATGCTGCCCCAACCTCTGCCTGACAGCCGGCTTCCGCTCCCGATACGGAAGCATTTCTCATAAGAAGATATCCCACTGCTCCAGCATTTAAAAGACCTTTATACAATATTTCATCGGATAACCCCTTCTCTTCTTTCAATGCCATCAAGACTCCCGGAACAACTCCAGAAGAACCCGCTGTCGGTGCGGCAACGATCAATCCCATTGAAGCATTGACTTCGAGTACCGCCATACTGTATGACATTGCTTTGGAGAGCATGTCTCCCGCAACACTTACAGAAGTTTTCCCAAAATCATTTACCTTTTTCGCCTCGCCGCCAATAAGACCGCCGATTGATTTTCCTGGCTTCTCGATTGGCTTGTGAGAGGAGTCCTTCATTATATTGAGAACTGTCACAAGCTTTGCATCTACTTCCTCGCTTGTGAGCGTTCCTTCTGTTATTTCTCGTTCTTTCATCACCGCGGAAATCGGCATATTTTCACTATTACATAAATCTAATAAAACTTGTCCATTATAAAAATCCATTCCGCCTCCTCCTACATAACAGTTCAGCCTTACGGCTGCACTGTTATCGAATCCACCCTATACTTAGTTCCCCTTCGGTGAGAGGGCGGATTCTTTCTTCCATCACACTTTCTTACGCTGAACTGTTACCCTGCTACATCTCAATCAGCATCAGATCCTGTACATTTGGATTGATCTTGATATATTGTAAAATGTCACGTGGGATCGGCTGATCAGATTCCACAACTGTAAATGCTGCCGTGCCTTTTGACTCACGAAACAACCGCATAAATGCAATATTGATATTGTGCAGGCTCAGACACTGTGTGATGTGTGCCACCACTCCCGGCTTATCAATCTGCTGTACAATAAGTGTACTGTACTCGCCTGTAAATTCTACATTCACATTATTGATGCGGACAATTTTCATCTTACCTCCGCCGATGGACTCGCCCCGCACAAAAAGTTTGTGTCCGTTCTCATTTTCCAGAAGAATATCTGCCGTATTCGGGTGATTTGTTACAGTTTCTTCATCTATATGAAATTTATATTCTACTCCCATCTCGTTTGCAAGTTCAAATGCATCACGAATCCGCTCATCATCTGTTGAAAATCCCAAAATTCCGCCAAGGAGCGCTTTGTCCGTACCATGACCTTTATATGTCTTTGCAAAAGAACCATACAGGGTAAATGTAACTCTTGTAATCTCCCCGCCAAACATCTTGCGGGCAGAAAGTGCAATTGCAACAGCTCCCGCCGTGTGTGAACTTGACGGTCCGATCATGTTGGGTCCGATCACATCAAATATACTTAGAAAATTCATACGCTTCTATTCTCCACTCTTAAACAATCTGCCGCGGAACTTGCTCCACAATTCTCTCTGCACATATTCATATGCCCTGTCGTAAATGAACAATCCAGCCTGTCCTGCCATAAACAGACCAATCATAATACCTGTTGAAAGCTTATGTGCAAAGAGCAGTTCCTGAAAAAAAAGAACTGCCGGAATATAAATCACATTGAACACAATATACTTGATCGTCCAAAAAATGCCCCTACGTTTCACATTTTCAGGAAGTCTGCCCAGATGCGGCCATACCAGTTCAATTGCAAGGATATAAAATCCCATTGCAGCATAAGACACAACATAAAATTTATTAGGAGCGGCAATCAGACCAAGAAGCACTCCTGCCAGATAAAAAGCAATACCGGTCTTCTCCCCAAATTCCCGCAGAACAATTCCCACGAAATAGGATGCTGCCGCAAGCAGGAATAAGGTACTCGTCTCTATGATACTGCCAAGCAGCATACAGACAATCGTCAAAGCGAGAAGCATCCCGCTAAAAGCCATCTTCTTTGCTTTTACATGCATGCGCAGAGATCCCCTCCCATACATTCACATAACTGGTCAGCGATACACAGATCGCAGCACATGTTTCCTGTGCCGCAGGATCCGCCACCCATCCCGTAGACACCGCCATACGGATTATTCTGATATCTCTGTCCTGCCCATTCGAGCTGATTCAAAAGCTGACGATACTGCAGATTGTTCGGTTCCATATTGACTGCCTGTCCAGCATGATCCCTTGCCAGAATATTATTGCCGATTCCGGCATTGGCTGCCGCACTTAAATAATACCACTGTGCAGTACGATTCGGCATACGGTTCAATACATTGATCGCATCACGATAACGCCTCGTATTGATAAAATTGGCTGCCGCCTGTAACTCTACATCCGGCTGGGAGCCAGAATTTTGTCCCCATCCATAAGACTGGTTATTATTATAACCGCCGTAACCGCTTCCGCCATGCTCACGCTCTTTCATTATAATGTCATATGCTTCCTGTACCTCTTTAAACTTCTCTTCTGCCAGATCCGCCAGAGGATTATTCACATTGACATCTGGATGATACTTTCTTGTCAAATCTCTATACGCCCGTTTCACTTCATCGTCTGATGCACTCGGAGATACTCCCAACACCTCATAAGGATTTTTATTCATTCTATTTTCCTCGCATTTCTATCTTTTGAAATCTACGCCGAGCAAGCATTGCCACTCTGACTCAGACTGCGGCAATTCACTCATTCAGCAAACCGCTACATTAATTTATAATATCCCAAATCCCGTTTCTTGTCCAGAGAAGAACACAATCTTCATAGAATCTTCACTTTTCATTAACCGGATTTCTGCCGCTGTATTTTCTGTAATAAATATAACCCACAATGTCCGCAAACATCCATCCAATCGGCACTGCCGCCCAGATTCCATTCACCCCAAATGTTGAAACTGACGACAATACATATGCCAGAACGACTCGTATTCCCAAAGAAATCACAGTCAGAACAAGGGAAATTCCCGGTCTGGTTACTGCACGGAAATAACCGTACAACAGAAACAAAAAACCAATCAGGCAATAAAACGATCCTTCAATCCGCAGGTAATTCACGCCCACCTGCAAGATTTCCGTTTCATATGGTTTCACAAAAATCATCATCAAAGGTCTTGCAAACACAAACACCACTATACTTACCGCCGTACTAAACAAAAACGACGTACGCACAGCGCCTCGCACACCTTCCTGAATCCGTTCTTTTTTGCCTGCCCCATAATTCTGCGCCACAAACGTAGAAAATGCATTTCCAAAATCCTGCACCGGCATGTACGCAAAAGAATCAATTTTCACCGCCGCCGAAAAAGCCGCCATTACTGCCGAACCAAAGCTGTTCACCAATCCCTGCACCATCAGGATCCCAAAATTCATTACCGACTGCTGCATGCAAGTCAGAAAAGACAGGTGAAAGATTTCTTTCAGAACCCGCCAGCGCCATTTCATTGCTCTTTTGTCCACCCGGAGTTCTGGAAACCATACCCATGTATATATCAGTATCCCAATTCCAGAAATGTACTGCGACAGTACCGTTGCCGCTGCCGCACCGCCCACACCTTTCTTAAACACGATAACAAACAACAGATCCAATCCGATATTCAGTGCCGCCGAGATACCTAAAAATAAAAGCGGCACTGTGGAATTACCTGCTGCCCGCAAAAGAGAGGCAAAGAAATTATAGAAAAATGTTGCTGCAATTCCCCAAAAGATCACCCATAGATATTCTCTCATGGTTCCATAAATATCAGATGGAACTTGCAGCAATTGAAGAATAACCTCCAATCCCGTAAACACAAGAACTGTTATCAGTATCGTAATCCCGCCGATCATGCAAAAGGACAGAAAAATATCAGAACGCAGCTTGTTCATTTCTTTCCTGCCATAGCAAATAGAAAATGCTACTCCGCTCCCCATACACAGTCCCAGCAAAATGGAAGTTAAGAATGTCATTAACGTATAAGAAGAGCCGACTGCTGCCAAAGCTTCTTTTCCAAGGAACTGACCAACAATAATCGTGTCCGCCACATTATAAAACTGCTGCAGCAGATTCCCCAGCATAATAGGGAATGCAAACCAAAGCAAGGATTTTGTAATATTTCCGGTTGTCAGATCCCGATTCATTATTCTCTCCCCTTCACCCGTTTCTTTTCTTCTGCATGTTCTGTATACACATTAGCTTCTTCACGCTTCTTCTGCAGCTTATTGTAACGAGTCCACACGCCTGCATACAAAATATTGCGCAGGATATCTGCATCTATAAGACAAGGGAGCTTCTCAAATGCCGAGCTGCTCTCCGCAATCATCATGCAAAGCATCTCACGGCATCGTTCCTCGTAATTCTCCGACTTGTTCAGTTCCTTCAGTGGATTATAATTTCCTTCTTTCAAGTCTTTATTCATATCCTCATAGGCATCCATAATATAAATAAATTTTCCCAGAAAAAATCCAATTGTCCGGAGTGCTTCTTCCCACACATCTTTCTTATACACGAGCAATTCTTCCATCAAACGTCCAAAACACCCGGCAGTCTCGTCTATATTCTGAGAATCAGCCTTTTCATAACACTCCAGCGCCTTTAATTCTTCTCGGATCACACGGCTTTGTCTTGGATATTTGCGGACTGCCCGCTCCGCTTTTCTGCGAAGAGCGGCTGTTCCAAGCAATCCGCTCACTTTTCTTTCATCCTGCCAATCGTCTTTCATATGATAGTATGCCAAAATCAGATTCATATCTGCGGCATATTCAGCAAATTCATTCTGGAGCATAATTTGCTTCTTAATCGGATGCACCTTACATCTATGCGCAGAACTTTTCAATTCACATTCATATAGTGATGTGAGCAAAATGATAACAAACGTCATGTCATATGCCAGCGTCATCTGCCCCAGACTTCCATGCCGTTCTTTAAGCGTCTGGCAGAGTCCGCAATAATACGCCTTATATCTTCTAAAATCTTTCATTTTTAATTCCGGCTCACAAATCGTTACATAACCAAACATGATATCTCCTTTTTAGCTTAATCCAGATTCCTTCAGTTTAGAATCAGTATTACCAAGATTTCGTTTTACTTCATCATGGTTCGCAAACAAGAATTTTGTCATCTCTTTTTTGAAAAAAGGGAACCGGCAATCGCCGATTCCCTTTTTATTTTTGCTTCGGATTTCACCGAAACTTATTTTTACTCTTCTTCTGCTGCATAAACTGCTATCAGCTTCTTCAGATAATCATATCTTTCTTTAGCTTCATTCTCGTTGATCGCAAACAACTTAGCAGCCTTCTCCGGATTAGCTCTCTTCAATGCATTGTAACGAACTTCTCCATCGAGGAATTCCTGATATCCTTCCAGCTTAGGCTCTTTGCTGTCCAGTGAGAACTTGTTGCCCTCTGCTGCCGGATTGTAACGGAAGTTATTCCAGTATCCACACTCTACTGCTAACTGCTCCTCGGTCTGAGCTTTGCTCATGCCCTTCTTGATACCGTGGTTGATACACGGAGCATAAGCAATGATGAGTGATGGTCCCGGATATGCCTCTGCCTCTGCAATTGCCTTTACAGTCTGGTTGAAGTCAGCGCCCATAGCAATCTGTGCAACGTATACATAACCATAGCTCATTGCGATTCCTGCAAGGTCTTTCTTCTTCGTCTCTTTTCCGCCTGCTGCGAACTGTGCAGTAGCACCTGTCTTTGTAGCCTTGGAGGACTGTCCGCCTGTATTGGAGTAAACTTCTGTATCGAATACCATGATGTTGATATCCTTGCCGCTTGCAAGTACATGGTCAACACCGCCGAATCCGATATCGTAAGCCCATCCGTCACCACCGAAGATCCACTGAGACTTCTTAGCAAGGAAATCTTTGTTCTTCAGAACTTCCAGTCTCTCTGCCATATCACAGTCACAAGCTTCCAGTGCTGCTACCAGTTTATCTGTAGCTGTACCGTTTGTTGCACCGCATGCAAATGTATCAAGGTATTCTAAAGCCGTTGCTTTTACATCTTCTTTCTCTGCAACTTCAGCAATCTTCTCTACATATTTTTTCAGTCTTGCACGAATAGTGTTCTGCGCAAGCAGCATACCGTAACCAAACTCTGCATTATCCTCGAACAGAGAGTTGGACCATGCCGGACCCTGTCCCTTAGCATTTACAGTGTATGGTGTGGACGGTGAAGAGTTACCCCAGATAGAGGAACATCCTGTTGCGTTTGCAATATACATTCTGTCACCGAACAACTGTGTGATCAGTTTTGCGTATGGTGTCTCACCACAGCCTGCACATGCGCCTGAGAACTCAAGCAGTGGCTGTTTGAACTGGCTTCCCTTTACAGTAGCTTCTTTGAACTTAGAAACTACTTCTGGTTTTACCGGAATCTCTGTACCGAAGTCAAAGAACTTCTGGGAGCCTGCATTTGCTTCCATGTTCTCCATAACGAGAGCCTTCTCGCCCTTCTTTCCAGGACATACATTCGCACAAGAACCACATCCTGTACAGTCATATGCGGAAACTGTCATTGTAAACTTCATTCCCGGCATACCTGTCATATCAAGTGTCTGCAGTCCTTCCGGAGCCTTAGCAGCCTCTTCCTCTGTCAGCGCCACCGGGCGGATAACTGCGTGCGGACATACATATGCACAACGGTTACACTGGATACAGTTTTCCGGTTTCCATACCGGAATATCTACTGCGATGCCACGTTTCTCGTATGCAGAAGAACCAGACGGTGTAGAACCATCTACATAATCATTGAATGCAGATACCGGAAGTGTATTACCTTCCTGTGCATTTACCTTAACCTGTACATTTTTAACGAAATCAACAACATCTGCTCTTCCGCCCTTAACTTCCGGTGCGAACAGACCTTCGTCTGCTGCATCCTTCCAGCTCTCCGGAACTGCAACTTCTACAACCTGTTTAGCGCCTGCGTCAATTGCATCGTAGTTCATCTGAACGATCTTATCGCCCTTTCTTCCGTAAGTAGCCTTTGCAGCCTTCTTCATCAGATCGATTGCTTCTTCCTCAGGAATGATCGCAGCCAGTTTGAAGAATGCAGACTGCAGAACCGTATTGATACGTCCGCCAAGTCCGATCTCCTTACCGATCTTGATACCGTCAATTGTGTAGAACTTGATACCATGGTTAGCGATAAATGCTTTTACCTGTCCCGGCAGATGCTTCTCAAGACCTTCCATATCCCATGGACAGTTCAGAAGGAATGTTCCGCCGTCAACCAGTTCCTGAACCATGTTATACTTGTCAACATAAGACGGATTATGGCATGCTACAAAGTTCGCCTGACGGATCAGATATGTTGACTTAATCGGAGATTTACCAAAACGCAGGTGGGACATTGTCACACCACCGGACTTCTTAGAATCATAGTCAAAGTATGCCTGTGCATACATATCTGTGTTGTCACCGATGATCTTAATGGAGTTCTTATTTGCACCGACAGTACCGTCAGCACCAAGTCCCCAGAACTTACAGTTGATTGTTCCTTCCGGAGTTGTAACAAGCGGAGCGCCTACTTCAAGTGACAGATTTGTTACATCATCCACAATACCGATCGTAAACATCTTCTTCTCTGTATTATTGAATACAGCAACGATCTGTGCCGGTGTTGTATCTTTGGAACCAAGTCCGTAACGTCCGGAAAGCACCGGAACTGCATCGAATTTTGTTCCTTTAAGAGCTGCAACAACATCCAGATACAAAGGCTCGCCAAGCGCTCCCGGCTCTTTTGTTCTGTCAAGAACTGTAATCGTCTTAACTGTCTCTGGAATTGCATCGATAAGCGCCTGTGCACAAAACGGTCTGTAAAGACGAACTTTAACAACACCGACTTTCTCGCCCGCTGCCATCATATAATCAACAGTCTCTTCAATTGTCTCACATGCAGATCCCATAGCTATGATCACGCGCTCTGCATCTTCTGCTCCATAGTAATTAAACAGTTTATAATCTGTTCCAATCTTTGCATTTACCTTGTCCATATAATTCTGAACAATTCCCGGAAGAGCATCGTAATATGGGTTACAAGCTTCTCTTGCCTGGAAAAAGATATCCGGATTCTGTGCAGAACCTCTCTGGCACGGATGATTCGGGTTCAATGCATGTGCACGGAATGCATCGATCGCATCCATATTAACCAAATCTTTCAGGTCTTCGTAATCCCATGTCTCAATCTTCTGAATCTCGTGTGATGTTCTGAATCCGTCAAAGAAGTTGATGAACGGAATCTTACCTTCTAATGCTGCACAATGCGCAACTGCTGTCAGGTCCATAACTTCCTGTACACTGGACTCACAGAGCATAGCTGCACCTGTCTGACGGCAGGCATATACATCGGAATGATCTCCGAAAATTGACAGAGCGTGGCTTGCAATTGCACGGGCAGATACGTTGAACACTCCCGGGAGCTGCTCTCCTGCTACTTTATATAAGTTTGGAATCATCAAAAGTAATCCCTGTGATGCTGTAAATGTTGTTGTCAGAGCACCTGCTGATAAAGATCCGTGTACTGCGCCCGCAGCGCCTGCCTCGGACTGCATCTCTGTTACTTCAACAGTTGTTCCGAAGATGTTCTCTCTGCCTTCTGTAGCCCACTCGTCTACATGTTCCGGCATAACAGATGATGGTGTGATTGGGTAAATCGCTGCAACTTCCGTATAAGCATATGACACGTGAGCTGCCGCCTGGTTACCATCCATGGTCTTCATTTTTCTTGCCATTATTTGTTTCCTCCTTATTCTGTACATTGCAAAACTTAGTTTTCCACATGTATTCTAATTATATCTCCTATATTTACAAAAGTCCAGTAAGTACACCTGTTTTTTTGTTTATTTTCACGTACATTTTCACATATATTTCATATGCAATGTCACTATTTACAGTTTTTATACACAGTAAAACGGCATACTTTCGTACGCCGCTTTCTGCTATTCCACCGCCAGTGCTCCTGCAATAGAATTATCTGTCATAAAGGTATCCAGATTATAAAGAAACAACGCTTCTGTGATTCCCTTATTTGCCATCAGTGTTTCTACATTTTCATAGTAATAACGCGGATCGATCATAACAATCTCATTGTAATATGGAATCAGATAAGGAACAAAGCAGTTTGCATAAGAATCCTTGAACACTATCAGTTTTCTCGCTGTATCATTGGTTGTCATAATATCCACCATTGCATGATTGCCGCCAAAAAATACCTGATATTTATCTTTTTCCTTTAGCTTTGATCTATCATAAACTGTCGGACGCTTCTTTCCATTATCAGAATCACTGACCAAATACTGCAATTCTACACCTTCCGGTGCATACACCTGAATCTCATCTTCTGCCTTGTGATATCCGCTTCTGGATGCCAGTGTTCCAGAAAAGGAGGCATCTACCGTATAAGCCTTATAATCTGTTATCGGATTTTCAATACCAAGCTGTTCTGCCGCCGCCTTAAAACTGTACAATGCAGCCTTACTTGTCCAGTGATGATCTGTCTTGTAATACAGACCTTCATTCACATGCTGCTGTAATGTTTTTGTTACATCAATAAAACCAATTTTATCAGATAAATTTTTCTTTAAATTATTCATATCTTTGCCCTGATCCCGCACTGGAGCGCCTTTTGGCAAATAATCTTCCATCACATATACCGCATTCGGTACAATCATTACATTGACCTTCACATTTTCATGCTTCTTGGCAAACAGATTCATCGCATCCAGATTAGTCTTCACATTTTTCTCATCAGGGGAAGCCGGCGCCTGCATCAGGTACTTGTCCGCTCCGAGATACACTCCGTTAAGTTCCCTTTTCCCGAGCAAAAGATCACACTGGACCTTCATTTTAATCCAAAAATCGCGTAAAACAAATTGATCTGAAGTGTAGGACTCTAAACCTGTCATATAGTTTTTGTCCGCCAGACCTTCTTTACTCAACTTCGGCATCTCCGCCAGAATACGGTTCTCCTCCTCGGAAAAACGTACATCCGGTTTGATGATACTTGCGATCGCCAGGAACAGTACCCCTCCTATAAAGGAAAATGCCATAATACGGTACGTTCCTCTGTACGCCCTGCGCTTGCTGCTTCTCTGCTTTCGCACCTTATTTTCCATACTTTACTCACCTTTTCTATGCTGTCATGTAACAGCTCAGCCGCAGGCTGAACTGTTACTCATCAAAATCTGAAATACAAAAATGGGTTATATGTCGCATTGACCAAATATGCTGTAGAAATCACAAATATGACCACATACATTGCAATACAAAATGCCCGTTTGTATACTTCTCTTGCTTTTATCCATTCAGAAAATCTTTTATGAATGACCGGTGTACTTGCCACCGCTGCAAAGGTCCCCAGCAGAAATGTAGATTTCAGATAATACAGCGCTGTTGCATCCGCAAATCCAGCTCCGCCGATCCCCAGCATTGTTCCCATATAAGACGCAGCCCGTCCAAGTGATGGGGAGCAAAACAGTACCCATCCAAACATCACTAGAACCAATGTATAAATATGCTGAACAATAGAAGGAAGCTTTTCCATTGCTTCTTTTAATATATACTTCTCAATGATCAAAATTATGCCATAATAAAGTCCCCAAAAAATAAAATTCCATGCTGCGCCATGCCACAGCCCGGTCAGTCCCCAGACAATCATCAGGTTACGAATTGCCTGCGCCGTACCCCCTCTGTTTCCTCCAAGCGGAATATACACATATTCCTTAAACCAGCTGCTCAGGGAAATGTGCCATCTGCGCCAGAACTCTGTAATACTTTTTGCGGTATACGGATAATCAAAGTTCTTCATAAAATCGAAACCAAGCATTTTACCAAGACCAATCGCCATATCTGAATAACCGCCAAAGTCAAAATAAATCTGCATTGTATAGGCAAAGCATCCGATCCAAGCTGTCAAAACTGAAGTCTGTGATGCCCCCAGCGCCATGACGGACTCATATACACTCCCCATATTGTTTGCAATCAGAACCTTTTTACCAAGCCCCTGCAAGAACCACATTACACCATCACCAAATCTCTCCACAGAAAATATCCGGCGCTGGAGCTGCTTTTCCACATCGGAATAGCGAACGATCGGTCCTGCAATCAACTGAGGAAACATAGACACATACGCCCCGAATGTAACTGGATTGTGTTGTGCTTCTACTTTTCCTTTATATACATCAATTACATAAGACATAGTCTGGAATGTGTAGAACGAAATGCCTATTGGCAGCGCAAGCTGCGTATATGATATATCAAAGGGCAGTATTGCATTTAAATTTTCTAAAAGGAATCCGTAATATTTGTAAAAACCGAGGATCAGCAGGTTGATAACCACAGTCGTAATACAGGCATATTTCGCCTTCTGCATTTCCCCGTTTTCCATTAAATATTCCAATTCAATTCCGCTGACAAAATTGATGGCGATGCTGAATATCATCAAAATGACATAAATTGGTTCACCCCATGCATAAAAAATCAGACTGACGATCAGAAGCACCAGATTCTTCAGCTTAAAAGGCATCAGATAATAGATAAGCAATACAATTGGTAAAAATGCAAATATAAAAAAGATACTACTAAAAATCATAACTGTTTTCCACCTCTTCTATAAGCTCTCTAAAAATGCCTTTTGTGTTTTCCCAGCTTTCTCGCCAACCATATAAAATATATAATTGCCCCTCACTTCTAAAACATGTGCTTTAAGCAACGCAGTCTGTTCCGCTCCATAGCCTTCAAAGCTCTTCATCTGTGTATCCAGTCTTTTCTGAATTGCTTCTTCTACAGATTTTGCCTGTAACTCATCCTTTAACTTCACGATAAAAATTTCATTGACATCCATATTGTCCTTGGGGGCATACAGAACAGCGCCTTCATAATCCTTTGGATTCAATCCATAAAACCGCTTGACCATCCGTTCTTCCGCCGCCGCATCCACATCAACTTCTGCCGCTTTTGCCACTTGAGCCGCCACTGTTTTGATATCCGCACTGCTGCTTTGATCCAGACTGACATCTGCAATAATGAATACAAGCAGCAATACGACCAATACAATTTTTATATAGGAAAAATATTTTTTCACTGTTTCGTCACCCCTACGATCATACTTGCCGCCCAATGCCGGTAAAAATCCTTCTGCAAGTGCAGACCATCCTGCTCATACAAATCCATATATTCATAAGCAACCGTTGAATTATCAATAAATTTATATCCATTTTCCTGTGCCATTTCCTGCAATGCCGCATTATACTCTGGTATTCTGGCATACCCCTCAAAGCTTGCATACCCAGTTCCCGTTGCAGGAAGAATTGAATTGATAAATACAGTTGTCCCCGGCAGTTCCTGATTCAAGTAATCTACTATTTCCTTATAAGCGGCAGCATAATCCGCAGGATTCGTCCACAATCCGCTCTTAATATCATTCAGTCCAAAACATAGAAAAATCTGTTTCGGACTTATAGATTTAATTTTATCTATATCCTCTGGTACATCCGTAATTTTCCTTCCGCTTTCCGCAATCACCTGAGCATCCATCAAAAATTCATAAAACCTGAATCCCACAGCTCTTGAATCGCCCAGAATCATCGCCATGTCAAAGGCTTTCCACACTGCATTCTCGTCGGCTTCAATCTGTGCCATCGTCTGTTGTGCTTTAATGTTGTCAATTTGTTCACTAATAGAAGCAACATCTCTATTTTCCAGACTTGTCAAATAATCAATTCCCTTGCTGATTTTTTCCTTTTCTACATTTTCCCTTTTCCATGCCCGATAACTTATCACAGAAATGACAGTAACAATCAAAAACACTGTCGCTATAATAAAAATTTTTCTATTTTTATCCAGAGAAGACCCTGATTTTTTCATTTGTACACCTCCGGTTATATTCACCCACATCATATCTTACTATAATGATTCGACATTTTCAACGATAATCCGACAAAAAATCCGTAAGAATGTGTGATGACTGTGTGATGATGTAACTGTCCGCACGGCACCTTGCACTGCGCTGCAAGGTGTCCGACCAATGAAGTGATGACAGCGATATATCCAGCCCCTCGCCAAAGGCGACTTAAAATGGGCTGGATACTGTACTGGAGCACCCGTAGGGTGCGAACAGTAACTGATGAAAATACAAAACAGGCAGAAATCGTCTCCCTTTCTATTGGATACAACCCCTGCCCATTTTATATATCATTGAGAAATATTCTGATTGTTTTTTTTACTTACTTTCCTTCTGAAATATACAATTGCTGCAGCCATGCTGACTACTGTCACACCTGCCAGCAGTTGAGATACCGGAATTCCGGCTCCCGGAATAATTAACTGGTCTGTCCGAAGCCCCTCGATCCACACTCTTCCCAGACCGTATCCGAACAAATACAAAAGAAACAGTTCGCCTTCAAATTTTTTGTGCTTACGATACAGCAGCAACAGTACAAATATCCCGCAGCACCAGAGTGACTCATAAAGAAATGTAGGATGCACCTGAATGTAACTGGCACCATCTATGGTCTGCATATGCTCCCTCATCAATTCTGTTACATCACCGGAACGCACCGCATCCAGCGGAAGTCTCATGGCAAACATAGAGTCCGTATATTGCCCGAATGCCTCTCGATTAAAGAAGTTTCCCCATCGTCCAAGCATCTGCCCATTGACCAGAGCCATTGCTATCGTGTCAAAAATCTGCGGCGCTGACAGTTTTTTTACTTTTGCACATACCATCACCGCAATGACTGCTCCGATAACACCGCCGTAAATTGCCAGTCCCCCTGCCCGCAGGTTAAATATCTGGAGCAGATTATCTTTATACATATCCCAGGAAAAAAACACATAATAAACTCTGGCTCCCACAATACCCAGAATCACACCAAAGATTCCCATATCCAGGTAGTCTTCCGGATTCTGTCCGGTGCGTTTTGCCTCAGACATCGCTATCCAAAAACCTATCAGAATGGCGCTGCCGATGATGATACCGTAATATGCGATTGGAATTCCGAACAGGCTGATAGATTTGCCAACGTGATCCAAGGTGATTCCCAGGTTGGGAAAGCTGATATCGTAATGCATGTTTCTACCTCTTTTTTATAATTTCATACTTTACTTCTGTTGTTATTAAATCCGGGTGTATATCTTGTGACGAAGCTGGATGCTTATACGTTAAATCTAAACAAAATAATATCTCCATCCTGTACGATGTATTCTTTTCCTTCCAGACGGACGAGCCCCTTTTCTTTGGCAGCCGCATGAGTTTTGCATGCCATCAGATCATCATAACTTACAATTTCTGCACGGATAAATCCGCGTTCAAAATCAGAATGAATCTTACCAGCTGCCTGCGGTGCTTTTGTGCCTCGCTTAATCGTCCATGCACGGACTTCCGGTTCTCCGGCAGTCAGATAACTGATCAGTCCGAGCAGATGATAGCTTGCCTTTATCAGTTTCTCCAATCCAGACTCTTCTAATCCCAAATCTTCCAGGAACATCTTCTTTTCATCATCTTCTAATTCTGCAATTTCCTGTTCAATCTGTGCACATACTACGAATACTTCACAGTTTTCTCTTTCCGCATAATCACGTACTGCCTGTACTCCATCATTATTTACTCCATCGTCTGCCAGATCATCCTCAGTTACATTAGCTGCAAAAATCACCGGCTTTGCAGTCAGAAGATTATAATCTGCCATCCATGCCTGTTCGTCTTCATCTTCTGTTGTAAAGCTCTTTGCAAGCTGATTTTCTTCCAAATGCGCTTTCAAATGCTTCAGAAGCTCCAGCTCTTTTGCCGCTGTCTTATCATTTCTGGAAAGCTTCGTTGTTTTGGCAATTCTGCGTTCCAGAATCTCCAGATCAGAGAAAATCAATTCCAAATTGATAGTCTCTATATCACGCAGCGGGTCAATGCTTCCATCTACGTGGACAATATTGCTGTCCTCAAAACATCTCACCACATGTACGATTGCATCTACTTCACGGATGTTGGCAAGAAACTGATTTCCAAGTCCCTCTCCTTTAGACGCCCCCTTTACCAGACCTGCAATATCTACAAACTCAATGGCAGCCGGAACAATCTTCTTTGTGTGATACATCTCCCCCAGTACATCCAGACGCTTGTCCGGCACAGTTACAACACCCACATTTGGGTCAATAGTACAAAACGGATAATTGGCTGATTCTGCCCCCGCCTTTGTCAGGGAATTAAACAATGTACTTTTTCCTACATTCGGAAGCCCTACGATACCTAATTTCATAATCTATCTTCCTCCTAATCTCTTGTTTCCATCAATATCACATCTCCAAACGGAAATGTAATCTCAACCTTATCTTCTACAAATTCATTGCTGACACACAGACTGTCATAAGGCTCCAGCATGTGATGACTCAGCGGATATTTAGCTCCTATAATATTAAAATCGCATATAGTTCCTCCCAGAGGAAATAAAGAAAAATATTTCCCGTAGGCCTCTTCCTTTTTCAGTACAATATCCCCGTCAATCAGGCGAATCCTATTGTAACTGTCCAAAATGACCGCTTCAGCGCCTGATTCTTTCGCAATCTTTAAGCACTGAATGTTCGCCCACAGATGATCTGCCCTCGCTCCTGTCGCACCTAAGATCCAGATATTCTTTCTCCGCAGATCCAGACAAAGACGAATTGCATTTTCCGTATCCGACGCATCTTTCACCGAATTGAATTCTCGAATAGGAATATTGCTACTCTCTTTATAATACTTTACAACATCCTCAGGAGCGCTGTCAAAGTCCCCAACAATATAATCCGGTGCAATCCCATGTTTATACAGAAACAGAAGCCCCTTGTCCACACCGATAATATATTCCGTCTCTTCACTTTGCACAATGGGAAGTGCAAACTCTTCCTCCAGCATTCCGCCGCTGACAATTACCGTACGTTTACTCATATTCTTTCAAAATCCTCATAAATTCAGAAACATTTGCCCCGATGTCACCCCGAAATATGGCTGAACCTGCCACCATAACGTTAGCGCCTGCCTTTGCCACTTCCCCCACATTGTCAGACTTGATACCGCCGTCCACTTCAATATCCGCCGTAATCCCTTTCTCATTTAACATTTCCCGCAGAGTCCGGATCTTATCAAATGACTCTGGAATAAATCCCTGTCCTCCCTGTCCTGGCTCTACAGACATGATCAGAAACATCTCTGCCTGATTCAAAAATGGTTTCAGTACATCCACCGGAGTACCCGGCTTAATAGTAAGCCCTGCTTTAATTCCACAGGCATGAATTTTGTCAATGACAGCCTGTACATCTTTGCATGCCTCATAATGAACAGTTAAAATATCTGCACCTGCTTTAGCAAAGCTTTCGACATAACGAATCGGCTCTTCAATCATCAGATGCACATCCAGTACCATCCCTGTACTCCCTTTGATAGATTCCAGAACCGGTATTCCAAAGGAAATGTTCTGAACAAACATACCGTCCATGACATCAAAATGAAGATACTCTGCACCACTCTTTTCACAGAGTCCCATTTGCTCACCTAATTTTTTAAAATCTGCCGACAAAATTGACGGCGCCAAAATCTGTTTCATTTCAATACCTCTTTTTCTCCAGTAATTCCCTATACATTTCCAAATAGTTTTCATATCTGATTTTGTGTATAATCCCCTGTTCCACGGCTTCTTTTACTGCACAGCCCGGTTCATGCACATGATCACAGCCGTGAAATCTACACTGATCCCCATAAGGCGCAAACTCCCTGAAATAATATTTTAACTCCTCTTTTTCAAAATCATTGACATAGAGAGAACTGAATCCCGGTGTATCCATAATATAAGAATCTTCATCTATGGTAAGCAGCTCGGAATGTCTCGTCGTGTGTTTTCCCCTTGCAATCTTCTTGCTGATACTGCCTGTCTCCATCTCAATCCTTGATTGCAGCAAATTGATCAGCGAGGACTTTCCGACTCCTGACGGTCCGGCGACCGCAGTTGTCTTTCCCTTTAAAAGTGACTTTACCTGCTCTATATTTTCCTGCTCCCGGGCACTTGTAAAAATAATGGGATATCCGCATGATTCATAAATCCGCTTAAGTTCTGCAATATTCCAATCCTCTGCAATATCTTTCTTATTAAAACAAAGAACAGTCGGAATCTCTTTGTACTGCATCATGATTAGAAATCTGTCTAACAAATTAAAATGAGGCTTTGGCTCCGTCACTGCAAAGACGACCAGTGCCTGGTCAATATTCGTTACCGCCGGGCGTATCAGTTCATTTCTGCGAGGTAATATTTTTGTAATATTGCCTGTTTTTTCTGTTCCATCGAGAACTTCAATCTCTACATCATCTCCAACAAGAGGTTTTAACTTCTCTTTGCGAAAAAGACCTCTTGCCTTACACTCATAAAGACCGGATTCTACTACATGAACGTAGTAGAATCCGGCAATCCCTTTTATAATCTTTCCCTGCATACTATACTTTCTATCTGCTTTTTCATACTTAATCTACTATCACACCGTCTCCGATATTTGCATCGTCGTTATCCCATCCACCATTGTCCAAGTCAGGATCTGGAATAACCGTACTCGGATCCTTCCCGAGACTGACTACATAACCAACCTCAGTTCCCTCTTCTACAGCCCCTGTGACAGTCTGGGAAATCACATATCCATACTCGATTGAAGAATCGTATCTGTATTCAATCGCGCTTCCTGTCAGTCCCGCATCTAACAATGCCTGATATGCCGCATCTTCTCGTTTCCCAATCAGATTCGGAACATTAATCATCTTTTTCTCCGGTCCTTTGCTGATCACATAATCAATTGTTGCTCCCTTTTCCAACTTGCTTCCGGCTTCTTTCTTCTGGGAAATGATAATGCCGGCTTCATACTCATCGCTATACTCCTCACTTACATTTCCAAGTCCAAGTCCAAGTTCCGCCAGTTCTGCCGATGCCTCATCTACTGTCTTTCCGGTCAGATCTGGTACTTCCACCTTTTCTCTGCCCTTGCTGACATACATCTTGACAGTCACTCCTTCTTTAACTTCAACCCCCGGTCCCGGATCTGTAGTAATAACCTTCCCTGATACAACAGTATCATCATATTGTGCTTCATTTTCTACAACAAAACCTGATTTTTCCAGTACTTTTTGTGCGTCTGACTCAGATTTCCCTGTTACATCCGGCACAGATACTGTCTTAATCTCTTCTCCAAGACTGACAACAAGCTGAACCTCTGTATGTTTCGCAACCTTCTCTCCGGCTTCTGTCTTCTGCTCCATCACCACATCTTTCTCATAAGTATCCGAAGTGTTCTGCGCCACAACGTTATAACCAAGGTTTCTCTTATTAAGTGCATCAACTGCATCATCAATATTCATGCCGACCACATCGGGCACGGTAACTTTTGCTGTTGTCTCTTTATTCTGTACTACTCCCGGAACAGATTTGAAAATACCCGCTGCCTTACCGATCATAAACAGTGCCGCAAGAACGATAACAACTGCTGCCACGATCAAAAGAATCTTCATAATCTTCTTTGTATTCGGGTCTACATTGTTCTTCTTACCATCATAATGATTCCGTCTGTCATACTCCTCATCATCGTAGTCATCACTATCGTAATCATCATTGTCATAATCATCATCGTAATCATCATAGTCATCATAATCGTCATCGTAATCATCATTCTGCTGATATCGTTGATTCTGTAACTGCCGCAGCTCCTCATCAGACATCACAACCGTCGCTGTATTGCCCGTATTTCTGCTATTCACAAAATCTCCGTCCGGATTTACAAGAGAACGTTTCAAATCATCAATCAATTCCTGACAATTCTGATATCTGCGTGCCGTACTCTTCTGGGTACATTTCATAATGATACTCTCCAGACTATACGGAATATCCGGTACTTCTTCAGCCGGAGATACCATTTCTTCCTGCAAATGCTTCAATGCAACAGACACTGTAGAATCGCCGTCGAATGGAACATGCCCCGTAATCATCTCATACATTGTGATACCGGCAGAATAGATATCACTCTTCTCATCAACCACTCCGCCTCTTGCCTGTTCCGGAGACGTATAGTGTACAGACCCCATCACATTTGTACTGATAGTATTGGTAGAAGTTGTAGCTCTGGCAATGCCGAAGTCCGTTACCTTTACCTTACCTGCCGTAGAAATAATAATATTCTGTGGTTTAATATCTCTATGAATAATATGCTGATTGTGAGCAGCCTGAATTCCAGTCACCATCTGAATAGAAATACTAATGGTCTCTTTCGCAGAAAGCTGTCCTTTCTTTTCAATATAGTCTTTCAGACTGATGCCTTCCACAAGCTCCATAACCATATAATACAGACCACGGTCCTGACCTACATCATAAACATTCACTACATTCGGATGCATCAGTCCTGCCGCTGCCTGTGCTTCACTGACAAACTTCTGGATAAATACTTCATCAGAACGGTAATCGCTCTTTAATACCTTAACTGCCACATACCGATTCAGCTTATGATCCTTACTCTTATACACATCCGCCATTCCTCCGGAACCAATCCTTTCCAGAATCTCATAGCGCTTACCTAAAAATATCCCTTCTTTTAACATATACTCACCTCATCGTGAAACGGCTCGGTCAGTACAATTCCGATATTATCCGTTCCTCCGTTCTCCTTTGCCGCTTCTACAAGCGATGTACCTGCCTCAACAATGTCTCGTCCCCCTTGAACGATATGGAAAAGATCATCATCTTCTACCATATTGCTGAGTCCGTCCGTGCACATCAAAATAATGTCCCCATGCTTCAGACGATGCTCATAAAAATCAACATCTACCTCTGCTTTTGCCCCGATTGCCCGGGTAATAATATTCTTGTCCGGATGGCTCTTTGCCTCTTCCGGCTTAATACCGCCGAGACGTACCATCTCCTCTACCAGCGAATGGTCCTTCGTTAACTGGGCAATGCCCTGATTGATCAAATACAGACGGCTGTCTCCCACATTGGCAAAATACATCATCTGGTTGACGATAGTTGCCGCAACAACCGTTGTTCCCATTCCTTTCAGGTGTGAATCCTCGGAAGCCCGTTTGATAACCTCCCTGTTTGCTGTCTTAATTGCAGAAACGAGTGCCTTCTCGATATCTTCCTCGCTGCTCTGCTTCAGCTCACGCCGGAGAATCTCTACTGTATACTTAGAAGCATAATCTCCCGCCTGATGCCCCCCCATTCCGTCTGCGACAACAAACAGATTCGGAAGCGGTCCCAGTGGATTATCTGTCGTATAGACATAGTCCTGATTTACTTGTCTTACCACACCAACGTCTGTTATGGAAAATGTCTTCATATTGTACTCCTTCCCTGGTAACTTCTTCTGAGCTGACCACAGGCCCCACCGATATCCGAGCCCATTTCTCTTCTTATAGTAACATTAATCCCACATTTTTCAAGTTTATTTTTGAAATTCAGTGCATTTTCCCTGTTTGGACGCACAAAATCACGTTCTTTTATAGGATTTACCGGAATCAGGTTTAAATGACAGTTCCGGGGCTTTAAAATCTCAATCAGTTCCTTTGCATCCTCGTCTGTATCATTGACCCCATGCACCATGCTGTACTCAAAAGTAATCCGCCGCCCGGTCTTTTCAAAATAATTATCGCAGGCATCCAGCACTTCTTCCAGGTTATATTTATTTGCCACAGGCATCAACATCTTCCGCTTTTCCTGATTAGAACCATGAAGAGACAATGCCAGTGTAATCTGCAGATGTTCTTTCGCCAGACTATACATCTGCGGAACAATTCCGCAAGTAGATACCGTGATATTCCGCTGGCTGATATGAAGCCCATGCTCATCCGTCAGAATACGGATAAAATTCAGAAGATTATCATAATTGTCCAACGGCTCTCCGGTTCCCATAACAACCACATTAGATACTCTTTCTCCGATGATTTTCTGAATCTGATAAATCTGCCCCAGCATTTCTGAAGCAGAAAGATTACGCTCCAGCCCACCAATTGCAGAAGCACAGAAACGGCAGCCCATCCGGCAGCCCACCTGTGATGAGATACACACTGAATTGCCATGCTTATACCGCATCAATACGCTTTCCACTACATTTCCATCGTATAAGCAAAACAGAA
The DNA here is from genome assembly GCF_943193195.1 of Mediterraneibacter agrestimuris. Classification (GTDB taxonomy): domain Bacteria; phylum Bacillota; class Clostridia; order Lachnospirales; family Lachnospiraceae; genus Schaedlerella; species Schaedlerella agrestimuris. The sequence continues at coordinate 36,935 of NZ_CALPDG010000017.1, read as the reverse complement.
ACTTATTCGTTCCATCCAATTTGGACTCCTGACGTGCTGTCATCTCCACCGGAAGAATTTCATATTCTTCTTCCAATTGATTTCTGAAATTCTTGGAAAGATTGGTCATCTCTGCAAAACTGTCTGCCAGTTTCTGATGGAGCCACTCGTACACCTGCTTTGCACGAAAGGATTTCTCTCCAAGCAATTGAATTTCCTTCTGTAATTCCTCATATGTATATGCACGAATATCCTTTTTCATAACTACCTGTCCTGTTGATCTTTCTTTCATTAATTACTGCTGTTTTGTGTGTTTTAGGTAACAGTACTGCCAGAAGGCTGAACTGTTACTGTTTTAGTTACTTCGCCTTTTTTCTGAAACAGGCAATAAAAAAGCCGTCACTTTGATGCACTCCCGGCAGCAATTGTAAGCATCCGTCTTCCATCACATCTTTCTGCAGTTCTCCGCATAACCTGTCATGGATATCAGAGAGTTCAAACTGCGGATATTCCTGTAAGAACCAGTGTACATTCTCCATATTTTCCGCCGGATTAATGGTGCATGTGCTGTACACAAGTGTACCATCGGGTTTGACATACTTATGTACCACCGAGAGAATCTCCCGTTGTAATTCTGAAAGCTGTTCGCAGCCTTCTTCTGTCGCTTTATATTTCAAGTCTGTTTTCTTCCCCAGTACCCCAAGTCCTGAACACGGCAGATCCGCAATGACAATATCTGCCTTTTCCGCGCTATTCTCATCATATTTTACAGCGTCCTGACAAACTGCTGTTATATTATTCAACCCGGTACGCTCAATATTTTCCTGTATCAGTCCCACCTTATATGGTGTCAGATCACGGGCTTCCACATGTCCGCTGCCATTTAACTTCTCTGCTATATGAAGGGATTTGCCTCCCGGAGCCGCACAGACGTCAATCACCTTGTCTCCCTCGTTGGGATCTGCAATCTCACAGACCAGCATGGAGCTGATATCCTGCACGGAGAAAAGCCCTTTCTGAAAACTATCAAGTCCGGCAAGATAGTCAAAACCAGAAATGCACAGCGCATACGGCAGATAGGGGTGCTGTTCTGCACGAACCCCTTCTTCTGCCAGACACTTTTTTAATTCTGAAACACTGTTCTTACCCTTTGTCCGCACCTCTGCAACCTTACATCTCACAGTCAGCGGTGTCTCCCTCTGGAACTGCTCCAGCATCAGCTCTACTGTTTCTATACTGTAAGATTTCAGCCACAACTCCAAAATCCATACCGGCATGGAATATCTGACCGACAGATTTTGCACCGGATCCTGCGGGTAAACAACCTGCTCCAGATTACGCGCCACATTCCGCAGCACTCCGTTGACAAATCCCCGAAGACTTCCAAATCCCTTTTTCACCGCCAGCTTAACTGCCTCATTACAAGCGGCAGAATCCGGAACGGTGTCCATATATTTCATCTGATAAACCGCACTCCGCAAAATATTGCGGATAACCGGTTTCATTTTCTTTGCTTTAACTCTGGAAAACTGATCTAAAATATAGTCCAGCTCTATCATATGTTCCAGTGTGCCTTCCGTCGCCCGTGTGATAAAAGCCCGCTCTTTTTTATCCAGGTACTGATATTTGTTCAGTACATCTCGGAGTATCAGATGACTATATTGTCCGTTTTCCGTCACTTCCAGAAGTATCCCCAGCACCAGTTCCCGTTCGTTGACTGATTTAGTCATTTCGTCTTCTTCCTCCTGTAATGAGTATCAAACGCAGAAGCTGTAATATCATCGATGCTGTGCTTGCCACATAGGTCAGAGCGGCTGCTCCCAACACTTCTTTTGTCTGTTTCACTTCATCCTCATAGAGCATTCCGCTGCTTTCCAAAGTCCGCACCGCCCTGCCTGATGCATTAAATTCTACCGGAAGTGTCACGATCTGAAAAAGTACGGCGCCGGAAAACAATAGAATTCCGGCATTGATCAACAATCCGGCTGTCTGATTATTCATGAACAGACCAATCAGTATCAACGGCCATGCCAGAGTTGAACCAAAATTTGCCACCGGTACCAGCGCTCCTCTGATCTGCAGCGGTGCATAACCGACCGCATGCTGTACGGCATGTCCGCACTCATGTGCCGCCACGCCGATTGCCGCTACAGAAGAGGATGCATACGTCGCATCTGACAATCTCAGAACTTTATTTCTCGGATCATAATGATCGGTCAGCTTGCCTGAAACATGCTGTACCTGTACATCATAAATTCCATTTGCGCGTAAGATCCGTTCTGCTGCCTCTCTCCCTGTCATTCCTGTATGGCTTCGCACTCTGTCATATTTTTGAAATACACGGTTTACCCGGTTTGATGCCAGCATACAGAGTACTACACCAATTAATACTAATATATAAGTTCTGTCATAATAAAACATACTACTGCCTCCTATTATTGGTCGGATGCCTTGCAGCGCAGTGCAAGATGCCGTGTGAACAGTAACATTCTCCCATCACGCTTTCTTATGGACTTTAAAGTAAATACAAAGTCCTGCTCTAAACTGTTACTAATATTTCTCCTATGTTTATCTGATATCCTCTCAAAAATGCCCCTGTGTCCATCCGCTTCTTGCCCGGAATCTGTAATTCTAAAATCCCCAGTTCCCCGTTCCCCGTCTGTACAAAAAAGCAGTCCTTTTCTACACGAGTAACCGTTCCCGGAATAATCCCTGATGTATCCGCAGAGCCGTCAGACACTTTTGTTCTCCAGATCTTCAGAACCTTGCTGTTCCAGTAGGTATAAGCGCCGGGCCAGGAATTTAACCCTCTTATCAGCCGTTCGATCTCCACAGCCGGTTTGCTCCAGTCGATATTACCCAGCTTTTTATCCAGCATTTTCGCATAAATAGTCGGCGTCTCTCCCTGTTTTTCTGGCTGGATCGTTCCAGCTTCCAGCTCCACAAGTGTTTTCACACAGAGTTCTGCTCCGGCTTCTGCCAGTTTATCATGCAAAGTCTCACCTGTCTCTTCCGGCGTGATCACAACTTCTGTTTTCAGCAGCATATCTCCTGTATCCAGTCCTTCGTCCATCTGCATAGTAGTTACTCCCGTCACTTCTTCCCCACAGATGATCGACCACTGAATCGGCGCCGCCCCTCGATATTTCGGCAGCAGAGAAGCATGTACGTTGATACAGCCGTAAGGCGTCATTTCCAAGATTTCCCTCGGCAAAATCTGTCCGAACGCAATGACAACCATCACATCTGCCTCATACTTACGGAGCTCTTGTATACACTCCGCTTCCCGTACACGTCTCGGCTGAAAGACCGGAATATGATGACGGAGAGCCGCCTCTTTGACCGGAGTAAACTGTATTTCCTTTCCCCGGCCCTTTGGTTTATCCGGCTGAGTCACAGCAAGACAAACGTCATGCCCCGCCTCGATAAGCGCCTCCAGTGTACCAACGGAAAAATCCGGAGTTCCCATAAAAATAATACGCATTTTGTTCTCCTTTCCTACAGCTCCACAGTAAATACTATCCTTAATGTATACGCTTACAGCCCATCTTCTTCATCCGGGTAATCATCCTCTAAATCATCGTAAGTCACATCATGAACGCCGTCCTCCGTCTTATCCATATACATTTCTCCGTTTAGATGGTCAATCTCATGACAGAATGCTCTTGCCAGCAGACCTTCTCCCTCCATCTCAACCTCTTCCATTTTTTCATTTTGAAAATGTACTTTAACATGATCCGGACGCGTCACAATCCCACATTTTCCCGGAAGACTTAAGCATCCCTCTTCTCCAGTCTGCTCGCCCGATGTCTCAATAATTTCCGGATTGATCATAATGATCGGACCCTCACCCACATCGATCACTACGATCCGTTTCAGGATACCTACCTGAGGCGCTGCAAGTCCTACTCCCATTTTCTCATACATCGTATCCAGCATATCTCCGATCAGAATCTGGGTACGCAATGTCATCTTCGGTACTGCTTTGCATTGTTTTGTCAGAATTTCATCTCCGGCGATTCGTATTTCTCTGATTGCCATTTCTTCTCTCTCCTTTAAAATGTATTCATTGGGTTGAAGTCAAACTGAATCCGAATTGTATTAAATCCAGAATTCACTTCAATATATTGTTCCATCTGGTTCTTTATCTTTACCAGTGTATCATATCTTTCCGTTTTCAGATAGAGCACTTTCCGATAGATATCATTTATTTTACTGATTCCAGGCGCTGCGGGACCAATCACATCCACAGTCTCACCTTTGCAGACAAGCTGCGCATATTTTTTCAGATAATTGCATCCCTTCTCCAAATGCGACTCGTCCCCCGAACTTGCCAATACTGCCAGCAGATTTGCCGCCGGAGGATAGCCCATCAGCTCCCGATAACGAATTTCTTCCTGATAAAATACCTCGTAATCCTGAGCCGCCGCCGCTGTAATCGCATAATGCTCCGGGCTGTAGGTCTGAATCACCGCCTCGCCTGCTTTGGTTCCCCGTCCAGCTCGTCCTTCCGCCTGAGTAAGCAGCTGGAATGTCCTTTCTCCCGCCCGGTAGTCATCCGCATACAACGACATATCCGCCGCCAGCACGCCTACCAGAGTTACATTTGGAAAGTCATGTCCCTTCACGATCATCTGTGTTCCCACAAGTATATCTGCCTCTTCATTAGCAAACGCTGACAAAATCTGCTCGTGACCATCCTTTTCTTTTGTCGTATCCATATCCATCCGCAGTACTCTCGCATCCGGAAAACGCTGCCTGACAATCTCTTCGATCTGTTGGGTTCCTGCGCGGAATTCACCCACATGTCTGGAACCGCATTCAGGACAGACTGTCGGCTTCTGCTCTTCATATCCGCAATAATGACAGACCATTTTGCCGCCCTTATGGAAAGAAAGAGACACGTCACAATGCGGACATTTCACAACGTGTCCGCACTCCCGGCAGGATATAAATCCTGCATATCCACGACGGTTTAAAAAAAGCATAATCTGCTCTTTCTTCTGAAGACGTCCCTCCATCAACTCCTGTAATTTTTCACTTAGAATCGAACGGTTGCCATTCTTTAATTCCTGTCTCAAATCCACTGTATGTACCGTTGCCATTTCCTGCTGCCCGGAACGGTTCTTCAACTCTAAGAGCCGATATTCACCATGCTTTGCCCGGTACATAGATTCCAGTGACGGAGTTGCTGATCCAAGCACCAGACTGGCTCCTTCCATCTCAACTCTCGCCTGCGCCGTCTCGCGCGCATGATATCTGGGTACCTGTTCACTTTTGTATGTATTCTCATGCTCCTCATCAATAACGATCAGCCCCAGATTGGGAAATGGTGTAAAGAGTGCAGAACGTGGTCCGATCATCACATCCACCTCACCGCTTTTTGCACGCATCATCTGATCATACCGTTCTCCCACCGAAAGACGGGAGTGCATAATAGTCACCCGGTCCCCAAAGCAGCGGTAAAAGCGCATTACCGTCTGGAATGTCAGGGCAATTTCCGGAATCAGCACAATTGCCTGCCTTCCCATGCCCACTGCACGGCGGATCATTTCAATGTAGACCTCTGTCTTACCGCTTCCGGTCACACCGTGAATGAGATAGGTTCCGTACTTTCCCTGCTGATAGTCTTGCCAAAAATGTTCAATCGCATACTTCTGCTCATCAGTAAAGAAAATTTCTTTTCTTTCCTGCTCCCGGGATTTGACAGGATTGCGGAATATCTGTTCCGTTTCCAGCGCAAGTACCCCCTGCTCTTCCAGTGCACGCACAACAGTCAGGGTGATATTCAGTTTCTTACTTACCAGTTCATAGTCCAGAAGAGGTTCTTCCAAAAGCGCCGCCAGAAGTCTTGCTCTCGCCTTCTGATTCTTTTTCTCATACAGTTCCAGTTTCTGCCTGCCTTGTGCTTCTCCAAGCAAGAGCCGGACACGCTTTTTCACCTTCGCCTGTTCTTTCTGCTTGATCGGAAGTACAGTTTTCAGCGACTGGATCATCGTTCCTCCATAATGTTCCTTTATCCATGCCGCCAGCGCCACAAGCCTGCCTTCGATCACTACTCCTCTGCGGGAAATATCTTTGATTTCTTTTACTTTAAACAAATCATAATCACAGGTTTCAGAAAAACCGACTACATACCCCTTTGTCTCCCGGTTACCCTTACCGAAGGGCACCAGTACTTCCGCACCAACAGAAAGTTCCCCTTCCAAATGGGAGGGGACTCTGTATTGAAAAATCTTATCCAGTTTTTCATGTGTAATATCTACGATAATATTCGCAAACATGAAAGTTCCTTTCTTGTTCTTTCTTCTTGACAGCAATATTCAGCTTCACCTAAGAATTTTTCTGCCCCAGTTCTTCCAGCACTTCCTGGATCAGCACACGCTCATCCATAGGATACTTTACACCCTTGATTTCCTGATAATCCTCATGCCCCTTGCCCGCCAGCACTATGACATCTCCTGTCTGTCCATGCTCAATGACATACCTGATCGCCTCTTTCCGGTCACAGATTTCCACATATTTTCCATTGGTCCTGCCGATACCAGTCTTAATATCCTCAATAATATCCAGCGGCTCTTCAAACCTTGGGTTATCCGACGTAATAACCGTCAGATCTGCCAGACGTCCTGATACCTCACCCATCTCATAGCGACGGTCCTTAGAACGGTTGCCGCCGCAGCCGAAGAGACATACAAGACGATCTGGATCGTACTCCTTCAATGTCAGCAAAAGACTTTCCAGACTCATGGCATTGTGTGCATAGTCAATCATCAGTGTGAAGTCATCGGATACCTTCACCATCTCGATACGTCCTTTTACCCTTGCCTCCTTCAATGCCTTTTTGATCACAGTCTCCGGCACGCCAAAATGTCTGCACACTGCGATCGCAGTCAGTGAATTATATACGCTGAACGTTCCCGGAACATCAATTTCCACATCAAAATCCATCAATCCGGACACACGGTATGCTACGCCCAGATACCCTGGTCTGGAAACAAGATGTGTATCTACCGCACGCAAGTCTGCTTTCTCTGAAAATCCAAACGTCTCTGTCTTGCAGACTGCCCCTGTAAACACATCTTCAAAATATTTATCGTCTACATTGGCGATTCCCAGCTTGCATTGTTTGAACAACAAACCTTTGCATCTCTTGTAATCGTCAAAATCCTTGTGTTCATTCGGTCCGATATGATCCTTTCCAAGATTCGTAAAAATACCGATCTCAAACGGAATCCCTGCTGTCCGGTGAAGCATCAGCCCCTGTGAAGAAACCTCCATAACCACACTGTCGCATCCCGCCTCTGCCATCTCTGCAAAATACTGGTGAATTGTAAAGGACTCCGGCGTAGTATTGGCTGCCGGAATCTTCTTATCTCCGATGATCGTCTCGATGGTTCCGATCAGTCCTACCTTGTACCCTACTTCTTCCAGAATTGACCTGATCATATAAGTAGTTGTCGTTTTTCCCTTTGTTCCGGTAATACCGATAACCTTCAATTTATCTGCAGGATATCCAAAATATGCCGCCGACATCAATGCCAATGCATAGCGGGTATCCTCTACGCGGATCACAGTCACATGCTCAGGCGCGGCAGTCTCCTTTTCCACGATAACCGCAGCAGCGCCTTTCGCTGCCACATCTGCTACAAAATCATGACCATCCACAACAGCACCGCTGATGCAGACAAAAACCGAATCCTGTTCTACCTTTCTGGAATCATTTGCCAGGGTGGAAATCTCAATTTCATCCGTCCCCTGTACCACCTCATACTGTAAGCGCTCCAGTAACTGGTTTAATTTCATCATCAATTTACTCCTCTTATTCACAAGTTCGCTGCCCTCGAAGCTCCTTTCAGACATTTATGTCTGTCTTCTTTTGCTTAATCCAGCTCTTTCTCACACATTTCCAGCGCTGCCCCGATTACCTTATCCATATCATAATACTTATAATTGCCAAGACGTCCGCCGAAAATCACGTTTTCTTCTTTTGCAGCCATCTCACGGTACTTTTCAAACAGTGCATTGTTCTGCTCATTATTCACCGGATAATAAGGCTCCATGCCAACGCTCCACTCTGAAGAATACTCTCTGGAAATTACTGTCTTCTCCTGCTTTCCAAACTCAAAATGCTTGTGCTCAATAATCCGTGTATACGGAACTTCTCTCTCAGTGTAGTTGACAACCGCATTTCCCTGATAGTTATCAGTATCCAGAACCTCTGTCTCAAAACGAACAGAGCGATATTCCAGCGCGCCCAGTTTATAATCAAAGTATTCGTCAATCATTCCGGTAAATACTGTTTTCTCTGCAACATCAGGGTTTTCCTTAACAAACTCAAAATAATCTGTGTTTGTCTTAACATCTGCACCATCCAGCATCTTCTCCACGATCTTTGTATAACCGCCCATCGGAATCCCCTGAAAACGATCATTAAAGTAGTTGTTATCATAAGTAAACCGAACCGGAAGGCGCTTGATAATAAATGCCGGAAGGTCTTTGCAGTCTCTGCCCCACTGCTTCTCTGTATAACCTTTTACCAGTTTCTCGAACACATCTTTACCGATCAGGGACAATCCCTGTTCTTCCAGATTCTTCGGCTCCGTAATTCCTGTCTCTGCCACCTGCTCTGCAATCTTTGCCTTTGCCTCCTGAGGTGTGCGGATATTCCACATCTTGCTGAAAGTGTTCATGTTAAACGGTAGATTATATAGCTCATCCTTGTACACTGCTATCGGAGAATTAATGTAATTATTAAACTCCGCAAACTGGTTGATATATTCCCAGATTTTCTTATCCGATGTATGAAAAATATGTGCACCATACTTATGCACATTGATCCCTTCAATTTCCTCACAATAAATATTTCCCGCAATGTGGTCACGCTTGTCAATCACAAAACAAGATTTTCCTTTTTTCTTTGCCTCGTGAGCAAACACTGCTCCGTACAATCCTGCCCCAACTACCAGATAATCATATTTCATAATCCCGTGTCTCCTTTTCCCAGCTCTTTATGTCCGCATATATCATATCACAAAGAAGAAAAAAAAACCACCGGTCACTTCTCATAACCGATGGTTTTTCGATCAGCCCTTACTGTTCACACCCTACGGGTGCTCCAGTAACAGTATCCAGCCCATTTTAAGTCGCCTTCGGCGAGTGGCTGGATATATCGCTGTCATCACTTCATTGACCGGACACCTTGCAGCGCAGTGCAAGGCGCCGTGTGAACAGTAACGATCACCCTTTAACTGCACCTGCCGCAACACCCTTGATGATGTGCTTCTGACAGGAAAGGTAGAACACGATGACAGGGATGACCGCTAAGATCAACGCTGCCATAATGGCTCCCATGTCAACTCTGCCGTAGCTTCCCTTCATATACTGTATAGCAATGGAAACCGTCTTATACTTATTCAGATCCAGTACCAGATAGGGGAGAAGGAAATCGTTCCATATCCACATAGTTTCCAAAATACCGACAGAAATATAAGTCGGTTTCATAATCGGAAGTACCACAGAGAAAAAGGTCCTAAGAGGAGTACATCCGTCAATCATTGCCGCCTCCTCAATTTCCAGCGGAATGGACTTTACAAATCCGCAGAACATAAACACCGCCAGCCCGGCTCCGAAGCCCAGATAGATAATAATGATCCCCCATGGTGTGTTCAGTTTTGTACGGTCCGCCACAAGAGAAAGTGTAAACATCACCATCTGGAAGGGTACAACCATGGAAAATACGCAGAGTAGGTACAGCGTCTGTGTAAACTTTGTTTTTACGCGTGTAATGTACCATGCACACATGGATGTACATACAAGGATTACCAGCACGGAGCCCACAGTGATAAACAATGTCCAGCCCACTGCACTTAACAGATTATACTTATCGATCGCTGTAATATAGTTTTCAATACCGTTTAAAGTCTTTTCATCCGGCAGTGTAAACGGCTGCTTGTTAATGTACACTTTTTTCTTAAAGGAATTCATCAACACAATCAGAATCGGTGCAATATATACCAGACCCAAGATAGCAAACATGCCTGTACCGATCCCGCTCCACATTTTCTTTTTACTCATTTACTGCTGCACCTCCTTGGAACGAGTTGCCCGAAGCTGGATCATTCCGATCCCAACTACAAGGATAAAGAACAATACTGCTTTCGCCTGTCCTACACCTTCCCAACCGGTTCTGCCATAAAATGTATTAAAGATATTCAGCGCCATCATTTCTGACATCTTAGACGGTTCACCCGCTGTCAGTGACAAGTTCTGATCGAACAGCTTAAATCCATTAGTGATAGATAAGAACATACAGATTGTAATGGACGGCATCATCATCGGAATCGTCACCTTAAACAGTCTCTGGATTCCGGACGCTCCGTCAATCTGCGCCGCTTCCATCACGTCTCCCGGGATAGACTGTAGTCCCGCAATATAGATGATCATCATATATCCGATCTGCTGCCAGCTTACCAGAATGATCAATCCCCAGAAACCGTACCACTCGTTCAGTCCGAGAGCCGTTCCAAAACTCGCAAGAACCCCGTTAAAAATCAACTGCCAGATATATCCCAGCACGATACCGCCAATTAAATTCGGCATAAAGAAAATTGTACGGAACAGGTTCGTTCCTTTCATCTTCTGTGTAAGGGCAAGGGCAAGTAAAAATGCAAACACATTGATCATGATTAGAGATACTATTGCAAACAGCGCCGTATACCAGAAAGAATGACGGAAAACCGTATCCTTAAGTGCATCCACATAGTTTGAAAAACCGACAAATCTGGCATCTGTAACCGTTGTAAATTTACAGAATGACAGCCATATTCCCATCAGGAAGGGAACAATAAATCCGAGAATAAACGCACAGAATGTCGGCAGTATAAATATCGGCATATAACGTTTTATGGCTTTTTCCACAAAATCGCCCTCCTTCTCTAAAAAACGGCGGGTATTCTAACTATCACCCGCCGTATCACATTTTCTTTGAAATATCAATCTGTCTATTTTGCTGCGGCTGCTTCTGTTGCCCATCCGTCTACAAAAGCAGTTACAACTGCATCCCATTTTTCATCTGTCTGGTCTGCCGCATAAGCTGTCAGTGCTGAACCTACGCCGTTTTTCCACTCTTCAGACGGCATAGTTGAGAAGTTCCATGTTACAGGAGTTTTTCCTGCTTCCAGATATGCGTTTGCCTCATTCACAAGTACATTTGAGGACTCCAGATTGCCTTCAAACGGAATAACAAATCCCATCTCATTGCACATAGCCTCAACACCTGCATCTGATGTCACACACCAGTTCATGAAATCAAGTGTTGCCTGAATATCTTCCTCGGCTGCCTTACTGTTTACGCACCAGTAGTTCTCCGTACCTGTACATACTCCCTGTTCTTCTTCGCCGTCAACACCGATATAAATCGGAAGGATTCCGATATTTTCTTCTCCGACATCTGCAATATCTGTCATTGCCCATGTACCGTTCTGATAAAATACTGCTTCTTCTGTTACAAACTCAGCTACTGCGTCGTCGCCTGTCTTTGTAGAAAGAAGCGCCGGCTCACAGGTTGCATTGTTAATATAGAGATCCCAAATCTGACGGTAGTTTTCAAGATATGTACCCTTGATCGCGTCTGTGTTGTCAATTCCTTCGTCCTGGTACTCATAGTAAATCGGAAGGTTCGCAAGATGCGTCTTAAATCTCCAGTCAGAAGAACCGTCCATACCTGCGGAAGTAAATGCAGAAAATCCAAGCTCATCCTTTCTTGCGGTAATATCTTCTGCCACCTTTTTAAAGCTGTCAAACCCTGTAATGTCATCTGCTGTATATCCTGCTTCTTCCAGAAGCACCTTGTTGTAAATGATGCCATAGTTCTCTACAACATATGCAACACCCAGTGTCTTGTCTCCATCCTTCAGTGCAAAGGACTCGTCCGTCAAACCTTTTGCAATATCAGAATCCGTCATATCGTAACAGTAATCCTTCCAGCCTGCAAGACCTACCGGACCATTTACCTGAAACAGGGTCGGAGCCTCTGTCTTAGCCATCTCAGACTTCAATGTCTTTTCATATTCCCCGGAAGCCGCTGTCAGTACAGTTACTGGAACCCCTGTTTCCGCCGTATATTCCTCTGCCAGAGCCTGCCACTGCTCGTCTGCCTCCGGTTTGAAATTCAAATAATAAACCTTTCCTTCTGCCTCTGCACCTGCATCTGATGCATCTGTTTTACTTTCTGCATCACCAGAATTTCCACATCCGGAAATCATACCGGTTATCATCGCCGCTGCCAGTAATACAGAAATCACTTTACGCTTTTTCATACTTTTTCACTCACCTTTCCGGAAATTTTTCATTTCCTTTGTTCTGTAAATATCATACCAACAGCCATCAAAAATGGTTAACAATTTAAAAACCTAAAATACAAAAAATAATACTCTGCTCATTGTTCCTCTAAAAATTGTTGAATACTTTCATCCGCTCTTCTTGTAAACTCCGCCGCATCAATCTTGCCCATTGCCAGATCCGGCAGCGCTGCGCCTAAAGTCTCTTCCTGAAGTATCGAATTCCACTTCACCTGATAGTTAGGGACAAACTGTGGATTCCCCTGATATACCGCCAGATAGTCTCGCTCCGCAAAAGTAAGATCTTCCGGGTTCTCTGACAACATCCTTTCTTTTTCCGCCTTATTCTGCGCAGTTCTGTATTTGATAAATTCCAGCGCCCCTTCTTTCACATCATCTGGATAACTTTCCACAATAGCCCAGCCAAAAGTCTCTGGCGATGAAATAAGCTTATTTCCCGGAAATGCAGAAAAACGGACAGTATTCTCCCACTCCTCGGGTATCTGGTCGATCATCCAGTAACCATTGGGTATCATAGCTGCCCTTCCAGAAAAAAACTCGTTATAAGACATGTCAAAATCTGAATACAAAGCGTCCTTCGTTGTATATGTAAACAATCTCTTAAGTGTCTGTGCCAAATGAATCCCTGATTCATTCTGGTAACTGTCCGGATACAGCTTCTTCATAAACTCTGCGCCCTCTTCTGAATCTGCCAGCTCCGCCGTAGCAAACAACATAGCTGCCCACGCCGTACCCTCAGTATGTATCGCAAGCGGCGTGATCCCATGTGCCTGCAAGGTATCGCAGCACTCCCAGAATTCCGTCCATGTCTGCGGAAACGAGGTGATTCCTGCCTGTGCAAACAATTCCTCATTCCAAAAAACGCCGGAGCAGGAAAAGAACGCTGTACTGATCGGCGCAAGATACAGATTTCCTTCTTTCTCCATACAGGATTCCAGCACTACCGGTTCAATCATATCTTTCCATTCTTCATCCTCTTCAATATAAGAGGAAAGTTCCATCAGCCGTTCATCCGCTATCATCATATTGTAAAAGGAAGGCAGCATTCTCAAATCTGTAATAACAGCGGGAAGAGTATCTGTGGCGTTGCGCCGCTTCAGATTCTGGCGGTAGTCCTCTTCTGTTTCCATAACCCACTTTACATCCATATGCCAGATTCCCTCGTATTCCTTATTAAATGCCATGATCAAACTTTCCTCATTCTTCTTGCCAGTGGAAGGATCTACAGTCAAAATCATGGGAATCTGTACTTCTTCCTGTTTCTGTTCAGTCTTTACCTCCTGATGGCCACATCCGGCAGCCAGACTGATAAAGAGTAAAATTGCCGCCAGCATACCGCACACACGTCTGTCACATTTCTTAACACTGCACATCTTCCCATCTTCCCCCTTTTGGTATCTGAATTCTACATCTTGTACCGTCTTCTTCCCTTTCATAGTAAAAACGTACCCTGTCTGTATATTTCAGCCTGAGCCGCGTCATAATGTTTACCACGCCATATCCATGTTCACTCTCCGGAAAACAGTCCTTCAGCTCCGCCAGCGGCAGCGTATTCATGCATAAAACACGCTCGCACATCTCCTCCTCTATAGGACTGCCGTTGTTAAACACCGTCAGACAAAGCATTTCCTGATTTTCTTCTACCACGATTTCTATCTTTCCGCCCTCAAAAATGTCACAAAATCCATACTTAATCGCATTTTCCACCAAAGGCTGCAAAATCAATTTCAATACCCATGTGTTTGCCGCATCTACCCGGCAGTCAATGTTGTAAGAAAATAAATTCATGTTTCGTATCTGTTGGATTTCCATGTAGCTCTTTACATTCTCCAACTCGTCTGCCACAGTGACGATGTCGCTCCCCTTGCTCAAAGATAACCGCAGATATTTGGACAGCGCCTGTATCATTTTCATGGTAGTCTCTTCCCCGTTGAGCCGCGCCAGCATATAAATAGTATCCAGCGTATTATATAAAAAGTGAGGGTTGATCTGACTCATCAGCATATTCAGTTCACTTGTCCGCAGCTCTCTTTCCTGTTCTTTTATCTCTGCCAGAAGCCGTTCAATATTTCCAAGCATTTCATTATAAGAATGTCCGATCCCGTCCAGCTCTGTATTCGTATGAAGCTCCGTAATTCTTTGAAAATCATTGCCGTCAAATCCGGTCATCGCCTCATTAATGATCTGAATCGGCTTTGTAAAACGCTCCGAGAAATATAGACTTAAGAATACCGCCACAGCCGCGATCAAAAGATAAATACCTACCAATATCAGAAGCATTCGGGTCAGCTCTGCATTCAGTACATTGTCCGGCACAAAAGAAAATACCGTCAGCCCGCTCTCCGCCTGGCGATATGCCGACAATGCACCATCGCCCACGCGCTCTCCTGAGAGCAGCATTCCCTTGCATTCACCATCCAAGAGCTCCTGCATATGGTGAACGCCCTTATCCATTTTATCTGCATCTTTTCTGTTAGACAGACAGATATCCCCATTTTTATCCATTATTCCGATGGTAATGCCATCGCTCATTCCCACATCCGTCTTTAACATTTCCTCTAGAAACTGAGGACTCATTTTCAAAAACAACATCCCCGGTTCATGGGCATATTCCAGACTTCGGATATAACGTCCGATAAACAGTGTCTTCTCCTCACTTCCAAACAGTGTGTCCTCTGTCCAGAACCATTTTGTCTTACTGTAATCATCTCCCAGAAATTCTTGAAACCCACTTTGCTCTACATCTTCATAAGAAACAGATGAGTAGGATCTTCCGTATACATTGCCCTTATTATCCACATAACAGTAATCGGCCATGCCCTCCAGATCAATGTAGGCAAAATATTTACCCAGCGCCAGCATATTGACCTCCTCCAGTCCCTTTGTCTGTAGGCTCTCCTGCACGTCCTCATAAAAAATACACTCTGCCGTTACCTCATCACTTTTCTGATACATATTATCCAAAGCAATGCCCATGCGCTCGGTCATAAATTCATACTTGCCGCTGATGGCATCCAGCATACTTGTCCGGACATAGATTACGATTCCCACTGAGGAAAGTACCAGCGTCAGCATAAGCAGTGCGATTGTATATTTTAAATATTTTCTCCGAATTCCAGAAATTATTTTCATGACTCATGTTCCTTTTTATATTCGCTTGGCAGTTGCCCTGTGTATTGCTTAAACAAATGCGAAAAATAGGACGGGTTGTTGATTCCTACCTGATCACAGATGTCACCGATACTTCCATTTCCTTCCTCCAGAAGACGCTTTGCCTTTTCCATCCTCTGTCTCAGCAGATATTTTTTAAACGTCATGTGGAATGTGTTTTTAAATACCCTTCCAAAATATACCGGATTGAGATACACATAAGATGCAACCGACACGATGGAAAGCGCCTCATCGTCCAGATGTTCCTCTATGTAAGCCATCGCAACTGACATGTATTCCTTGAAATATCGTACCTCCTCGTTGGGAATATGTTCTGTGCGGCTCATGATAACGCCGCATAGAATCTTGTAACAGACATCGACTGTCTTTGCCGCATTTAAGTTGATGATATTGGAATAATAGTTCCGAAACTGATCCTTGATACTCTCCTCAATTCCATAGGAATCCTTCAACATCAGTTCTACCCGCAGCATCACCTTATGCAGGTATTGGCACTGTATCTCTTCCTCATGCGGAAGTCCGTAGATAAACTGGACAAATGCCTCTTTTAATTCCTTCAGATTATTTTTTCTGACTGCATTGATGATCAAAAGCTCCGCATCCAACGAATAGGTGTCCTCTGTCTGTTCCTCTATTTCCTCCGGTACTGTAAAGGCACTGGCACCAGATGCACTTGCCAGTCCAAACAACTTCTGTGCCTCTTCAACGCTGCGCTTCATACCTGAGATTCCTTTATACGGCTTGGAAATAGAGGCAACCACAAGATTTTTCTCCTCACGTTTCACTGTCTCCAAAATTGTCTTTAACTCGCGAACCGTCACATTTTCCTGAGTTTTTACAATAAAGATACCGTTGCCATCCTCACCTTCAAATTTCCAATAGAAATACCTCTCTCTGATCTTCTCCTCAAGGCTGCCTAGAACTGCAAATCTGGAAGCCTCATAATCCAGTGAATTGGTAATCTTATATGTCAGATCAATGTCCACACACACAGAAATAAAACGGTCATTCTCCCCCAGCACGTCTCCAATGGTATCAAATACCTCTTTTACCTTCTCCTCAGGTATACGGTTCTGCACATACTTCTGAACGACCATCTGCAAGAAACTGGCGGCATCCTTCATCAGAAGCTTTTCCCAATTTTCATACCGCTCTTTGCTCTCCAGACGTTCCATACAGGTCTCATATGCTCCCCGCATAGTCTCATGCAGTTTGTCATCCTCCACTGGCTTTAACAGATAGGCATAGGCTCCCAGTTCACAAGCCTGTTGTGCATATTCAAAATCACGATAAGCACTCAGCACAATAAACAGGCTGTCTATTCCTGCCTTCTGCGTTTCCTCCATGACCATCAGTCCGGTAATTTTCTTCATACGAATATCCGTCAGAACCACATGAGGATGGGTTCTTTGAATCAAATCAATCGCCTGCTGCCCGCTCTGGGCAGTTCCCACAACATCAAACCCCATGCCCTCCCAGTCATAGGTATCCAAAAGTCCCTGCAGCAGAATTGCCTCGTCATCAATAATCACCAGTTTTAACATTCGCATATCGTATCTTTCTCCTGAAATATATATTTCTACCTTCTCTCATATCATTATAAAAGATGGTATGGAAGAACTTTTACTAAAAACCCAACCTATAATACCAAAAATCATACATACTTCAAAAGTAATGCTATCAAAAAGAAAGAAGTAAAAATCTCTTCCAAATCATAAACCCACAAAAACAACACCGCATATAGTTCAAAATTCTATGCTGAACTTTCACGATAATTCACCACTGTTATCTGCACAGTCTTCCGTCCCATGTACTCATTCACCGATGGATGGTATGTGAATGCCATCTCCCGGCTCTCTTGAATGGTTTTCAGACACTTCTCTACATCTCCGAAATACACCGCCTCCATCCGGTTTCCACTTTTGTCTTCTACTTGAAATTTCAATACATTTCGGTTTTTACCGAAAATCCTCGGCTGGATCACTTTCAAATTCTTCTCTACAAACAGCGGTTTCGGATTCCCTTTTCCAAAAGGCTCCAGCAGTTCTATCTCTTCAATCAGTTCTTCCGTCACATAAGGCAGGGGAAGCTGCATATCGATGGATACCTTTTCTGTCAGATCATCTTCTGTCAAGTCAGCAAGCTCATTCATGATCTGACGGAACTTCATTACATTTTCTTCCTCCAGAGACAAGCCCGCTGCCAGCTTATGCCCTCCGAACTTTGTAAATAATGTACGGCATTTACACATTTCTTCAAACATGTTGTAGGCTTCAACTGAACGACCGGAGCCTTTGACTCCGTCTTCCGCCCTTGTCAGAATAAATACAGGACGATAGTACCGCTCACGGATTCTTCCTGCGATAATCCCTGCGATACTTTCATGACAATCCTGCAAATACACTACCAATACTTTATCATCTTTCAAGGATGTCGTTTCTATCTGCTCTACAGCCTGTGCAACACCCTTTTCTGTCATTTCCTTGCGGCTGTCATTGAGAGCCTTCAGATCCTCTGCCAGCATAACAGCTTCCCGGCGGTTCTTGGCACACAACAATTCCAATGCCCGTTTCGCCGTGTCCAGACGACCTCCAGCATTGATGCAGGGACCTATCACAAAACCGATATGATAAGCATTCAAGCGTTCTGCCGGAACCTGTGTGCATTCAATCAGTGCTTTCAATCCTTCGTTCCTTGTGCGCTTTAACATCTCCAGCCCCTGCCTGACAAACACACGGTTCTCTCCGCATAGATCCATCACATCCCCAACGGTCGCAATAGCAACATTTTCCATCAGATAATCAATATCGTCCACATCTCTTTGCATCACCTCGTAAAGGGCTTCCACAACCTTATAAGCAACGGCTGCGCCGCACAATCCCTTAAACGGATATTCACAGTCCGGACGGTGCGGATCTACTACCGCGTCTGCCTGCGGAAGCAGATATTCTTTCTCCCCGCCTGCATCCAAAAAGGGAACTTCATGATGATCTGTTACGATGATCGTCAGCCCCTGTGACTTGCCATATGTAATCTCTTCTGCTGCCGCAATTCCGTTGTCACAAGTAATGATCGTGTCGATCCCATCCTCAATGGCACGGTCTATCAACTGCCTGTTCAGACCATACCCGTCTTTGATCCGGTCTGGTATATCCGTATCTACATCTGCTCCCAGCCGGGACAGTCCTTCCTGTAAAATATAAGTCGCATTTACACCGTCAATGTCATAATCTCCAATCACACGGATTGCTTCGCCCCCACATATTTTCTCAGTCAGTATTTCCACGGCACGGTCCATATCTTTCATCAGCATGCCGTCATACAAATCTGCAATTGTTCCGTTCAGATAAAAGTCTACTGCCTTATCACCGATCACGTCTCTGTTACGGATCAACCGCGCTAATATGGGAGAAATCCGATACTTCTCTCCGATTGCCCGAAAATCTGCTTTTTTCATTGTTACAAACCACTTTTCCATCCTGTGTCTCCAACCTTAAATAATCTAATAATCAAAAATTGCGACAAAATATCTCCCTGCTCAAAAGGCATCAATGTTTATACATAGCATAAACATCTCTTTTATAAATGTCAATTACAGAACAAAGCGGGCAAGTCCGCTTCAAACTCCCTATAGCATAAAAAAGAATTCCTGTTTTATGACTCTCCATCGTAAAACAGGAATTCTCCCTCTCAAAATCTTATTTTGCGCTTACCGCTTTTTTCTCCATCTTTGTCTTCATCACATACCACAGAGCACCTGTAATACATACAGAAGAATAAGCACCGCAGACAATACCAACCATCAGCGGAAGTGCAAATTCCTTAATGGAGCTTACGCCCATCACAAACAATATCGCAACCATAACAAATGTTGTCAATGATGTATAGATACTTCTTGTCAGAGTTTTTGTAATACATCTGTTGACAAGTTTATCCAATCCTTCTCCGCGTGTCTTTGTCCTCAATTCTTCACGGATACGGTCGAAGATTACGATCGTTGCATTGATGGAGTAACCAACGATCGTCAACATACATGCAATAAATGTATTTCCAACAGATACTCTTGCAATTACATAAAATCCAAGCACAATCAGTACATCATGCACAAGCGCAAGTACGGCGCTTGTTGCAAAACGGATATCTTTAAACCGGAACCAGATATAAAGCAGCATACAAATTGTAGCTACGATCACTGCAACAACTGCATCCTGACGCATCTCAGAGCTTACTGTAGAACTGATATTTTCTGCTGTAATCTCATCCTCGTTCACACCAAAACTATCAATCATTACTTTATTGAATGCTTCACGCTTCTCCAAATCCAATGTCTGTGTCTTGAAAATCACCTGACTTGTTCCCGCCACTTTTTGAACCTGAACATTGTTATCACCTGTAGTATCTTCAATCACCGGCACAATCTTTTCATCAATTTCTTCCAGTGTATAATCTTCTGCAAATGTAATATTTGTAGATGTACCGCCCTTAAATTCCAGGCTGTAGTTCATTGCACCAACACCGCGTGCAGAATTTACACCCATAAATACAAATCCTGCAATCACAAGCGTAACGGAAATTCCAAAAAACACTTTCCTTTTTCCAAGGAAGTTTACTGGCTCTCTGTCTTTGAGGCTTCTTCCATATAATTTCTGACTGCGTAATCCGACTGCATAGAAAGAATAAATCAACACACGCGTGATCACAAGTGCGGTAAACATGGAAACCACGATGCCAAGAGCCAATGTCTGTGCAAATCCCTTAACTGATCCGCTTCCCAGAACCCACAATACAGCTGCCGCAATCAACGTTGTGATATTACCGTCCACGATTGCAGACAATGCCTTTTTAAATCCGGCATTCAAAGCAGTCCTCACAGATTTGTCTGCGGAAAGCTCTTCCTTCACCCTGGCAAATATAATAACATTTGCATCTACTGCCATACCGATACCAAGAATAATACCTGCAATTCCCGGCAGTGTTAATGTAACGTCAAAAGCATTTAACAAAACAAGTACCAAACCAATGTATACCAACAACGCCAAACTGGATACAAATCCCGGAAGCAGATATACAAAACACATAAAGAGACACACGATCGCCAGACCGATCGCTCCTGCTGTCAAACTGGTACTGATCGCCGCCTCACCAAGCTGTGCGCCGACAACATTCGAGCGCAGCTCTTCCAGTTCCAGAGTCAGTCCACCGATACGGATGGTTGATGCCAGCTTCTCTGCTTCTTCAAATGACATGCTTCCTTCTATCATTGCTCGTCCGTCTGCAATTTCTGTATTCACATTAGGCACACTGACAAAAGCGCCGTCATAATAGATACCAATGCTTTCTTTTCCCGCTGCTTCCTTTGTTGCAACGGCAAATTTCTCTGTACCTTCCTTTGTCAGTTCCAGTGAAACGATATTCTTTGCCGCATTTGTGGTCTGGTCACTGTAGGTCTGTGCTTCAGCGCTCTTAATATCTGTACCTGTCAGCACAACAGAACCATCCTCCTGCAATTCCTCAATAGTCTTATTTAAAGTAAAATCTTTTGCGGTATCTCCCGTACTTCCGGTCATTGAATAGTTTCTCTCACCTTCACTGTCAGTCTCGGAAATAAAATACAAGGATCCCGGCTGTCCCAGTTCATCCAGAATCTGATTGGCATCTGTCACACCCGGAATCTCAATGCTGATCCGGTCGTCGCCTTCCTGATAGACACTCGCCTCTGTACTGTATTGCTCCACACGCTTCTGCAGCTTATAAATGGTGTCTGCCATATCCTCAGCGGATGGCGTTCCCCCTTTTACCTGATACGTAATACTGACGCCGCCTTCCAAATCCAGACCCAGATTAATATTCTTCGCTGCACCTGTTTTTCCGTCTCCCCAACCGACTACAGTTGTAAATCCAAGCACTGCCATCAGTACCGCTGCCAGAATCAGATTAAGAATACCTCTGCTTTTCTTCATATTATTCATCGTTACTCTTCCTCTCCTTTTTGAGCATCTGCCAAAGCCGCTTTAATCATAATTGCACATTCCACACGCTTTCGTTCCATCTCACAGCTCACATCGTATGTATCGTTGATGGTATGATGGAATTTATATGAATTTGCCATGCAGCCTCCGCTGCAGTAAAATCTGGCAAAACAGCTTCTGCATTTTTCCTTGGAATATACACTGCACACACGGAATTCATCGGCAAGCTCTGGTTTCGTAATCCCTTCGTCTACATTTCCCATAAGGAAATCTTCATCACCGACAAACTGATGACAGGGATATAAATCTCCCCATGGCGTCACTGCCAGATATTCCGTCCCCGAACCACAGCCGGACAATCGCTTCGCCACACACGGTCCGCCTTCCAGATCAATCATAAAGTGGAAAAAATTAAATCCTTTTCCAGTCCGCGCCCGTTCTGCCATCATCTTCGCCAATGCGTCATACTCTGCAAAAATCTTCGGCAGATCGCTTTCCTGAATTGCGTACGGATCCGTCTCTTCTCCGACTACAGGCTCAATGGAAATCTGCTTAAATCCAAGCTCTGCAAAATGCTCCACATCCTTGGAGAAATCCAGATTCTCTCTTGTAAATGTTCCCCTGATATAGTATTTTTCCTGATTCCGGCTCTCTGCCAGCTTCTGAAACTTCGGAACTATCAAATCATAACTTCCTTTGCCGTTTCTGAACGGTCTCATTCTGTCGTTGACTTCCTTACGTCCGTCCAGACTAAGCACAACATTGTCCATTTCCTTATTGACAAACTCCTGTACCTCGTCATTTAACAATACACCGTTTGTTGTCAGTGTAAAACGAAAGTGCTTGTCATGGAGCTTTTCCTGCTCCCTTCCATAAGCAACCAGGTCCTTTACAACCTGCCAATTCATCAATGGCTCTCCGCCAAAGAAGTCTACCTCCAGATTCCGTCTGCCGCCGGAATTGACGATTAGGAAATCCAACGCTTTCCTGCCTACTTCATAGGTCATCAACGCACGTCTTCCATGGTACTCGCCTTCCTCTGCAAAACAGTATCGGCATGCCAGATTACAGTCATGGGCAATGTGCAGACAAAGCGCTTTCACAACTGTCTTTCTCTGCTTTACTTCGTCTATATAATCTTCATAAATATCCTGTGTAAACAACTGTTCTGCTTCTGTCAGTTCACTCAGAGCCTCAAGAATCTCTCTCACCTCTGCCTCATCAACTGTCTTGGCTTCTGCGTTCAGTTCATTCATCACATACTGAAAAGTATCTTCTAAAAGAATACTTTTCGCCGTATGCATCGGGTTCTGCTTTTCAAGACAGGCAATCACATCATAAGCAGACTTGTCTGCTACATGAACGGAACCGCTGTTTACATCCAGAACGATGTTATATCCATTATTCTGGTACTGATGTATCACAACAGATACCTCACTTTCTATTCTCTTATATTGTAAGTGGAACAAAGCGGAGCGTTTTAATTATAGGAAACAAGAAGTTTCCTATACATTAAAAACAAGGATAAGGCAGCGCCCCCTAGTCGCCGGTCGCTGCCTTCGATTCGCATTATTTAATAAATTTTGCTTTGTGCCATCTTTACATAAAGCCAAAAATGCTGTCCTTATTATTTTTTATGTTCGCAAGTCTGATTTCCCACTGTACAGGAAGTCTTACATGCAGACTGGCAGGAAGTCTGGCATTCGCCGCATCCGCCTTTTTTTACTGTATGGTTTAATGTCTGAGTATTCAGTGTTTTAATATGTTTCATCTCAATCTCCTCCTACTTTTCATACTGATAGAGGAATTATACCATACTCTTTATCGTTTTAAAAGTACTTTTTTCTTATGACAGCATTCCTCCTAACATACCTCCGCCTGCGCATAGAAAGAAGGTGGTCAGAATATCAGCTCCGCCCCCTTGCAGGGAACGATACAGTCCCAGAGATACGAGCATAAGTAGTCCAAAATACAAGATTCCTACCGTCAATCCCCACAGAAATTTTCGTTCTTTTAGAAGCTTTCCTGCAATAAAACCACCCACAAAGGTAGACAACACATAAATCAGAATGATTCCGGCAGTCACCTTGCCTTCATCCAGACTTAATTTGTACAGAAGCCCCGCCAATACCAGTAAAAGGATTCCTGTCAGCACAAATGCACACAGCAGTGATCTCAATATCTTTGATATCTGATTTCCTGCTCCCGCATGACTTACTTTATTTTCCGCACTTCTCATCTGATTCCCCCTCATTTTAATACACCCCTTTGCTTTGCCGCAGTTATCTGCATCACAGATGCTGCTGCAACATAATTTGTTGATTACTGTTCACTGCGTTCACGGCAACGTGCAAACCTGAGTGAACAATAATATTTTATTTCCTTACAGTTATAGTGTATGAATCTGAAAGGACCTTTAGAACTAGTACTTAGAATAACAGTATGCTATTGTTCCATCTGTTTTCCAAGAAATGCCGCCGCACTCATGGCAACTTTCTGTTCTGCCTCCCCAAACTTTTTTTTATCTTCTTTTTTTAGAAGAATAACACCTCCTATTACATCCCCCTCACAAATAATTGGACAGATAACTTCTTCCACATACTCTTCTGTTCCGTCAACAATTATAATATAATTTATATTTCCCTTCCCCGCAGTCATACATTCTCTCGTTTGCAGCATTTTCTCCAGTTCCTTACAGATTCCCTTCTCCTGAAACTCTTTTCTGCCCGCTCCCGCTGCTGCGATCACCATATCATTATCTGTAATGCAGGCAGTACAGCCCAGTGTCTGCGCCAGACTTTCTGCATATTGTTTTGCAAAAGAAGCCAGTTCCCCGATCGGCGAATATTTTTTCAAAATCACCTGTCCTTCCCTGTCTGTAAATATTTCCAACGGATCACCTTCCCGGATCCTAAGAGTCCGCCGGATTTCTTTTGGAATCACAACACGTCCCAGATCATCGATTCTCCTGACAATTCCTGTTGCTTTCATATGATAAAACCTCCACCTGCTGTATTTTTTTCCATTTCTGGAAATAGTATCTGCAAGTGAAGATTTTTTATACATTTTCTATTTCTCCATCATACATTCTTACGGACCTTGCACTTACTGCCAAGTCCTATGCTGAGCTGTTACCATCCCATATCAAATATTATCAGAACCATTGCAAAACAGAGTGCGTCCTGTTATAATCAAAAAATGCCAATTACATTACATATTCAAAGGTGATCTATATGAGTTTAAAAATACCAATTGAAACATCCGCAAGACATATCCACCTGTCACAGGCAGATTTTAATACATTGTTCGGTCCGGAAGCCAAACTGCACTATATAAAAGAATTAAGCCAGCCGGGACAGTACGCATGTGAAGAACGTCTGACCATAGCCGGTCCAAAAAACAGTTTAAAAAATGTAGTCATACTCGGTCCCTGCCGCCCAGCTACTCAAGTAGAAGTCTCTGTAACTGATGCCCGAAAGCTGGGACTCCCCAGCATCATCCGGCAATCCGGAGATATTGAAGATACACCAGGATGTACATTGATCGGACCAGCCGGACAGATTGAGCTAAAAAAAGGGGTTATCGTTGCAAAACGTCACATTCATATGACACCCCTGGATGCTGTCCGCGCCCGCGTCAAAGACAACGATATTGTGTTTGTTATTACTACAAGCTACGAACGGTCTCTTATTTTTTCAGATGTAGTCGTGCGTGTCAGCCCGTCTTTTCGCCTTGCAATGCATGTAGATACAGACGAGGCCAATGCATTTGCCAATGAAGAAGACCCCTGTGGAGTGATTCTGAAACTGTTTGACGGACACACATATAATCTTCAGTCATGGGCAGAAGAATTGCAGCTTGGGATTAATCGTTCATTATAATAAAGCAAAGGATTTTATGAGAGAATATGTTTATTTTAATTTTTAACCAATTGATAAAAATGCTCTGCATTCTTACACTTGGATTTATTTGTTACAAAATCAAACTGTTGAATCAGGAAGGAAACCGCAATCTGTCTAATTTACTTTTAATGGTTGTCAATCCCTGTCTGATCATTACCACTTATCAGACAGACTACGATGCTCGGCTTGTACGCGGACTTCTGATTGCTTTTGCGGCAGCTTTTATCGCGCATCTCATCGCAATTATTATCGCCCGTATCTGTATCGCCGAGAAAGGAAATGCCGAATATGCCCTCGAACGTTTCGGATCTGTCTATTCAAACTGTGGTTTTATGGGTATACCACTCATCAACAGTGTATTAGGAAGTGATGGTGTTTTCTACCTTACCGCATATATTACAATATTTAATCTTCTTACATGGACACACGGATTGATTCTATTAGAAGGAAAATTCACTCCTGCCCGTCTGAAAGAGGGTATGTTCTCCCCGCTTGTTATCGGAACCGCCGCCGGTATGCTCCTTTTTTTCCTTCAGTTCCGTCTGCCGGAAGTCCTTCTGCATTCTATGGATTATATCTCCGGTATGAATACACCGCTCGCAATGATAATTGCGGGACTGTCCGTTGCCCAGGCAGATTTCAAAAAAATATTCACCAACCTGCGGATTTATTGGACCTGCTCTTTGAAACTGGTTGTTGTTCCTTTGGCAGTACTCACTTTTCTTGTCATTTTTAAGGTGAACTATAATATTGCCTATACAATTCTTATTGCATCTGCATGCCCGGCAGCAACTACGCTTACTATGATGGCGATCCGCCTCAATAAGAATTATAAATATGCATCGGAAATTTTTGCCGTTTCCACTGTACTGTCTATTATCACCATTCCTTTTGTAGCGTTTGTAGCTGGTTTTTTCCTGTAAAAAATTATTGACAGAGACATCCTTATTTCTATACTTTGTTGGACGGAGTCCACCCGCCCGAAGGGCATGTATTGCGGTGTGCCCTTGGGTATACATTATCGGACAAAGTCCGCCCGCCGCAGGCATGAATTATGGAATGCCCGGATGGGTATAAGCAAATACATTGACCTTACAGTTTGCTTATAGAAATAAGGATGCCTCCTCTGATCAGCTCTTTTAGATTATAGATTATATCAAAACAATAATAACTACTGTCCGCTCCACTTTCTATAGATACCTTCTAATGCGTCTACTACACCATCCAGCCCAAGAAGACTTGCATTAAAGAGCATCTGATGTGCTTCTATACTTCCCCAGTCACGCTCGGTATGCTCCTCGTAATATGCCTTCCTAGTCTTATCCACACGCCTGATCTTCTCCCATGCCTGCTTCTCATTCATATTATAAAGCTTCATAACTCTGCGGATACGGTCATCTTTGTATGCATAAATAAATGCATTGATACAATTGGAATAATCTCCGAGAATATAATCTGCACATCTCCCTACAATAATACAGGAACTTCTCTCTGCCAGTTTCTGAAT
Organism: Mediterraneibacter agrestimuris; assembly: GCF_943193195.1. Lineage (GTDB taxonomy): Bacteria > Bacillota > Clostridia > Lachnospirales > Lachnospiraceae > Schaedlerella > Schaedlerella agrestimuris. The sequence continues at coordinate 10,045 of NZ_CALPDG010000017.1, read as the reverse complement.
AAGCTTTGTCTGTATTTCAAAAACCTTATCTGAAAGCGGCTCCTCAACCTCATGTCCATTCATGAACATAACATAATCACCGGAACCAAGAATTGCAGATGACATGTAACGTTCCAAAATAGATTCATCCACTCTTTCTGCCATTTCCAGAGTAATATTCAGCTCCTTCGCTGCCATCTTGATCAAGTTGTGATCATAAAGCGGAATATCCAGTCTCTTTGACAAACGGTTTCCGATTTCATGTCCGCCGCTTCCGAATTGTCTGCCGATCGTAATGATGATATTATCTGTCATCTGATTCACTCCTTCCGTGTCTGTCCTTAAGTCTTATCTCTATGGACATGTTCTTATATAATTCTGTCTTATAGCTACAGTATAGCGTATTTTCAAGAAAATTCCAATATTCAATCCATATTTTCTCAATATTGCTAAATCTCTTCCTGTATCTCTGTCTTATTTTCTATCTTTTGAATCCTCACAAATGCAACTGCCCCGGCAAATGCACATCCTACAACACAGACAGCCATCCGCATAAAATCCGAGCACATCCATATAAGCACTCCTGTCTTTGTAAGTACGATCGATACCATATTCACCATAACATGCAGCAGTACCGGTGCTTTCAGCGAACCGAACTTCTCATAAAAATAAGCAAGGAACAATCCTAATACGAGCGTATAGGATAGCTGCGTCATTGTGTTATGTATCAACGCAAATAAAAGAGATATGGCAAATGCTGCATTCCAAAATCCCATCTGTTCTCTGCACCGTTTGAATAAGACGCCGCGAAACATCATCTCCTCCGAAACCGGTACAATGATTCCCTGACAGACCAGCATCACAACAATTCCCTCAGAATACAATACTGCAGAATTTGTAATATAAGATACATCCCGCGCTGCAAGACCACTCATTGCAATTATCACATTCAAACCAAGGCAAAATGCCGCGCCAAATAAGATTATCCATATATACTGCACGGACGGCGCCTTTTTCTGAATCGGAAGCTGTGCCCTTTTCTCTGCATTCCTGTCTTTTGTAAAGAAAAATGCTGCAAACGCAAGAATACACAACGCTGTAAACGCCGAAGCCAGACTTTGATGCTCCATCAGAATCTGTGACATCCTCATAGAAAGCTCTGCCATCTTCTCTATCACATTTTCTTCGGAAACAGATGCGATAATCTTTGCAACTTCTGCTGCATTGAGCACTATTATCATCATAACAACGATGAACTGTGTTACAATCTGAATCCCCCAATATCCCATTATTGGTCCCAGAATTCTCCAAAACCGTCTCGACTGTGGCGATCTATTCATGCCCTAATATCCTCGCTTTCTCTTTCATCCACACCCTCAACTCATTTTCATCTCCCAGGAGGGATCCCTGTACCATCTCCGGTTTACCGCCCCCTCTTCCGTTAAATGTCTCATTCAGATCGCGAACCATTTCCCGGAGGTTAAGACTCTTACTGCCAATCACATAACGGTAATTGCCATCATTCCCTCCAAAAAACACGGCGCATAGCAGATGTCCCGCATCCAAAACCAGATTCATCAAGAGACGTGGAGCCTCCCCATCCAAATCGGGTTCAAACAGGCAGACTGCCTCTTCCTCAGGCGGCACTTCTTTTACCTTATATCCTAGCAGTTCTCTTTGCAGACGTCCTATCGTCCGTTTCAAGTCTGTGCACTCTTCTTGTAAATGTACCACCGCTTCTGCCGTCTCATCTTCCTTTGCACACAATGCAGCAGAAATCCGTCTCGCTGCCTGTAATTTCCGATTATAATCTGCCAATGCACGGAATCCACACAACATCGTGACCCGTACGCCGCCTTTATAACGCTGCACATTAGTCAGCTTGATCTGCCCAATTTCTCCGGTGCACCTTACATGCGGCGCACAACAGGCACAGACATCACAGCCTGGAATAGTCACGATGCGCACCTGTCCTTCAATTTCAATCTTACTGCGGTATTCCAACGATTCCAACTCATCTTTTGACGGATAAGTCACCTGTACCTCCAGATTCCGTACAAGAATTTCGTTTGCCTTTTGTTCAATTTCCAGCAATTCTTCTTTTGTAATCTCTCCATTGAAATCCATCGTACAGTCCATGCTTCCCAGATGGAAACCAACATTGTTGTATCCAAATGCTGTATGTACCAGACCAGATACAATATGTTCCCCTGTATGCTGCTGCATTTTCATAAAACGCTGCTGCCAATCGATCCTTCCTGTCACGCATGCTCCCAGAGGAATCGCCTCCTCTGTCATATGATATATAACACCGCCTTTTTCCTGCACATCAACAACCTTTGCAGTTCCCAGTACTCCGGTATCTGAATACTGTCCGCCTCCCTCCGGGAAAAATGCCGTCTTATCCAATACCACACGGTATTGCTCTCCATCCGGCTGACATTCTAATACTGCCGCCTGAAATGTGTCTATATAACTATCTTCATAAAATAACCTTTCCGTCATGTTACATCCTCTCAGGGGCTTCAAATCCAAGCAGCTCAATACATGTCTCCAGCACTTCTTTCGTCAGTTTCAGAAGGGCGATATATCCTTTACGTTTATCTTCGTTTTCTTCGGAAAGAATCTTTGTCTCATGATAAAACTTGTTAAACGCATTTGCCGTATCATAAATATACGCACAAATCTTATGTGGTGCAATTTCCTCACAAACTACATCCAACATATCGTTAAACTTCGCTGTCTCCAGCATCAGCGCCTTCTCAAATTCACTTTCCGCTTCTTTAATCTGAAGATTATCCAAAGATGCTCCTGTCTCTTGGTATTTATTCAAAATGGACTTAATCCGCACAATTGTATACAGGATATATGGTCCGGTATTGCCCTCGAAAGAGGTAAACCTGTCCACATCAAAAATATAATCTTTCGACGCCTGATTGGACAGATCGCCATATTTTATCGCTGCGAGTCCGACAGTTTCTGCGGTCTTCTTCGCCTCTTCTTCTGTCACAGTACGATTTTCCATAATCTTCTTGAGCATCTCTTCATCAATCTCGCGAATCAGATTTTCCAGACGCATGACACCGCCTTCTCTTGTCTTGAACGGTTTCCCGTCTTTACCATTCATAGTCCCGAATCCGAGGAATGTCAGCTCTGTTTCCGGACGCACAATACCGGTCTTCTTGGCACAGCGGAATACCTGTACAAAGTGAAGTTCCTGACGCTTGTCTACAACATAAATGATTTCATCCGGTTTATACAGTTCTTCCCGTTCCACCAGTGTTGCAAGATCAGTCGTATCATAAAGTGCTGCTCCGTCAGATTTCAAAATCATACATGGCGGCACTTCTTTCTTATCTGTTTCTTCCTGTACATCAACTACAAGAGCTCCTTGGTCATAATGAGCAAAACCCTCGTCTTTCAGCATTTTCACCATATCTGGAATATACTTCTGAGCATCTGCCTCACCCTTCCAGAGATCAAAGTCCACGTTCAAATTCTTATAATTTTTCTTCAAATCCTCAACAGACACCTGCATAATGTGTTTCCAGACAGCACGATACCCCCGGCGTCCATTCTGTAGCTGGAAGGTTGCCTGCAGCGCTTCTTCGCGGTAATCTTCATTCTCCTTGGCATAAGCGCTTGCAGTCGGATAGATTTCTTCCAGTTCCCCAATCGTAAATGGAGCCTCCTTCGGATATTCTCGGTCAAAAGTTTCATTAAAATACGGAAGATCCGGCTGACGCTTCTTCAATTCTGTAATAATCAGTCCCATCTGATATCCCCAGTCTCCCAGATGAATATCTCCGGTCACCTGATGTCCTTTATAACGCAAAATTCTCTTTATACTCTCTCCGATAATCGCAGAGCGCAGATGCCCTACGTGCAGCGGTTTCGCTACATTCGGTCCGCCGTAATCAATCATGATAGTTTTCGGCTGCCCTGCTGTCTCTACTCCCAGATGTTCATCCTTTGCCATCTCATTTAAGAAATCTGCTACAAAGGATGGCTTTACTTTCAAATTAATAAATCCAGGATTAACCGCTTCTACCATATCAAAACACTGGCTGTTCTGCAAATATGATACAACATCATTTGCTATCATGATCGGAGCTTTTCGGTACGTCTTGGCTGCCGCCATTGCACCGTTACACTGGTATTCACACAAATCCGGGCGGTTAGATAAATTTACCTTTGCATAGGAAATGTCATAATCAGCCGCCTGAAATGCCTGTTCCATCTCTTTTGTTATCAGATTCAACAATGTTTTCACGTTTGTTCACTCTCCGTATTTCTAATTTTTAAAATTTTAACTTTTCCTTTGCTATTTTATCATTTATAATCAATTCTAGCAAGTAGTTGTTACTGTGCACAATAACCAGTAACTTCATAGTATTGTAACACTGTTACGCTGTAAAAAAGAAAGGTATTGATTATGAAAATTGGTTCACATGTTGGAATGAGCGGAAAAGAAATGCTGCTTGGTTCCGCAAAAGAAGCTGTATCCTACGGTGCAAATACATTTATGTTCTATACAGGCGCACCCCAGAACACCAGACGAAAGGATATCAGTGAACTGAACATCGCTCCGGCATGGGAGTATATGAAAAAACACGGTATCGACGAAATCATCGTTCATGCTCCTTATATTATCAATCTTGGAAATTCCGTAAAGCCCGAGACTTTTGAATTGGCAGTAAAATTTCTGGCAAAGGAAATCGAACGTACCATTGCCTGTGGCAGTCATACACTGATTCTCCACCCGGGAGCCCATGTTGGAGCAGGGGTGGATATCGGAACCTCACAGATCATCAAGGGGTTGAACGAAGTCCTTACACCGGATACAGACTGCTGTATCGCGTTGGAGACAATGGCAGGAAAAGGTTCTGAAATCGGTCGTTCCTTTGAAGAACTGGCACGGATTTATGAGGGAGTAAAATGCAGTGAAAAACTTCGTATCTGCTTCGACACCTGTCACACAAACGATAGTGGTTATGATATTGTAAATCACTTTGATGATGTGATCGCTGATTTTGATAAAATTCTCGGCAAGGAACAGATTGCTGTCTTCCATATTAACGACAGTAAGAACCCGATAGGTTCTGCAAAAGACAGACATGCCAACCTCGGTTTTGGAGAAATCGGTTTTGATGTATTATCATATATCGTTCATCACAAAGATTTTGAACATGTTCCTAAGATTCTGGAAACACCTTATATTCCGGACCCTGTAAACAAAAAGAAATCCTATGCACCTTACAAATACGAAATTGAAATGCTGAGAGAAGGAAAATTTAACAGTGAATTGGCTGCCAAAATCATTGCTGAAAAAAACTAAACAGACAGGTCTTGTAGCGAATGCACACCCCATAGTTTTTTATGATATAAGGAAGAGAATTCCTATATCATAAAAAAACTATCCAGCCTAGGGCTATACCTGACTGAATAGTTATAAAAAATCACGTCTGGGCGGGATCGAACCGCCGCACCTGCCTCCGGAGGGCAGTGCTCTATCCACTGAGCTACAGACGTATAATTAACGCATCCGAAAAGTTTCTATTATCGAACGCATTAATTATGCTAACACAATTCACACGAAATGTAAAGAGTGAATTAACAATAACAGCCCTTTATTCGTAACAGTTCAGCCTTCGGCTTCCTGTTACAGGCATCAAGCCATGCAAAACCTAATTTCAGCATATAACTTAAAAGCAGAGTCCTTAGTTCTCTTACAAAATAAACAATCCTTTCATATTCCTGTCATAAAAATATACATGCTCACTAAGCTGATCTTCGTCTTTGACCTGTGTTTCATTGACTTCTTTCACAAGTTCTTCCATTTCTGTCTTCTCCAATCCTTTAGACTGGGGTACCAGGATCAACTCATGAATACTGCTCGGTAAAATATAAAAACTTTCTCCCATCATCATCCCGATCATATCCATGATATCAGGATATAGCAAACAAGCTGCCCCATAGTTCCGGCAAGGATTAGTCAAAACAAACATAACATCCGGTCTGCCCTCATCATCATCATTTTCTTTTCCATTACCGTCCTGTGTCCTGCTCTTATCCACCGCCATTTCCACTGTTTCTTTTGATAATTCTTCTGGTTTTTCATCTTGCCAAATCTGTCCTCTTTTAAACAGTTCTGGCAAATCCAGCACATTTTGTGGTTCTTCAAATTCTGGATTCAAGATTTCTTCCACAATCTCCTTCATCATAAACAGTCTCGCCGGCAAAATCCTCTGTGCATTTTTACATGCAAGCGGAAATAGTTCTTTCTCCTCCATCCCCCATATTTCCAAGTGCTCATTGCGAATCATCATCGTTGCTGTTCCATTCCTTTTCGCCTCAAGAAGCACGTAAAAAACAACACTTAGATCAAGTACATCGATGTGTGGTATTTCCTTCAGCAGGTTCTTGTTTTCCTCCGTATGGATGATTTTAAATACAATCTTATCCTGAACTGCTTCATAACGTTCCACCTTCGATGTATCCCATGATTCCTCATATTTCACAGCTTCATAAAAATCAATCAAATCACTGATGATTCTCTCCAGTGATTCCCCTTTTTGGAAACGCTCATAAAATTCTTCAAGATAGATTGTCGGTGAAATATTTATTTGGGGATTTTCTACCATAATTCCCTTCTTAATCTTACCGTTATTTTTCACGGCAATATGAATACTTGCTGTAATCCCCCCTTTCAGTCTTTGGTTCATTTTCTTTTCTACTACGCACAAAAATTTCTGATAATCCATATAACTCCTTTCTCTTTCGCACGTCCGTCTAAAATTAAAATGAGAAATGTGGTACGAAATGTACCAAGATAAATTGATTTGGAAAATATTATGTGAATTGATTATAACCGACCGTTGCATGCCTTGCAACAGATATTTCTAATTGCAACAAAATGATGCAGCAACTCTATTCTAAATAATCTAAAAAGGAGTCCTGAATTCACCGGACTCCCTTTAATGTTCAATTTTAAATTATCGCTATCCCAAATTATACTCTGGACAAATACTCTCCTGTACGTGTATCGATCTTCAGTACATCACCTGTCTCTACAAACAATGGAACCATAACAACAGCGCCTGTCTCCACAGTTGCCGGCTTAGTAGCTCCCTGTGCAGTATCTCCCTTGAATCCCGGTTCTGTCTCCGTGATTGCCAGCTCTACGAACAACGGAGGTTCTACAGAAAATACATTGCCCTTGTGAGAACAGATCTTAACACTCTCGTTCTCCTTTACGAACTTCAGTGCATCTCCTACAACCTCTGCATTCAAAGCAATCTGGTCATAAGTTTCCACATCCATAAAGTTATACAAGTCTCCGTCCTGATACAGGTACTGCATCTCTTTTCTGTCAATGTGTGCCTTCGGGAACTTTTCCGTCGGACGGAATGTCTTCTCCACTGCTCCGCCGCTAATGATATTTTTTAACTTTGTTCTGACAAAAGCTGCACCTTTTCCCGGTTTTACATGCTGGAATTCCAGTATCTGATAAATATTTCCATCAATCTCAACGGTCACGCCGTTCTTAAATTCACCTGCTGCGATCATTTGTAAATCCTCCTTCAACCGCGCACTTCTAGCGCGTAACTTCTGAACTGACTATAATTCTATAATAAATCCCAGCTTTTTTCAACCTTTTTTTATATGCTTGTCCAGTTTCTATAATTTATTTGTTACTTTTCACACCTACGGTGCTCAAAGTAACATTTATTTTTTCTGTTGCTTTTTATAAAAATGAAGAACTATCCGCTCCAAATACCGTTTCAGCACGATCTGGATCTCCTCTTTCGGATGAATCGGTTTCACAAGTATATTATGGATCCCCGCACGTTTTGCTCCCCACACATCTGTAAAAAGCTGATCACCTACAAATACGGTATTGGATTGATCCGTTCCCATCTGCTCCATCGCACGGACATAATTCCTGGTGGATGGTTTATGCGCATTGAAAATATACCTTGTCTGTATCTCTTCGTTAAACATCTTTACACGCGGTTCTTGATTATTGGAAATCAGACATGACTCAAAACCGATTTTCTTCAGACGTAAAAATAATTTTTTTGCACGCTCATCTGCCGGCTCTCCATGCGGCACAAGAGTATTATCAATATCGAAGACCACTCCCCGATATCCATCTTCATACAGTTTTTCAAATGGGATGACATAGGTAGAAGCCACATACTCATCCGGAAAAAATCTCTCTAAAAACATAAATTCTCTACTCCGTCACTTTCTTCATAATCTCTTCGCAAATACTCTGTACGTCCCTGCCGTCTGTCGCAACAAGAACATCAGCTGCCGCTTCATATTTTGCTCTGCGCTTCTCCATCAATTTAGCAATATAATTCACATTTTTATTGCCATTTAAAATCGGCCGTTCATCACTGCCTTTGACTCTTTCATACACGGTTTCCGGTGCGGCAGTCAAAAAGACAACACGTCCGTTCTTCTTCATTTCCACAACATTTTCTTCCCTCAGGGCAGCTCCGCCGCCGCAGGAAATGACGGTATTCTTTCTGCTCTGTAATTCCTTCAGAAGCCCAGTTTCCAGATTGCGGAAATATTCTTCCCCATGAATTTCAAAAATATCAGGAATCGACATACCCACTCTCTCTGCAATGACCTGATCCATCTCTACTACATCCATACCATATGTATCCTTCAGATATTCAGAAACCGTTGATTTTCCTGCTCCCATAAAACCAATTAATACAATATTATTATCCATTCCAAATTCTGCCATCCTGTTCCTCAGTCATTTCATTAATTAAATATCAGGCTTTATTATAACAACATTTCAATCACGTGTCTATGTAACTTCCCAATACTTTATCCAAACATTATAATATCATACCAGCAGACAATCTGCTCCTTTTACTTTTTCGTCTTCTTCAGCGCTGCGTCCACATCTGCCTTAAACAATTTCCATGCCTCTTCATCTTCCACAAAATACTTCGGACAGTTCTTACCCGTTACATCATAATGACGAATAACGGCTTCTGTAGTCAGATTATATTTATCGCATAAGAATGCCGTCAGTTTTACCATAGAAATATACGTTTCCTTATTAAACTTCCCTGTTTCGTCTACGTGGCAGCACTCAATGGAAATAGTGTCGTGATTCCGCTCATTAGATGCGTAAGCGATCTCCCATGTAGGAACACACTGCACAATTTCCCCTTCCAGACCAACTACAAAGTGACTGCTGATATAATCTCCATGTCCATCCTGAAGACTGTTGAAATAATCCCTGTTGTCCTGCGCTGTACTTTCCGGATTAGCCGTATAGTGAATCACAATTCCAGTAATTGGATCCGATTCCGTTCCCGGTCTGGAATACTCATTGATATCCAAAAGCTGCACATCAATCTCCGGTTCTGTTGCATCCACATCTAGATTACTCGTGTTTGTTCTCTCCCTTGTGCACCGAAAAATCAATAGTACAACCAGTAAAATCAGTAAAATCCCAAATCCGATTTTAACAAATAATCTCTGTCTCCTATCTAAACCATCCAAAAACCTGAACATTTCTTTCCATTTTCGATTGCTTTTTTGCCTCTTATATTTCCTCTTTTGCTTCATAGCCTGATGCTCTCTTCTTTCGCAATTGATATAAAACTTTCTCGATGTCACATTTACAATATTTTTATTTACCCAACCGGCTGCCCCTGTTGAATTCTTACCATAGTGAATGTATTCATTCTTTTCTAATCCTTTTTTGTTATTTTAACACATCCTGTAAAACAAACAAAGTGCATATGTTCTGAAATTTATATTTTTTCCCATCACGCATTTTTATGGAGTTTGCAGCATCTCCTTTATAATTCACCCGGCAGCATTACAACATCTGCTAACATCTCAAGCCAAACACCAATACCTAATATGAAGCACCCGACAATTAAATACACTATCTTCGATATGTATAATATCAGAAGAACAAATCCGAGCAAATTCATAGAAACATCAATAATGAAGACAATGTTTTTGCTTACCTTGAAAGCCTTGGTTACGATAGTTCTAAGTTAGTGAAACGCAACGATAACTA
>NZ_CALPDG010000016.1 GCF_943193195.1 Mediterraneibacter agrestimuris | reverse complement strand
GAGGCACAAATGCTTGTAAACTTCGCTGTATTAGGTCGTAAATGCGCAGTTTATGCGCATTTCGACTGTGAACAGTACCGATTTCGTTACAGTTCACATCCGGGCTGCGCACTGCGCCGCAAGGTGTCCGACCAATGAAGTGATGACAGCGATATATCCAGCCCCTCGCCGAAGGCGACTTAAAATAGGCTGGATACTGTTACTGGAACACCCACAGGGTGTGAAAAGTAATAATTAATCCTGAACGTATGGCATAAGAGCAATATGTCTTGCTCTCTTGATTGCTACTGTCAAAGCTCTCTGATGTTTTGCACAGTTGCCTGTAATTCTTCTCGGAAGGATTTTTCCTCTTTCAGAAACATACTTTTTCAGCTTTGCTACATCTTTATAATCAATCTCGTTATTCTCTTTACCACAGAATACACACACTTTTTTTCTTCTGCGTGCCGGACCTCTTCTCTTGAATCCGCCCTCTGGTCTGCTTCCTTTTTCAAAAGCCATTGCTATTTACCTCCTGCTTTAATCAATGCATCTGGAAGTTAGTTAAACGGTAATTCCTCATCAATTCCATCCGGAATATTCATGAACCCATCACCTGCATCAATACTCGGCGCCGGAGCCTGACTCGGAGCAGAATACTGGAAAGAGCCTGAACCTCTGTTAGCCTCGCTTTCTGCCCGGCTCTCAGCAAATTCCTGCTCTTCAACAATAATATCCGTTGTGTACACACGCACACCATCTTTGTTGGTGTAGCTTCCTGTCTGAATACGTCCCGAAACAGATACTCTCATTCCCTGACGGAAATACTTCTCTGCAAACTCAGCGGAACGTCCGAATACAACACACGGAATAAAATCTGCTGTCGGCTCGTTGTCTCTCTTGAATCTGCGGTCAACTGCTACCGTATATCTTGCGACTGCTGTAGAACTGTCGCCCTGTGAATATCTAACTTCCGGGTCTCTTGTTAAGCGACCCACCAAAACTACTTTATTCATAAATACCTCTTTCTTTTATGCTTCCTGTTTCACGCATAAATATCTGAGAACGTTATCCATAATACGGATACGCTGTTCCACTTCGCCAGGAACAGTAGTCTCAGCATCGAAGTGGATGAAGTAGTAATATCCCTCGTTCATCTTCTGAATTTCGTAAGCAAGTCTCTTCTTGCCCCATTCATCGACGTCAGTCACATTTCCACCGAAACGTGTTACTAATGCTTTCACTTTTTCGATTACTTCTGCTCTTGCGTCATCTTCGATTTTTGCGCTGACAACAACAGCTAATTCATACTTGTTCATGTCTCGCACCTCCTTTTGGTCTCTGGCTCCCGGTCTGCTCCGGAAACAAGGAATGTAAACTCCCACTGAATCTTTATCATCCAACGAGTATGTCACGAGTATTTATGATAGCATAATTTTCCGGCTGTTTCAAGTGCTTTTTTTAATCTCCCGTGTGTTTTTCTCTACCAGCTTCCTCGGCACCATGATCTGGTGTCCGCAGCCAGCACACTTCAAGCGGAAGTCTGCCCCAACCCTCAGTACTTCCCACTCATGACTTCCACAGGGATGGGGTTTTTTCATTTTAATAATATCTCCTATGTCAAAACGATCTGCCATCTTACACCTCCTGACTGTAACAATTCAGCTTTCCGGCTGAACTGTTACAGAATCCGCCCTATACAAAGTTCACCTGCGGTGAAAGAGCGGATTCTTTCTCTCATCATGCTTTCTTACGGACTTTGCAGCAAGTGCAAAATCCTACGCTGAGCTATTGCTCCTGACTCTATATTACTGATTATCCTCTTCGCTGATCAAAACCCCCTGCAGCAAAAAGCGTTCATCATCATTCACATTCGTACAAGTTGACAAACTGACAACCTTCGATGCCGCATCCAGATTCACATCCACCTGATAGTTTGATGTATCCTTACACATCTGAAGATAATTCATATATTCTTCCTCCGTCGCAAACGTCATCTTATAATTCTCCGCCACATCTTTTACCACTGCAGCAGAAAATATCTGGTATGTACGTGCCGCGCCATCCGGTGTATAAATATAGAAATACGGGTGCTGCTTACAGAATTCCTCTGAAGCATATTCATTCAGCTGGGAAAACATCTCACCGCCCACCTTCATATTATGTCCATAGATAATGGTATTGCGGTCTGTAAAGCTCGAATTACTTCTTTTATCCATAAAAATGGCGCCCAGTTTATTATCATTTGCTGAAAATGTTCTGGTCAGATATTCTTCATTATCTGCACTCTTTACTACCGGGTAATTGATTACTGCCGGCTCTTCAAAACGCAGCCATGCAATAGTATCCGGATTTTCTGCCATCAAAGCATCAAAGTTCACTTTGAATACATCTTCATCATCTTCGTCTACAGTAATCGCAAGCTTCTTAACATCTTCATATTCCTGTCCCCCGAAATAATACGGCGCCAGCATCATTACAAGCTGATATAAAGAAAAGACAAATACACAGACCGCAGCCGCAAAGACTGTCATATAAACAATATCTGTTTTTTTATTTTTACGCCTCCGCTTTCCGGATTTCTTTCTGTTCTCAGTATGTACCTTTCCTTCCTTCACATTTCCGTTCTTTCTCTGTCCTGTCCCCGATACCGATGACTTCTTCTTTTTAAGCGGGGGACCAGACTTTGCCCGATTATTCTCATAGTCCAAACTCATATAGCAAACTACTCACTTTCAGTTAAATCCCATATAGTATACTCATCCGGGCATCCCGTAATTCACGCCTACGGCGGGCGGACTTTATCCGATAAAGTATACCCATCCGGGCATCCCGGTATGTACTTTAATCTAATTTTAAAATCCCAGATTCTCATCCACAAGAATAACTTTTGTACGCTTCGCCACCCTGGAATAGCGGGTGATCAGAATCTGACAGCAGATACACTCCGGTTTTCTGCAGTTAAAGCATGTTCCATTCTGAACACAAGGCGTATCAATTCCAAATCTTTGTGCATTGATCGGAGCAGCCTCATTTCTTGCGCGGCTCATAGCGTCTTCCTCTGTCTTTACAACCTTATTCATCCCTACGATCAAAAGGACATTCTTCGGTCCATATGCAAATGCAGCAACACGGTTGGCATTTCCATCCACATTAATCATCACGCCGTCTTCAGTTATAGCATTCGTACTTCCGAGATAAAAATCACAATTTAACGCCTGATGTGCAATTTCTTCTTTCTCTTCACGGGTTTCCTTAGTTTCCCTGTCATATACCGTATATTTTCCCTCATGAAGAGCCTTTGTCAGTCCAATCTCCTGTGCAGACATCGTCCCGCCCCAACTGACGGAGCTTCCCTCCGGAATCAATTCCAATGCCTTTTTAAGAGCTTCTTCTTTCGTCTTCACATAATAGGCCTCCATATTTCTTGACTCCAGCGCCTTCACAACTCTTACGCCAAGCACTTCATTTCTCATTTCCCGGACATCCATTACAATTCCCCTTTCTATTAGATCATAATCAGTAAAATATTTTTCCAGTTCTTCTTAAAGAACTCCTATTACTTCATTATACATTTGTTTTTAAAAATATTCTATTCCAAATTTTTTGTTTTTCCATCAAACGTTCTTTACAGATTACTGTTCACAGTTTGCTGCTGTTTGGCACCTTTTGCCCTGGTATCACCACATCAGATCAATGAAAAACTTCTCAATATATATATCCATCCAGTCAAAGTAAACCCACTGAACAATGTTGTCAGCATCACTACACTGGATGTCAGCACGCCGTCATGCCCCATATTCTTTGCCATCACAAAACAGCTTACGGTCGTTGCAGAACCAAGCATAACCAGAACTGCCGCCAGTTCCGAATCCCTGAACCCCAGCATAACTGCCAAAGGCAGAAATACCGCACAAAACCCGATCAGTTTAATAAATGCCGCTGCCGCCGCAGGCTTTGCTTTTGCAAATGCTTTTGACAGATCGAAAGCTGCCCCCATTGCCATCAGCCCCAGTGGGGTTGCTATACCGCCGATACTCGATACGGTCTTTTCCAAAATAGGCGGCATCGGAATACGTAGCGCCGACCATAGAAGTCCCGCAGCAATCGCAATAATAATCGGATTTGTCACAATACTGTTAAGCGTTTTCTTGATAGATGCAGTATCTATGCCCCTGCTCTTTGGATGAAAAAGCGACAATACTACCACCGCCATTATATTATAAAGCGGCACACTTCCAATCATCATCAGCGGCGCCATCCCTGAATCCCCGTAAATATTTTGGATCAGAGCGACCCCCAGAATCGCTGCACTGCTGCGGTAGGATACTTGAATAAATTCTCCCCGTAAAGTACGGTCCTTCAACAGACAGGAAACCACAGCTGCAATCCCGATACTAATTAAAGTCACCACAAAGCAGAACAACACAAATCTTGTGTCCCACACCTCTTCAAATTTTACAGTCGCCAAATCTTCAAACACAAGTACCGGCAACGGCACCATGAATACAAATTTATTCATTTTTCCGGCAAATACTTCGTCTATCCAGCCAATTTTCCGAAACAACATTCCCAGCACCATCATCAGAAATACCGGAACAGTTGCGTTTAAACTAAAAATCAAGTTCTCAGACATTTCAATTACTCTTTTCTATTGTATTCATTTTATTCCCAGATAATATTAGCACAATCCGAACTAAAAATCCAATAATCGTTACTGTTCGCAGCCTGCTGCTGTTCACAGTAACCGCATTTGTGCATTTAATGTCGCCTGCGGCGAGGCACAAATGCTTGTAAACTTCACTGTATTGGGTCGTAAATGCACAGTTTATGCGCATTTCGACCGTGAACAGTAACCAGCAACGAATCCGGTCTATTTAAAGTTGCCTTACGGCAAGAGACCGGATTCCAGCCCCGATACCGTACTGATCCGCGACCGTGCAGCATGGTGCACGGTCCGGGTGTGAACAGTACTACCATAAAAACTAATACTGAAAGATTACACATTTTCCTATATCCACATATAATAAATTAAAATGTTCTTCCCACAGGAGTGATTATGGAATACCCACACTACGATTACGCCGTATTGGGCGGTGATATGCGTCAGGTCTGGCTTACCGAAGAACTCTCTCATCATCAGAACAAGGTCTGTCATTATGCTTTACCCGCACTTCCTAACGAAAGAAACTGTTCTGATGCATCTGTTGTTCATGCTGCTGATTCGCTAAATGAGGCCTGTCTGCATTCCAATTGTATTGCCTGTCCGATTCCCTTTATAAAAAAGGATTCCGATATGATTTCTTCGGATCCGAGACACCATTTTTCCTCTTCTGCACTTTTAGAGCTGCTGCATTCCGGACAGACACTGTTTGCCGGGCAGATTCCAGACGATTTCCGCAAAGCCGCAGAAGAGAGGGGTGTCACTGTCTTTGACTATCTGGATGATGAATCCCTTGCTGTCCGCAACAGTATTGCCGCAGCAGAGGGTGCCGTCTGTGAAGCGATCACACGCAGTCCTTTTAATCTTCATAAAAGCTGCTGCGCCGTTCTCGGTTTCGGCAGATGCGGCCGTACGCTCGTGTCCTATTTGAAAGGAATGTTCTGCAATGTCACAGTCTGCACTAACGAACCCACAGAAGCCGCCCGCGCTTCTATCGTTGCGGATGGCTGCATCCACTTAAAAAAGCTGCCGGATTATGTGGGGAATTTCGATTTTGTTTTCAATACAATTCCCGCCCAGGTTCTTACAAATGATATTTTGCGGCGAATGAAACACACCGTTCTGATCATCGATATTGCCTCGGCTCCCGGCGGAGTAGATTTTGCTGCAGCAAATCACCTCGGCATTACAGCAGCACATTGCCTGAGTCTTCCCGGCAAGTATGCCCCCGCTGCTTCCGCCCATATTCTCAGGGAAATCATCGAGGCGCAACGCTCAACCCATGTAACAGTTCAGCCCAGGACTTTGCACTGGCTGCAAAGTCCGTGAAATAACGTATAGGTAGAGATGCATCAAGCCACCACGAAGTGGTTTTGCATGGCTTGATGCCTGTAACAGGAAGCCGAAAGCTGAACTGTTACCAACCCATTCATTAAAATCATAAAAGGAGTGAATCATCTTGTCTTTAAAAGGAAAACACATCGGAGTCGCTCTTACCGGCTCCTTCTGTACCTATGAAAAAGTCTTTCAGGAGCTCCAGAAGCTAGCCGATGAGGGCGCTTATATTCAGACTATTTTCTCCAATGCCTCTGCCTCCATCGACAGCCGCTTTGGAGAAGCAAATGATTTTGTAAAGAAAGCTGAAGAAATCACCGGGATCAAACCGATGATGACTATTGCTGAAGCGGAGCCGATTGGTCCAAAAGCACTTTTGGATATTCTCGTCATTCTGCCGTGCACAGGCAACACTCTTGCCAAACTGGCAAACGGAATTACAGACTCCCCCGTTTTGATGGCAGCAAAGGCACATTTGCGAAATAACAGACCCTTGCTTTTGTCTTTGTCCACAAATGACGCATTGGGAATGAATATGAAAAACATCGGTCTGCTTTTAAACTCCAAAAACATTTACTTCATTCCTTTCGGACAGGATAATCCGGAAAAGAAACCTAATTCTATGATCGCACATACCGAACTGCTTATCCCGTCACTGGAATCCGCCCTTGAAGGACAACAGCTTCAGCCAATCATCTGCTAATACCGGAGTCAAAAAGGTCATACTGCTTCATTCTTGCACGAAGCAGTATGACCTTGATACCCGTGTATCATTTTTATAAATCTGTGAAAAGGAGAACTGCCTATGTGCGGAATCGCCGGATTCTTCAATCCGTTTACTGATTACACAAAAGAAGAACCTCACTACAGACTCATTCTGAAAGCCATGAATCACGTCCAGAAACGGCGCGGTCCAGACGATGAGGGAATTTACCTCTCTGACCTCTGCGGTCTTGCTCAGGTCCGGTTAAATATCATCGACCTTGTTACCGGACATCAGCCCATGCAGCGTACCCGAAACGGGCGCACCTGTATCATCGCTTACAATGGGGAAATTTACAACATGGCGGAGCTGAAAGCAGAACTGCTGCTGGAAAACGAAACTTTTCAGACAACCAGCGATACAGAGGTGATCCTTGCCGGATTCCTGCGTTACGGTCCGGACTATATCAAGAAATTAAACGGCATCTTCGCCCTCGCCCTGTGGGACGATGCCCAAAAAGAACTGCACCTCTTCCGCGACAGACTCGGAATCAAACCACTCTTCTATACAATGCAGGATAAAACTCTGGTTTTTGCCTCGGAAATTAAAGGACTATTCGCCCACCCCGGCGTCACTCCGGTCATTGACAGAGGAGGTCTTTGCGAAATCTTTGCACTCGGTCCGGCAAAAACCTACGGAAAAGGTGTCTTTCAAAATATTCTGGAAGTACTTCCTGGAGAACATATCACCTTCGACCGTACTTCCTGTAAAAAAGAATTTTATTGGAAGTTAGAAAGTCACCCTCACACCGATTCCTTTGAAGAAACAATTGAGAAAACCAAATGGCTTCTTACAGATTCCATCAAGCGTCAGATGATCTCCGATGTTCCCATCAGTACATTTTTATCCGGCGGTGTGGACAGCAGTATCGTCACCGCAGTTTGTGCAGAGGAATTAAAAAAAGAAGGGAAAACTTTAGATACTTTTTCATTTGACTTTATCAATAATGATAAATATTTCAAGTCCAATGCGTTCCAGCCCAGTCAGGACCGTCCTTTTGTGGAACAGATGGCTGATACTCTCGGCACAAACCACCGCTTTCTGGAATGCTCCAGTCAAGACCAGATCGACTGTTTGTACAAAGCAGTAGACGCCCGGGACCTGCCGGGAATGGCGGATGTAGAATCTTCCATGTTGTATTTCTGTTCTCAGGTAAAAGAATTCAACACCGTTGCCCTGACCGGAGAATGTGCAGATGAAATCTTTGGAGGTTATCCGTGGTTTCATAAAAAAGAGGCATTTGAAACAAATGCATTTCCATGGTCCCCTGACATGAAACCACGGCAGGCTCTGCTTTGCGACAATCTGATTCAGGAACTTCATATGGAAGACTATGCCCGCGCCGCATACGAAAAAACAATCTCAGAAACTCCGAGACTTTCAGAAGATTCCCCTGAAGAAAAACGCCGCCGGGAAATTGCTTACCTGAATCTCCGCTGGTTTATGGTTACCCTTCTGGACAGAATGGACCGAACCAGTATGTACAATGGTCTGGAAGCCCGCGTTCCTTTTGCAGACTACCGGATCGTAGAATATGTCTTCAACGTCCCATGGTCTATGAAATGTCCTGACGGAATCGTCAAGGGCTTACTCCGTCATGCTGCCGAAGGATTGCTCCCAAAAGAAGTCCTCTGGCGGAAGAAGAGTCCCTACCCGAAAACCTACGACCCACATTATGAACTGCTTCTCGGCAATCGGCTGAAAGAAGTTCTGGATTCCCCTAATGCACCGATCCGCAGTCTGCTTGACTCAAAGAAAGTGCAGCGTTTCCTCGACAGTCCGTCTGATTATGGCAAGCCATGGTATGGGCAGCTTATGGCTGGACCTCAAATGCTGGCATATATGTTACAGGTAAATTACTGGCTGGAAAAATATCATATCCGGATTTGCTGACATTTCTTTGAATCATCTTAAATCAGCATAGGTCAAACACCAGGCAAGAACAGCAAAAGAGGAAGGAATCCACCGCTGTGGACTGCTTCCTCTTTTCTATATCCTCTGGAAATGGATAAAGTCCCAGTAATTTACCTCATCTGCTCAAGGGTTTCTCATCAAATTCTATTTCTGCATATTTAGTCTACATCTTTCTTTTCATCTGCCGCATACTCAAAGAAATCAAAATCAGCATAGTGCTGATGTTTCACCCGGTCTGCACAGGTAAGTCCCACCATCGTTCCTGTAAATTCGCCGTATTTACAGAACTCATCAGAAAATTTTGTTGTATCAAATACACGCCCGATTTTATTATAATTCTCTCCATCATAGCTCCATTCAAACCATGATTTTCTTCCTTCCACATAAAGTCTCAGGTAAATCGGTTTATCTTCCACCGGGATTCTCGTATTCAAAAACTCCGTCTTTTCTCCATTCTCCAAATGAATGATCGATAGCGCACTTCCTCCCAGTGTTTCACTGTAATATTTTCTCAGATTGATATAGTTCATATTATCATAGTACATGATCAACCCCGCACTGTGCTGATGCACTTCCGGTGTAAATTCCATCTTTGTTGTAATTCTCACATACACACTGGTCAGCTTTCGCGCCAATATGCTTACTTTATTCAGAGAGGTTCTGGATTCCTGCCCCCGGATCCGCACAAATCCCGGTCTTGCCTTAACATCTGCGAACCTCTGCGGCATAATTCTCGGCGCATAGTAGAAGTTTCCCAATTCTTCCCCGTCAAAATCGTCCAGCTCCGGTATCGGCTCTGCCTTCACCTCAGGCAGAGAAGTCTCCGGCACTTCCATTTTCGCCAGATTGCTGCCATCTGCCATACGAAGCCATCCATCCTCTGTCCACATCATTTTCTGGATCGCAGTTTCCCGCCCCAGAGTACAGCGCAGTTCCGGCGCGAATGGTCTGGAACAGAGGTGTACCAGATAAGTCTCCCCGGTAGGAAGGTCTATATAACTTCCATGTCCTGATTTCTGTAAAATTGATTCTGGATTGTAATATTTCGGTTTCAGATGGTCCGGATCCTGCCGTTCATAAGAATCTCCCGGGACACTTGTCACGATCGGATTCATCGGATCTTTCTCATACGGTCCCCATACATTTTTAGACCGTCCCATCGTTACACAATGATTATATCCGGTTCCGCCTTCAGCGCACATAATATAATAGTATTCGCCTTTTTTGTACAAGTGCGGCGCTTCAATGCATCCTCTGTCCGTACCGCCGCGCCAAATGCGTTTTGGGTATCCGATAATCCCTCTTTTTGTCGGTGAATACTCTACCATACAGATAGCCCCCGGTTTCTCGTACCCCTCCCTCGTCTCCCAGTCCAGTGAGACAATATACTTTTTCCCATTTGAATCATGTAAAATGGAAGCATCAAACCCGGAAGAATGCAGATACACCGGCTCACTCCACGGTCCTTTGATATCCTTCGCAGTGATCAAAAAATTATCCACATCAAAATATCTGGCATTCATGGAATTCATCACACCGTATACCACATAGAACAATTCCTCTTCCTCACAATACGTCAGGCAAGGCGCCCAGACGCCCTTTGCACTCGGCAGCTTCTTTAAATCTACACTTTCGTCATCCGTCAGCACATGGGTATACAATTCCCAATTCTTCAAGTCCTTAGAATGGTAAACCGGAATTCCGGGAAACCATTCAAAGGTGGAAACTGCCAGATAATAATCATCTCCTTTGCGGCAGATACACGGATCGGGATTAAATCCCGGTAATATCGGATTTTGTATCATTACTTTCCCTCCTGATTTCTTTATGTTCAGCATAATTATGCCATTTTTACAACTGTTTCTTTCCTTTATTTTACTGCCTCTTTTTTGCGTGCCTGCAAATCCGCAATAATTCCATCAAATTCTTTATCCAGATTCCAGAACTTCATAATAAACAAACCTATCACATATATAGCGATCGGAATCCATACAAAACAGATTTTGATTGATGTCAGCGCCTCCGGAGTCTGTGTCATTGCTTCTCCCACATAACCGCCGATTTCCAAAATCACTCCCAGCAAGGCTGAACCAATACCGTTTCCTATCTTATATCCAAAACTACACGCACTGTTTACAAGTCCCTCTGTACGGTATCCCGTCTTCCATTCACCGTAATCAATAGTGTCAGATACCATCGCCCACATAGTTGCACCGCCGCAGGAATTACCAATTCCCCGGATCACACTGGATACAACGATTAATGTCATGGAACCATTTGAGAAATTCAGAACCAGCATTCCCACAATATCCAAAACAAGACCGATTGCAAATACATTTCTCTTGCCAAGCTTTTTTACAAGCATTGCGATAAAGAACATTCCAACAATCTGTACAATATTAAAGATACCATTGATTGTTGCAACCAAATCCCGATTTCCCAGAATATCCTTTGCATAATAGACCGTCGCGCCGCCGTTGACTGAATACATCAAAAAGAACAATGCCAGCATCCCTGTCATCATCATCCAGTATTTATTCTGGAACAATGCTTTTACGCCGTCTTTAAACGGAACATCTTTGACTTCCCCGTCTGACTGCAAAGCAGGCTTCACTCGTTCTTTTGTACCAACGAAATTGATCAAAAACGCTGCAACTGCAATTGCTCCAAAGACACAAAATGTCTTTGTCCACGCAGACGCATTATCCCCAAATGCTTCTACCAGAGGAAGTGTAAATGTATTGATTGTCAATGTTCCTGCTGTTGCAAGCAGATTTCGGAAAATACTCAACACAGACCGTTCATACGGATCTTGTGTCATCAGTGCATTCAATGCAGAATACGGCACATTAATTGCTGTATAAATCACCGTAGATACCAAGTTGTATGTTATAAACACATAGACCAGCTTTGGCGCAGACGCCCAGTTTGCCGGAACTGAAAACAATAACACTCCTGAGACAGCAAATGGTACACACATCCGAAGCAGCCACGGTCTAGCCTTTCCGAATCTGGATTTGGTCCTGTCCACGATCACACCCATGATAATATCACTGATACCGTCAAATACTCTGGAAACCAGCATGATCGTTCCAACTGCCGCTGCGCTGACTCCGGCATAATCTGTATAATAAAACAACAGAAATGCCGACATTGCCGTATATATAATGTTACATCCAAAATCACCGCATCCATACGAAAAACGTTCTGCTACTTTTGCAAACGTTAATTTATTTTTTCCTTCCATTTTTCAATCCTCTCTTTTCACCCTATTTCTGAACCGGGAACCATCCTTGTACCACGCATTTTCCAAAGTCCCATGCATCCCAGCCAATCCAGTTTGAATCGTTCACTGTATCAAGAAGCAGTTTATAATTCCAATAAAAATATCCGCTTCCCTTTGCCCATGCTTCAAGCTGCACATCTGCAAGTGTTGTATATATCTTCTTCTTTTCTTCCGGTGTAAATGTCTCTTCTGTAATTCCTTCTACCCCGTTTAATACGGAACGGCCGCCGTTAGTATCATGACCGCATGCTAATGAATTAAACAGGCACCACTCTCCGCAGATAACAGGAAAATACTGCTCCATCTCTTCAATCACCGGCTCCAGCACTTCTTTTACATATTTCACATAGGCCTCTAATGTCTGTTGACAGCCGTCCATTTCTGCAACCATCAGATACTGGTGTGTATCCAAAACGACATTTTTAAACTCCTCTTCCCTCATAAAATCTTTCCATGCCAAGATATCAAATCCATCGTGAAATACAACTGCTTTATCTTCGGGTAAAAACTTTCTCATTCTCCGGTATGCTTTTATGTAAAACTCCTTCAAAAATCCAAGTGTGATCGGTGCGCTTCCCTTTGCCATCTCGGGGTCTACTGCCGGATAACGTTCCATACTGTTAAATGTATCCCATGCAGCCTCCAGAAGAGGTTCATTGACAATCTCAATTCCCCACAATGCCTGATGGCATCCATACCGTTCTGCAAGTTTTTCCAGTACCTTTAAAGTGAATTCCACACTCTCCGGCTGCTGCGCCCATTTTACCACACCGGATAATCCCCCATTATCAAATCCATTCTGACTTCCCGGCACGGTGTGCAGGTCGATTAAAACCTGTAATCCATATTTTGCCGCCCATGCAAATGCCTTATCCAATTCCTCAGCACAACCGATGAAGGGCGGGCAGTCTCCGAAGATAAAATAAGGAACCGGAATGCGGACAGTATTCATTCCAAAAGATTTTATTTCCGCAAAATCACGTTCCGTAATATAAGAACTGCGATGCACCTTAATTCTTGATTCATATGCTTCCTTTGATAATTGCCGCGGCAGATAATACTCATCCTCCGCAGTTGTTCCGTCAAATAATGCCGGACTCATCCACTTCTCCAAAACAAGCCAGTTTCCCAGATTCACACCTTTGATGTTCATTTTCTGTTCCTCTTACTTTCTGTTATTCAAACTTTTTTGATACTTAATACCCGGATATATTTCTCTTTCATGAGCTCTTTTGATGATTCTATTATACCTGCTTCCCTGCCGCTGCAACAGTCGTTTTCCAAACCAAAAAACAGGTCGATACAAACTTTTATTGTTTATATCAACCTGTCCTATATACACATAATGTCAGGATCAAAAGGTATTTTGTTCTGCTGCCGAAATACTTTTCTGTCCGTTCCTCACCTCTTTCGGAGAACCTCCGTACATCTCTTTAAACATACGCCGAAATACCTTTTCATTATAAAAACCATGCCGTTCCCGGATTTCCTGTATGTTTAAATCTGTATTCATCAAATCTGTATATATCTTTTCCATACGCACTCTATACAGATAATCAAGGAAAGTAATTCCCATACTTTTCTTAAAAAAACGCGAAAAATAGATTTCATTTAATCCTATTTCCCTTGCAATCTCCGGAATACTGATTGGCTCTGTATAATGCTTCGCCACATATTCCATGATAAACTGAACCCGCTGCATATTCTTATGATTCCGGTACATTTCCCTTTGGTTCACCTTATAAGAAAACGAGTGTATCAGAATGTAGATCATCTCAAATATCAGACTATAACACCGGAACTGATACCCATCCACATGGAATTGGTAGGCAATCCATAGGTTCTGCAGTGTACTTCCGATTTCCCGCAGCTTCGTCTGCACTCTTGCATCCTGTGAATCGTAATCCACCGCAAACACATACTGGCGGATATCCGGCACAAGCTTCTCTAAAAAAGAAATCGGAATCTGAAGCAGAATTGCGGTATTACCATGCATACACTTTGTAGAATGAATGCTCATAGGATTTACAACGACAAATTCGCCTCCTTTTAAATGCCGCACTTCATTATTATCCTGAAACTCCAAATCTCCATGAATCAAATATACAACTTCGATCCAATCATGGAAATGCTTATTGACTACACTCCCAGTATCAATGCGGAAATCCAGATAGACCTCTAGCATCTCATTAGGAGAAATAAATTCATGTTTGTACTGCTGCATTATTTTTCCTCTATTTTTACCATATGCTCTAAATCCACTCTGCAATTTCTACCAAAAAAATGGATCCGTCGGATAATTCCTTCTTCGTTCTAATCTTCTGCCCAAAACCCGCTTACATTTCCTGAAACAATTCCTTCATTGCCGGATAAATCTTTTTGAACTGCTGGTATCGTTCTTCATACTTCGCCGCCAGTTCCGGCTCCGGTTCTACCGTATCTATCACCTTCACCAGTTTCTTGGCTGCCTCTTCCACACTTACAAATTCACCGCAGCCCACAGCCGCCAGTATAGCACCACCGTATCCCGGACCTTCCTCACTTTCGATGATATCTACTTTCAGATTCATCACATTTGCAATGATTTTCTTCCACAGAGGACTTTTCGCTCCGCCGCCGCAGATTTTCGTGCGCTCGATCTTGATTCCGAGACTTCTTGCCACTTCCAGAGAATCTCTTAACCCGAATGCCACGCCTTCCAGCACTGCCTGTGTCATATCTTCTCTTGTTGTGTCCATAGTCATTCCGGTAAATATCGCTCTCGCCTTCGGATCATTATGCGGAGAACGCTCACCCATCAGATATGGAAGATAGAATACATGGTTTTCCCCCAGCTTTGTAATGTTCTTCTGTTCCTCTCCATATTCCTTTGTCTTTAAGATCTCATCCATCCACCACTTATTGCAAGACGCGGCACTGAGCATGCAGCCCATCAGATGATAGCTGCCATCCGCATGGTCAAAAGAATGCAGTGCATTGTGATCGTCTACACCGAACTTCTTGCTGGAAATGAAGATCGTACCGGAAGTTCCCAGCGAAATATTACATCTGCCCTCGCCGACCGTTCCGGTTCCCACCGCTGCCGCCGCATTATCTCCGGCGCCTGCAATGACTTTCACTGTTTCAGGAAGTCCCAATTCTGCCGCAATCTCCGGCTTCAATGTGCCCACAACTTCGTAACTTTCAAACAGTTTCGGAAGCTGTTCTTTGCTGATGCCGCAGATATCGATCATTTCCTTAGACCAGCATTTATGCTCTACGTCCAGCAGCAGCATTCCTGACGCATCGGAATAATCCGTACAGTGTATGCCTGACAGCATATATGCCAGGTAATCTTTGGGCAGCATAATTTTGCTGATGCGTGCAAAATTCTCCGGCTCATTCTCCTTCATCCACAGGATCTTAGGAGCAGTAAATCCCGCAAATGCAATATTTGCCGTATATTTTGACAATGTTTCTTTTCCAATCACTTCATTCAGATAATTCGTTTCCTTTGCTGTCCTTCCGTCATTCCAGAGAATTGCCGGACGGATCACCTGATCCTGTGCATCCAAAGCCACAAGCCCATGCATCTGTCCGCCGAAACTGATTCCCGCAACCTGTGCCTTGTTACAATCCCTTGTCAGCTCCTTAATGCCTTCCATGGACTGTGTAAACCAGTCTGCCGGGTTCTGTTCCGACCATCCCGGATGCGGGAAAGCAATCGGATATTCCCGTGATACGATATTATGGATTTTTCCAGTTTCATCCATCAGCAAAAGTTTCACTGCCGATGTTCCCAAATCAACACCTATGTATAACATATTCTACCTTCTCCTTTTTACACATCTACCAAAACTTATCTTCATCAAATATTGGATCTAATCCCCCGCTATACTAAACTTACTTTTCGCATTTCCAATGCGCTTTGGATGTACAAAAAAGTAAAAAGCAGATTCACAATAATAACAGCAAGGCTTTCGTAGGGAAAATCATGCCGGTACTGACACAGAGCACATTATTTGAACTGCTTTTTACTATTTCGTACTATAAAATTTTTATTTCCACGGATTCTCTGTCGGATATCTTACCCCTGCCGGCTGATTGTATCCGATTTCCTCTACCGGAACACCGATGTACTTAAATACCTCAAATAATGCCTTGCCGTAGTTACCAAATGCAACAGCCCCATGATGCGGATAATTGCCCTCAATCAATACGTGACGGTAGAATCTTCCCATCTCTGGAATGGCAAAAATTCCAATAGAGCCAAAGGAACGTGTCGCCACCGGAAGCACCTCACCCTGCGCAATGTAAGCCCGCAGTTTACAATCTGCCGTACTTTGCAGACGGAAGAATGTAATATCGCCCGGTTTGATGTCTCCTTCCAGAGTTCCCTGTGTCACCTCTTCTGGAAGAGCACGCGCCATAATAAGCTGATACTTCATTTCACAGGAAGAGAGCTTGCTTGATGCGGTATTTCCACAGTGGAATCCCATAAATGTGTCCTTATGCGTATATGGGAACTTGCCGTCGATCTCCTCTTTATACATATCTGCCGGCACGTTGTTGTTAATATCAAGCAATGTTACTGCATCCTGGCTTACAACAGTTCCGATAAACTCACTCAATGCTCCGTAAATATCAACCTCACAGGATACCGGAATGCCCTGTGCCGTCAGACGGCTGTTTACATAACATGGAACAAATCCAAACTGTGTCTGGAATGCCGGCCAGCATTTGCCTGCGATCGCAACATACTTACGGTAACCTCTGTGTTCCCCGATCCAATCCTTCAATGTAAGCTCATACTGCGCCAGTTTCTCCAGAATTTCCGGTTTTTTATTACCTGTACCCAGCTCTTCTTCCATCTCTTTTATAACTGCCGGGATTCTTTCATCTCCTGCATGTTTGTTAAATGACTCAAACAAATCCAGCTCAGAATTTTCCTCAATCTCGACTCCCAGATTATAGAGCTGCTGAATCGGCGCATTACATGCAAGGAAGTTCAGCGGACGTGGTCCGAAGCTGATAATTTTCAGATCCTGAAGTGCCACAGCGGCTCTTGCAATCGGACGGAATTCTGCGATCATGTCTGCACATTCCTCTGCAGTTCCAACCGGATATTCCGGGATATATGCTTTTACGTTTCTCAGTTTCAGATTATAGCTGGCATTGAGCATACCGCAGTATGCATCCCCGCGTCCCTGGATCAGATTGTCGCCCCGCTCCTCGGCTGCCGCGATAAACATCTTCGGTCCGTCAAAGTGCTTAGCCAGCAGTGTCTCGGAAATCTCCGGTCCGAAGTTTCCAAGATATACGACCAATGCATTACATCCTGCCGCCTTAATATCCTCTAATGCCTGTACCATATGAATCTCACTCTCAACAATACAAACCGGACATTCGTAAATATCTTCCTCACCATACTTCTCTTTGTAAGCCTTTATCAAAGCTTCTCTTCTGCTCACAGACAGACTTTCCGGAAAACAATCACGGCTTACTGCTACAACTCCAATTTTCAATTCTGGCATATTATTCATTTTATTTACCACCTTTCCTGATTTATTTCTTACTCACTGAATCAATATTTACAAAACTATCTCGGATCTTTCCGATTTATCTCGATATTTTCACCCTTTAATCCGCAAAACGCACCTTCAATCCCAGCTTCCTCATGGACGATCAACCATTTATTCTTTGCGGTAATCAATTTATCTTCCCCTTCTGTTCCAGCCGGAAAATTCAACTCTGTATTCGTATCCTTAGGCAATACGACCACGCAGCGGAAGCCTGCTTCGCCCTCTGCGGTACACGGTGCATAGTGAAGTGTTGTGGCATAGACCTCGATTGCTGTTCCGGCCGGTACAAAAAAGGCTTCCACCTTTGATGTATCATATGTATGATCTGCCTCGATGTCCTGTTCCAGACCAAGCAATAAAACCAGATCACTGACTGCCACATTGATTTCCGAAGAACGGTGGTACTCCAGACCATTGAGCTTCTTATTATCTCCATTACAGTACCCGATCTGAATCGGAATTCCACCGAATCCACGATTCTTCATCTCCTCCGCATCCGCCAGCACTTCTAATTCTTCCACAGACGGAACATAGACGACATCCTTTGTCATCGGCGTATGCTCCATCTCTTTCAAGATACCGTTTACACTGTATCCCTTCAGAACTTTTCCATATTTTTTGAATGAATCATCATTCACATTCTGAATCTGCATTATGAACCTCCTTCTCCTATTTCCGCCTTTTTTAAATGTATTTCGTTCTGAGTCCATAATAACAATCCGCAGACATTTCATCGACCATTTATTTATCCAAACAAAGGCATTTTTTTGTCCTTTTTATTTTTTATCCAGCATGTTTCCCAACCTCCCCCTACCGTCCGCTTATACTTCTTCTATACTCACTGGGCAGCATTCCATACTTTTTCTGAAATGCCTTTGTAAAAGCTTTACTATTAGGAAATCCATTGTTAGACGCAATCTCACTTACTGTATGATCCGTGCCAGCCAGTTCCCGAAATGCATACTCCACCCGCACACTCTGCACATAATCCTTATAATTGATACCCGCATATTTTTGGAACATTCTTGACAAATATGCAGGCGCATATCCAAAAATCCCCGCCAGAGATTCCAATGATATCTCCTCCCGGTAATTCTCCTTGATATAATTTGTTATTGTCGTCAGACGGTTTAGCTTTTTATTCTGCTTCAACATCCTCTGTGTCACATCCATTTCCCTGTATTTCGTCACAAGCAAGTAGAGAAGCATATAATATCCGCTCTTGACCTTCATCTCATACCCCGGCTTCTTCTCCATGTATGTGGTATACATTTCTTTGATCAGCTTCATCACCTGTGCATCATGTAACTTTGGGTCATGTGTGAAACGGATAAATTGTTCTCCTGTAAAATAACCAGAAAATGTCTGTAGGGGGATCTGCACTACAACCGTCTGATTCGGAAGCGGAGAATCCACCGAATGGATTTCATTGGAATTTACAAGCATAAAATCTCCCGGCTTAAGCTGCTGCTCCGTCTCCATTAAATAAAATGTCAGACCTCCCTCGAACACTGCAAAAATCTCTATCGAACGGTGCCAATGCTTGTCACGGAAATAATTACCTCGCTCTCCTTCAAATAAAAATAATTTAAAAGGCAAATCTTCATTTGGCAAAATAACTTCGTGATTATATTCCATCGTATATCCTCTCCATCACATTTTCTGATACTGTACACAGTAACTATATTTATGTAACAGTTCAGCCTTTCGGCTGCACTGTTACATATTTATCATAGCACAGTAAAAAAATGCTTGCAATTATATTCAATCTATGATAGTATAACAAATGGTCACTGTTCACGCAGATGATTCTATTCATATGGCTCCATGGTCAAGCGGTTAAGACATCGCCCTTTCACGGCGGTAACACGGGTTCGATTCCCGTTGGAGTCACTACGTCGTCTGGTAAGCTGGTAAGTTCGTAGGAACCTCGCTAACGGCGACGATATGCATCGCACGTAGATGTCTAAAATACAGACATCAAGTGCTCATAGCTAGGCGCAGTAGCCAAGTGGTAAGGCGTGGGTCTGCAACACCCTGATTCACCGGTTCAAATCCGGTCTGCGCCTCTTAAAAAAGCCCGGAAAATCAAGGTTTTCTGAGGCTTTTTTACTTTTCAAAATTCAAAAAATCAATTCTGAAAAATAAGGTGGCATCGGTATTGATGAAGATTCAGAAAGATGGAATCGAGAGAAAGAAACTGATTAAGAAATTTTACTTTGTACTGGCAGTACCGGCAAAAGATGAGTTCAATATTTTATTTTCGGATTATTATGTATGCTATAAATAGAAAGAGCCGTCCAAAATGGGTGGCTCGAAATATATTGAATTTTTCTAATGGGATAGTTTTTCTAGTAACTGTTCATATAGTCTATTACTGATATGTCGTCCGGTAATTTTTAAGATTCCTATGCATTGAAGAATCTCCTCTTTAGATAGCAGATTTTCTTTATATGCGACTATGAGAATACCGATTGTCCCCATAAGCGGAATGCCCATTTGTGCGGCAACCTGTCATCCTTTGACTTCATCCATAAGAAGCAAAGAGGCATTAGTGGAATCCGATAGTACAATAGCTTCGCTTTCACCTGCATCTAATCCAGAAGAACGCCGAAGTAAATTTACAGCGCGTACATCAGTGACCTCTACCTTTTTTATAAATGTGCATTTCCTGATTTGTCTGCATTCGTTTGGAAATCCCGAATTTGAAACAAGCTCCTCGAAAACGGCAGATGGGATTTGTACTTCTCCGAAAAGTTGATGGAGTAAATCCAAATGATCAATTTTCATTAAGGAGATAAGAGGTGTCGTGTCGGCAACAACTATCATACAAGGGCCTCCTTCACTTTCTCCCAATTTGCAACTTCATCCTCAACTTCTGAAATATCCATAGAAAGATAGGCAAAACCCATGTAATCGTATAATTCAATCAAATCATATTTGGATATTCCCAAAATCTCAGCAGCTTTACCGTGAGAGATTGTTCTATCGTTAATGTATGGATAAAGCAAAAGAGCATTTCTTTCTAATTCTGCTCGTGGATTCTTTGGACGTAAATACATAGTCATTCCTTCTGGAACTTTAATGCTAACATCTGTAAAAGTCATAAAATCACTCCCTTTTATATGAGAATCTTTTTACTATTATCAAACTATGTTTTTACTATATTATACCCTTTTGCATTTGTTTTCACAACTAAATTTTTATGAGCAGGATCAAACGACCAATTTTTCGTTACTGTTCACACGCATCTTGCACTGCGCTTCAAGATGTCCGACTAATGAAGTGATGACATTGATTTCCCGATAGCCTCCTCTTTTTATTTCTGGTTTTCATTAATTAACTTACACATCATTTTGATAATATGCTGCCAGCAGATCCACCATCCGGTCATAGCTTTTCACTCCATCTGCCTGTCCGTTTACTTTTAGATATGTATCATTCACTTTATCAGCCACTTCTGCTACAGTCCCATCATAAGAATCCCAGAATACAGTATTTGCCTGTAAATCTGCATCTGCCTTTACATCCAATTCTTGACATACCTCCGCCCACTTCTCTCTGTCCGCCCGGTACAATGCATTTGTGCTGTAAATCCATGCCATCAGGTATCCGCTGTATTGAAATTCTGGTTCGTCCGACATTTCACATGCCAGAAAAGCAATAAAATTAGCTTCTTCCTCCTGCATAAATCCGCGCAGGTGCGACAGTTCATGGCACATCGTAAATGGAATATTATATGCTGTCATATCACCATTATAATTTGCCTCTACAGTAAAGGGCAGATAGATCCCCGTCAGACTCTGATAAGACAGAATCTCCGACACAAGCAAAGCCTTCGGCTGCGGATAATATCCTCTCATAGATTCATACCTCTCTGCCAATCCCTCCATTGCACGGACCGCCTTCCCGCCTTCCCCGTCGCTAAGTTCCATTACCCCGTTTTCATCTCTGCCCACAGTGTCCACACGCGCATTGACCTCCCTTGTCAGCCAGTCGCAGACTTCCCCCAATTCCTCAACCGAATACGTTTCCGTCAATATTCCTTCTTTTTCTGAAAATGAAATGCGGCGGTAATTGATTCCACAGTTCATCACATAAAGCAAGAATAAAATAGAAGCAGTGAGAAAAACTCCTGACGTCCACCGCAGTATCCACCTACCGGTTTCGCCTGTTCGTTTCCCACGAATCACCGCTCGTACTGCCATTACAACTGCTGCAGCAAGAATCACATATATCCCGATTTCCGATACAGAAAAGGGAAGCCATCCGTTCAAATGTCCGAGCACAAAAACAAATGCCGGATAAATATGTCCGGCATACCACTCTCCAAATCTGTCCATCATTCCGGCAAGCGCAGTCAATATCCCCGCCGCTGACAGACAGACGCAGGCTGCGATCAGCCTTTTTTCTGTTGTTCCGCGTCTTTTTGTTTTCTGTAATTCTTTCTGCATCATATCAATTCCGTTGTACTTTTTATTTCCAAATGCCCTTCCACCGGGAAACTCTGCTCCTTCTCATTTACATTAGATTGCTTCGCATTTTTTAGTTACTTTATAAACTTATCAATCGCCTGATTCAGCAGTTCGATCGCTTTCTCATCGTCTTCTTCCACTGCCTCCACAATACAGTGATTGATATGATTTTTCAGCACCAGTTTTCCTGTATTATTAATTGCCGAGCGCACTGCTGCAAGCTGGATCAGCACCTCACTGCAGTCTTCGTCACGTTCCACCATCCGGCGCACAGACTCCAGATGTCCAATCGCCTTGGACAAGCGGTTCATCACCGCCTTCTTTTCCTCCTGACTATGCACATGATGATGTTCCCCATGCAAATTCCCATGACTATGGCTGTGCTTATGGGCATGCAGACGGCTATGGGTCTCTCCATGCTCATGTATATGTAATTTCTTCTCACTATCCCGTTCATTCATTTCGTCCGGTAATCCTTTCTCACGCACACTGCGGCTATAAGTATAATGATTATATCATTTCCACTATCCGCGTGCAAACACATTCCAGCAATTCCCTGTCATGGCTGACTACGAGCATTCCAATATTTCTCTGTGTTGTCTCTTCCATCAGAAAGTGCCAGATCTGGCTCTGTGTGATCAAGTCCAGCATTGTACTGATCTCATCCGCAAGAAGAAAACGGGTTCCCTTTCCAAGCGCTCTTGCAATACAAAACCGCTGCAGTTCTCCTCCTGAAAGCTCTCCCGGAAAGCGGTTCCCCCATTCCGTTCTAATTCCCAGTCCTGCCAGAATCCTTTCCTCCACCTCGTCTCCCTCGGCAATCACATCCTTCATCCGAAGGAGCGGGTCGACTGCCTGTTCCGGCTGCTGCCAGATCATCTGCACCGGACAATATCCCCGGTAAGAAGACAACGGCTTCCCATCCAGCAGAATCTCCCCGGCATCCGGCTGTAAATAACCCGCAATCAATTTACAAAGCGTCGTTTTTCCAAACCCGCTGGGCGCGGTAAGTCCTACCCGTTCTCTGCTCTCCACAGACAATTGAAACTCCTGCAAAATGTGCTTTTGCTGTCCCTGTCCCGTCCGCTGTTGATATGCAAACGAAAGTTCCTTTACATCCAATCTCATTTTCCCATATCCTCAATCCTATATGTATTTCCGTTTCTTATTTCCGCACACAGCCTCATATATCTGTATTCTTACTTTCATTTGCAAAACCGTTTTTTGGCATGGCACGCCAGAGAGCCTTGGTATACGCATGTTTCAATGTATTTTCCGCTTGAAAATCCGTTGGTACTGCTTCGTCAATCGTCCTTCCGTCATGAAAGACGATAATTCTGTCTGCTGTTTCAATTGCAAGGCGCAGATCATGCGTGATCAAAAGCACTCCCGCCCCCATATCCGCCAGCTCCCGAAAGTGCTCCATGACACGTTTTGCCGATTTCAGATCCAGTCCCGGCGTGGGTTCGTCAGCAATCACCAGTCTTGGGTTCTCAATCATCGCCGTAGAAATCAAAATCCGCCGGTTCATTCCTCCTGATAATTCAAAAGGATACTGCTTTGCTACCTCCTCTTTCAAATGATACCTGCTGAAAATATCTGCCAGTCTCTGGTTTATTTTCTCATCCTTACGGTTCTTCTTAATTTGCCTGCCAATCTTCATCAGCGGATCCAGATAAGCTAAACTCTGCGGTACAAGAACAATTTCATTTCCGCGGAGCTTCTCCTGTCTCATCTTCGTAAGTTTTTCACCGCAGTAATACATTTCACCGCTCATGGACGCATTGTACGGAAGCAGTCCCATCACCGCATGCGCCAGCAGACTCTTTCCCGAACCACTTGCTCCAATTACCGCCGTAAGCTCTCCTGAACTCACTTCCAGGTCCATCCCCTTCACGGTCTGAAACGTTCGCTGCTTCAGACCTCGTTCATATTGCGTAAATGAAATCTGTAGGTTTTCTATTTTTAATATGATATTATTGCCCTTATTCACTCGCTTTTCACTCACTTTTTACTCACATCATTACTAAATATCCAATGAACCCCATATGCGGCTGCTTCCACCTTCTCATCATCTCTCACTCATGCGCGCTCCCCGGACTCAACAGCTTCCTCAGGTTTTCCCCGATCTCATAGAACAATATCACAACAAGCACAAGCATTGCTCCGGGAAATGCCGCCAGCCACCACTGTCCGGTCACCAGATACCGCATGGATTCGGACAAAATGATTCCAATAGCAGGTTGTTCTGACGACAGTCCGAATCCCAGAAAGGTCACACTGGATTCGTGCAGAATAGCATGTGGAAACAAAAGCACCAGTCCCACAAAAAACTGTGGCATAAGGTGCGGCAGCATATGTTTTCGGATCAGATATCCTTTTCGTTTCCCCAGCTTCTCTGCAATTTGTATATAAGGACTTTCTTTTAACTGAATCATTTCTGCCCGGATCACCCGCGCCAGAGACGGCCAGTGCGTCAGCGCAACGCCGGCCGCTACGCCGCGGAATCCTTTCCCCAGCGCTACAGAGATCAAAATCAGCAGCAATATATGTGGGATCCCCATCACCCAGTCAATGCAAAAAGACACCGCACTGTCAGCCGTCCTTCCCATCGCCGCGGATATCACACCCAACACAAACGCCGCAGCCGCACTGACCGCCGCAGATACCATCCCCAGCAGAATACTGACAGACAGTCCCCGAAGTGTCCTTGCGAACATATCTCGCCCCAGCCAGTCTGTTCCAAACAAATATTCTGTACAAGGCGCCAGATTCTTTCTGGAAAAATCCGTTGCAGCCGCCTCCTGCTTGCACAATATCCCGCCGATACAGACAACAGCTAAAAAAATAACTGAGAAAATCAATCCCGCCAGTACCCGTTGTCTCCGATTATTTTTTTCTCTCACTGCCCCACACCTCCTTTTCGGATCCGTGGGTCTACAATCCCGTAAAGTACGTCCGCAATCATATTTCCGCCAAACACAAATAAGGCGCTTACGATTGTAACCGCCATCAGTAAAGGCATGTCACTCCCAAGACCTGCCGCCACTGCCGCCTGTCCCAGTCCGGGATAAGAAAACACCTGCTCCACCAGTACCGAACCTCCGAAGATTTCACTGATGGACGCAAACTGCAGCGTTATCGCGGGAAGCAGTACATTTCTAAATCCATGATTCCAGAAAAGCCGCCACCCCTTCTCGCCCCTCGCCCGGGCAAACAGCATATACTCACTTTCCGTTATCTCAATCATTTTCTCCCTTGTATGTAGCGCAATACCCGCGATTCCCGTAATGCTCAGCGCCAGCGCGGGAAGAACAAAATGCTGCACCCTCTCCGTAAATGTCACATCTGCCGCGGCAACTCCGATCGGCACGCTTAAGCCAACTGGAAAGGTTTTCAGCCATACCCCAAACACGATCAAAAGAAGCATCGCCAGCCAGTAAGCCGGCGTACTGGAGATCACAAGGCAATAACCTTTGATCCCTCTATCGATCCACCGCCCACGGTTCATTCCTGCAGCTGCACCCAGAGCCAGTCCTAACACTCCCGACAAAAGCCATGCAGTCACCATCAGAACGAGGGAATTTTGAAGCCGTACCGCAATAACCTCCGACACCGCCTGATGGTATAACAGGGACATTCCCATGTCCCCCCGGACAAAATCCGCCGCCCACCCCAGATACTGTTTCACTGGATTGCCTCCCACACCCCAGTATGCCTGAAGTCTTGCTATCTGCTCTATGCTCATCGTTCCAAGCGCCGACTGTCCCACATTTGCCTGAAGCGGATCAATGGGTGACGCCTTCATCAGCACAAATGAAGTAATACTTGTCACAAACAAGAGTAATGCCAGACGTAACAGCTTTCTTATTATAAATGCGATGCGATTCCCCGTTGTCTTATTTTTCATGCTGCTCCTTTTGCCATGATCCACACAGCCCCTTCCATCTTATTTCTTCCCTATTTCCAACTCCACAAATCTACATTATTGATCAGTGACCAGCCATGTCCGTGCGGGTGGATCTTCTGCTCTCCGATCATCAGCCCGTCTCTCACAAAATATAAATGCTCAATATTACACAGCCATATCCATGGAATATCCCCGTCCTGCGTAATCCCGGTGCTGCCATCCCATTGGGC
Organism: Mediterraneibacter agrestimuris; assembly: GCF_943193195.1. Taxonomy (GTDB): domain Bacteria; phylum Bacillota; class Clostridia; order Lachnospirales; family Lachnospiraceae; genus Schaedlerella; species Schaedlerella agrestimuris. The sequence continues at coordinate 44,088 of NZ_CALPDG010000016.1, read as the reverse complement.
TTTCTTCCAAAGTTCATAAGCTTCCTCCAGTGAAGATGCTGCCAGCGCTTCGTCCATGTAAGCATCTGCCGTCTCATTTACATAAGGAGAATACCGCGCCTCACCGATTCCGTTCCCATTTTCTGCAGTATGATAAATGTTATAAAGCTCCATCGGCGTATGCGCTCCCCATCCCCACAAAAGCGGCTCGGACTGGGCGCGATCATATGCCACATCCCATCCCACGCCTTCCGTCTTCACTTCGATACCAATCTCCTGCAGTTGATTCGCCGTCTCCTCTGCCAATGCCTGACGTACCGAATCTCCGCTGCTGAACATCAGTGTAAATCCGGCGCGTACACCTTGCTTCTTACGAATACCGTCTTTTCCTTCCCTCCAGCCTGCCTCTTCCAGAAGGCGCACTGCCTCACCAGGATCATATTCCACTTCACAAGCCTCATGATACCACGGCATTTTGTCGCAGACACTGTAAGCCGGCGTGCCATATCCATTCAGCACATTTTCAATTATCTCTTCTCTGTCAATGCCTATATTGATCGCCCTCCGGACATTGATATCCGCAGTAAATACATTTCCATAGGTGATGCCATCCTTCTCCCTGACTTCTCCAACCGGAAGATTGAATCCACGGTTGTCCACTGTCTGTACTGCCGTCAGTCCATAGCCGTCAATTTGCTGCTCACTGTAAGACGCCGCCGTGTGTGCCACGTCCACCACGCCCGCCATAGCCGCTGCCAGCGCCGCGTCTTCTTCCATAAAAAGTACAGTCACTTTCTTCATCTCCGGCATTTCCTCATAGTAATCTGGATTCGCTTCAAAGATCACCTGCTGCCCCTTGTCCCATTGCTTCAAAACATATCTGCCCGAACCAATCGGATGCTGCCCGTAGTTCTCGTCATATGCATGCTTTGGCACAATTCCGACCACCGCCATAGTATACGGCCAGATTGAATACGGATGATTCATATGAAATTCCACCGTTGTCTCATTCACTGCCACAGCCTCTTTCAACATCGTAAAATCACTGACCGTACTATTGTCTCTGCAATGGTTATATGTAAACGCGACATCCTCTGCCGTCAGTGGCTTCCCGTCTGTAAACTCCACATCGTCCCGGATGGTTATCGTCCATTTAAGACCGTCCTCACTGACAGAATAATCTGTTGCCAGATCCTTCCCGATTTTCAGATCTGTCGTCGTTGTTGTCAGTGTACTCTGGATCAGCGGCTCATGGGTATGCTCTCCTGCCCCCCATCCGTATGCCGGATCAAATCCCGCCTCCGGCTCTGAAGTAACCGGCATTGTTACGATCACCGAATCCTTTTCTGTACTTTCTACTTTTCCTGCCTCTATCGCCTGCTTTACCGTCTCTTCTGCTTTTCCCGCCGCAGACTGACTACATCCCGCAGCTGAAGTCATCAGCCCCAACATCATCACCGCAGCAGTTGTCCGTTTCCACGTATGCTTTTTCCCCATCTCTTTGTCTCCGCCTATGTTTGATTCCCATTTATTTTCATCCAGTATAGCATCAAAAAAGAGAACTTCACAAGCCCCGTGGGGGGATATGAAAACCAGCAGTGATCTGTAATCAGCTCGTTACTGTTCACACCCTACGGGTGCTCCAATAACAGTATCCAATATATTTTTACATTTTATGAAATATATAGTATAATTCTATCATCTATTAAGAAATACTATTTTACAGGCAAGGAGAATCACTATGAACAATGTAATTGAAATGACACACCCGTTAATCCAGCATAAAATTTCCCGTCTGCGTGATAAGAATACTGGAACCGCTGAATTCCGTTCCCTTGTAGAAGAAATCGCCATGCTGATGGGTTATGAAGCTTTAAAAGATCTTCCGCTGAAGGATGTGGAAGTTGAAACACCGATTGAAACTTGTTTGACTCCGGTAATCGATGGCAAAAATTTGGCGATCGTACCGATTCTTCGTGCAGGACTCGGTATGGTAAGCGGAATTCAGGCGCTTGTCCCGACGGCAAAGATCGGACACATCGGTCTGTACCGTGACGAAGAGACGCATGAGCCCCATGAATATTACTGCAAACTGCCAAAACCAATTTCTGAGCGTCTGATCGTTGTTACTGACCCAATGCTTGCAACAGGCGGCTCTGCCGTTGCCGCAGTAGACTTCATCAAACAGTACGGCGGTACCAGAATTAAGTTCATGTCTATCATCGCTGCACCGGAAGGCATCAAACGCTTGCAGAACGCACATCCGGACGTACAGATTTATGTCGGACATATTGATCGGGAGTTAAACGAAAATGCTTACATCTGTCCTGGACTGGGAGATGCAGGAGACCGGATATTCGGAACAAAATAATAGACAAACACAGTCATTAAAAAGTGGGGTAACAGTTTTAAACTGTCACTCCGCTTTTTATTCTCTGAGTGCGTTGTAAAATAAAGGATGCGCATCTCTCAGAGTTTTTTGTGAAATATGGATATATCGCTCAAAACAGTCCACTGGACTGTTTTATCGCATGCTTGGCAACTCAAAACAGTTCACTGGACTGTTTATCGTATGCTTGGCAACAAAAAAACCAGACTCCTCAGAATCTGGTTTAAGTGGAGAATACGAGAGTCGAACTCGTGACCTCCTGCTTGCAAGGCAGGCGCTCTCCCAACTGAGCTAATCCCCCATATGGAGCTGCTTTCTGCAACTCCTATAAAATATCACATTTGACAAAAGATGTCAACATTTTTTTGAAATTTACTCAATTTTCAGTAACAGTTCAGCCATGCACAAATCTACAAAAACGAATTGGTAAGCTTGCTTACAACAAGACGTTTTTTGTAGGATTTGTATATGGCGTTCTGCCATAAGCGAGAATTTGCGCTGCATAGCAGCGTATAGGCGGTGAAACTGCTAAAAAACGTCCACTGGACGTTTTTGTCGCATGCTTGGCAGCCAATTCGAGCTGTTATGGCTGAACTGTTACAATTTTCAATCGGTCTTTTAAACGTCTGATCATTTCGCTGCCTTCCCTTAGAAACCGATCAGCTTCGACAACAAAATATTACTCTTATATAAAAGCATCAATATCTTACTCTGCTCTATCATCTCAAATGCCGCCTTACCGGCTGGTGTCGTATAGATCAGCGTAATACCCAAAAATCCCAGCCACACGATCAGAAGTGCTGTAAGCGCACCTGCAGCTCCGCCGCCGAGATGATTCAAAAATCCCACGCCCGGCAGTTCTCCGAGGATATCCACCGCTGCCATCAACGCTTTCACAATGATGATTGCGAGAATAAATGTCACAAGGAATGAGAGAATATTGATTACCATTCGTGCGATGTAAGAAGCCACATACTCCACAAACGTACTGACACCCAGTTCTTCATATATTGTTGTATTATTATTTTCCAAAAGAACATCTTTTAGGAAACCCGGAAGCGCTGAATTTTCAATCTCCTGTATCTGCTTATCCTTCGGGATCTCTCCCACTATATTCAGAACATCCTTCGCTGTAATTCCGTTGCTCTCCAAGTCCAGCTGCGCCAAATTGTTCATCTGATCCGTATCCAGCCCGGCAAACGGGGTTCCGCTCAAATCCTTGCCTGCCAGAATGTCCGCAGATAATTCCGGCATAAATGCTTCTACACATTTCTGTTCGATTGCTTCATCCACCGGAGTAAAGTTTGTCAAAGCCTTTGCCACATAAGGTGACAAGTAAATCACAATCACTACTGTCAAAACAGAAGACAATAAAGACAATCCTATCTTAAAAAATCCCCGGATATATCCAATCACAATACTTAACAAAAACACTACGCCTACAATAATCAATAACCAGTTGTCCATACTCTTCTCCTATTTTGCCAAATAAACGGCACGTAATTCATTTGTGCTCATCACAAGGTATTTATTAAATCCGGCCGCCGGAATCATCATCTGTGCATCTATTTTTAAATCTCCTTTAAACCGAGGCACTCCTGTTTTTGTAATAATGCAGCAAGCAGAACCTTCATACATAATGATTTCATTTCCGACCATCTGTACATTACTGTATTCTCCGGTAAATGCGCGGTTCATAACCTGTTTGCCCGCTTTATTATACAGCCGGACCTCATAACCAGACTTTTCCTGATTCAATAGCACAAAGCCAATATATTTTTCTGTATGAAATGAACTTCTAATCTCTTGTCCAATCTGTATCTCCCGCTTTTTCACCGGAACCTGTCCGCCTTCATACACGGCAAATGAATGATCTCCCACCGCAACCGATACAGACTCATTCATAAAATAAATCTCCGGAATAACCAAATCTTCATATTCTTCTGTCCCAACCTGTTTATCCGTCTGTTCCGCTCCAGCTTCACCGAAATTGTAACACACAACTTTTGATTTCAGTATGCCCCCGGCTGAAGTCAGATAAGATGCCATCAATACCTTTCCATCAGGAGACATCTCCAAAGCCGTTGGATAACCGTCCGTTGCGGCTGACACCTGATTCTCTACCAAAATGTTTCCTACTGCGTCATAAGTAACAATCTGAGGCATTGATTCATTTTTCAAAATCGCACTGACGATCCCCTGATCCGAAACCGTAAATTTCTCAATGGGATGCGTCGTCTCTATCTCACCTTTCAATCCCTCCGCATTAAACACCTGAATCGCATTTCCACCGATATCACCTACTGCAAATACATTTTTCTGCACGTCAACAGACGGATTCTTGAACTGGGAAGGCTGTATCCACCGTTCTTCATTTTTACGATCCAGATATGTAACACCATCTCTCGTATATCGGACAATACCGTCTCTAAAAGCAGCATAGCCGCTGGTATCTGACGTATCCTGCTTGTAAGATGCCGAACGGTAAACTGTATCATAGGTATGGTTCGTTATAAGCATCCATGTCCCCGAGACTGCCATAAATCCAATAAGAAACTGTCTCGCCCACTTCTTAATCTGATTTCTGCGATGGTGTCTCGTCCTCTTTTTCATCTCATCCAGATTCAAAGGTTTAACCAGCTTCAAATATGGTTTTTTCTTTTGAGCCATCTTTTACCCCTTATATATGTTTGTAACTTTTAGCCATACACAGACAGCTTCTCCATTTCTGCCTGTCTCGAATAGTATATCACTATTCTACGGTAATAGCAATTTTTGACCGATATAAATCAAATTTCCATCGGACAGTCCATTCATTTTACTGATCGCCTCCGTATGAGAAACATCTCCGTACATTTTTTTGCTGATGATAGCCAGTGTATCTCCTTCTTCTACGATATATATTCCATCACTGCCATTATAACCTCCGCTTCCTGCGCTCCTTGACGAACGCCCGGATTCACCCGGCTGTCCCATATCATCGCCAGCAGCCGAGTTTTGTATTTCTTCATTGTCTGCCCCTTCTGTTTCCTCATTTAGATCCATCTGCTGCCCGGTATCATCTATCGGGGTGCTGTCCCCTGTATCAGTTGCATTCTGAGTACCACCTGTATCAGCCTCCGTCCGGGACCCGTCTCCGGGAGCCTGTCCTTTTTCAATAACCGCCGTCACACCTCCGCTGGTCTCCTGTACTTCCTCCTGTTTTGCCTCGGCAACGGAACCGTTCCCCTCTATCATAGACTGCACCGCTTTCATTTTATCAAAATTGTTCATTGTCGCCACGCCCATGATCACCACAATCAAAACCAGACATGCACTCATGGCATACATCAAACGATTTGTCCTTCGCTGACTCTGCTGCTCTCCGCGGGAGCGCACAAGGCTTCTAAAGTCCTTCGCAGCTCTGTCTTCCACAGTTTCCGAGGGACACACCCCATTTTTCTTTCTTGCAGAAATCATATAGTTCTGCATGCAGGGATTTTTTTCGTAATATGTATAATGTCCCCCAATCTCGATCAGATCATTGAGCTTATGCACAAAATATTTTTCGTCCTGATCCACCGGGTCTCTCATAATAAAAATCGTATTATTCTTCGGAAATGATTTCTTATGCAGCTTCAACGTACTATTCTCTGCTGTCAGCGGAACTCCTGCATGAGCCACAAACCACCCCAGCATTTCTCCATCTTCAAAATACTGTTTGCAGTCCTCATATGCCGCTTTCCATGTCTCTTCATCTAACACATAATCATTACCGGATATTTTCAGGTCGTGCATCTTAATTGCGCCATATATGTAAACATACTCGTTCTCATCCGATTTCACAAAATCCCCTACGAGAAATGCCCCTATCGGATTCTCTCCCGCTTTCTCACACAACTGACTGAAAAAAGTATCCACATAATCTTCCACATATATTTTCGGAGTATCGCTCACATTTCCTATCTGACGTACGTTTTTTGGTATCTGTCTTTCCATCATACTCACCTCTGCTCAAATTTTTAGGATATGCACAGGAAGCCTGTCCACTTCGCAGCCGTACCTTGCGTGACAAGTAATCTTTCTTCCCGCCATTTCATTTTCACAAAGAGCATAGCACAACAAAAATGATAGATTTTAGTATATTCTGTCAGGTAAATTCGACAGATTTTCCAGAATACAAGAATAGCTGAATAATAACATGTGTACCCAAAAATAAATTCTGCCGATCATAGTATTGTACTCCATGTACGTCAGAGGGATAAGATATGCAGATAAAAAAAGAGCAGAAAACAGCTTCTTTTTCATCCTGTCTCTACTCTTTTTTATTTATCAATATATTTTATACTTCTGCGTACTTAGTCTTAATGCCAGGATCCGCAGATTATGGACTGTTTTTTGAAAAATTTTCTAGCAGATTTCCGCTCCTGCCGGCATATTCTTCTCCGGTGTCATCAGCGCCAGATTGCCGTCTGCATCCCCAGCACACAGAAGCATACCTTCTGAAAGCACGCCCGCCAGTTTTGCAGGTTTCAGGTTCACAAGAACCATTACCTTCTTGCCAACCATCTCTTCCGGTGTATAATGTGCCTTAATACCAGACACGATCTGTTTCACCTGAGAGCCAATCTTAACCTGAGAACAAAGCAGCTTTTTGGATTTCTTAACCTCTTCACAGGCAATGATCTCGCCTACCTGGAACTGCATTGCGCCGAACTGTTCAAAGGTAATCGCCGGTTTCGGCAAGGTGTCAATAACCCCCTCAGCTTCAACACCTTCTCCCTCTTCCGGAACAGCCGGATGAAGCTCTTCTACCTTTTTCAGAACCTCTTCAATATCCAGTCTCTGGAAGAGAATCTCCGGCTTATCAGTCACGTGACCGCCGCCAAGCTGTTCCAGAATCTTCTTGCTTGTAGATGGCATAAAGGACTCCAGAAGTACCGCGCCTGCGGAAATGCCCTGAATCAAATTCCACAGTACCGTCTCCAGACGATCCTTTTTCGCTTCGTCTTTTGCCAATACCCACGGCATTGTCTCGTCAATATATTTGTTGCATCTCTTGAATAGATTAAAAATCTCTGTCATTGCGTCTGCCACACGCAGGTCGTTCATCTTCGCTTCTACCAGTTTCGGAACTTTGTCCATCGCCGCTTTCAGCTCTGCATCAAACTCATCTGTAACACCTTTGTCCGCTACTGTTCCGCCGAAATATTTATTTGTCATAGAAACCGTACGGTTGACAAGATTACCAAGCGTATTTGCAAGGTCAGAGTTCATACGTTCAACCATAAGCTCCCATGAGATAATTCCATCGTTCTCAAAAGGCATCTCATGAAGTACGAAATAACGTACTGCATCCACCCCGAAAAATTCCGCCAGTTCATCAGCATAGAGTACATTTCCCTTGGACTTGCTCATCTTTCCGTCTCCCTGTAAGAGCCACGGATGTCCGAAAATCTGCTTCGGCAGTGGAAGATCCAGCGCCATCAGGAAAATCGGCCAGTAAATTGTATGGAAACGGATAATGTCTTTTCCGATCAGGTGCAGATCAGCAGGCCAGTCCTTCTTAAACTGCTCTGTGCTCTCTCCGTCACAGTCATATCCGATTCCTGTAATATAGTTGGTCAGTGCATCCAGCCACACATAAGTTACATGTTTCGGATCGAAGTCCACCGGAATTCCCCACTGAAAGGATGTTCTGGATACGCAGAGATCCTGCAGTCCCGGAAGCAGGAAATTGTTCATCATCTCATTTTTACGGGATACCGGCTGAATGAACTCCGGGTGTGTGTTAATATGCTCGATCAGGCGGTCTACATATTTGCTCATCTTGAAGAAATAGGCTTCCTCTTTTGCCGGCTGTACCTCCCGTCCGCAATCCGGGCATTTGCCGTCTGCTAATTGTGATTCTGTAAAAAAGGATTCACACGGAGTACAGTACATTCCTTCATAATATCCCTTGTAAATATCTCCCTGATCGTACAGCTTCTTGAAAATCTTCTGTACCTGCTTCTCATGATACTCATCCGTTGTCCGAATAAACTTGTCATAAGAGGTATCCATCAAATCCCATATTCTCTTGATCTCCCCCGCTACACCGTCCACAAATTCCTTTGGTGAAATTCCGGCTTCCTGCGCTTTCAGCTCAATCTTCTGTCCATGCTCGTCAGTTCCTGTCTGAAAAAACACATCATATCCCTGACTTCTCTTATATCTCGCAATCGCGTCTGCCAGCACAATCTCATAAGTATTGCCGATATGCGGCTTACCAGATGTATAGGCAATTGCGGTTGTCATGTAAAACTTCTGCTTCTCTGCCATTTTTATCTTCTCCTTATATTCCGTGATCTTCTGTGAGTATTATTACATATACGTATCATTTAATAAAGCATTCCCCGGCGAATTCCATCTGATCCGGCATCGTCCTCATCACAACAAATGAATGCTTACCCATGTTAATCACAACTTCTCCATTTTCTATAATATACTCATCATGCTCGACCGTGTAACCATCTTCATAAGAATAAATGAGTCTCTGCATCCGGCCGTTCAGCGGTACTTCCGCTTTCCAGACAGGAATCGTGACTTCCTTTAATTCCTTACTGTTATTTAATGCAACGATAATCTGCTCATCCTTGCTGAATCTTCCATAGGTCAGTATATTGGCTGACCACCTGAGCATCTGGAGCGAACCTGTACGAATAACAGGATTTTCCTTGTGTATTCGTATCATTTCCTTATGAAATGCAATCAGTTCCTTATCTTCCTGTCCCCACGGATAAGTTCTGCGGTTGTCAGGGTCTGTAAAACCGCAAAGCCCGGCTTCATCTCCATAATAAATGGTCGGAGCCCCCACCCATGTCATCTGGACTCCTACCGCTTCGCGGAAAACTGCCCGATTGATTCCTTCACTTGCCGCCTTGGTTCCCAACTCTCCGACACGACCTACTATGTGATTTGTACGGGTCAGGAAACGAGAATGATCGTGATTCGATATCTCATTCATTGCCGTCTGGATAGACGGGGTCATCATACATGCCATGTGGTGGTTCATGGACCGGACAAAGTAATCCGCATTTCCCCACAGATCCTTCCGGCGTTCATCACTGTGTTTTTCCATTCCAGTCAGAAACCATGTCAAAGGTTCCATAAATGCATCATAATTCATTACGCTGTCCCATTCGTCACCCATCAGCCATTCAGACGGATCGCCGTAATGCTCTGCAAGAATCAGCGCATCCGGACGTACACTCTTGACTGCCTTGCGGAATTCTTTCCAGAATAAATGATTATATTCATTTGAAAATCCCAGGTCAGCTGCCACATCCAGTCTCCAGCCATCCACATTATATGGCGGAGAAACCCATTTCTTTGCAATGTCCAGAATATATTGCTCTAGTTTTGGTGAATCTTCATAATCCAGCTTCGGCAAGGTATCATGTCCCCACCAGCCATCATAATTTCCGTTATAAGGCCAGGCGCCTTCCCACGCATTCGGGAAATTGAAAAAGCTCCGGTACGGGCTGTCTGCACTGATAAACGCGCCCTTCTCGTAGCCCTCCTGATTCTCATAAATACGTTCTCTGTCCATCCATTTATTGAAGGAACCGCAGTGGTTAAATACTCCGTCAATAATAACGCGCATTCCCCGGCGGTGCATTTCCTCCACCAGTTCTGCAAACAGCACATTGCTCGCCTCTAAGTTCGCCCGGTCACCAACCCGTTTCTGATATATCGTCGCATTCACATTATCCAATGCATCTTCCGGCAGCGGCTCTCCGCCGTCTGCCACGATCCTGCCATAATGAGGGTCAATATAATCATAATCCTGAATGTCATATTTGTGATTGGACGGTGACACAAACAGCGGGTTAAAATAAACCACTTCAACCCCCAGGTTCTGCAAATAATCCAGTTTCTCCAAAACTCCTTGCAGATCGCCGCCATAAAACCGGCGCACATCCATTGCCGACGGAGGACTGAACCAATCTCGCACCCGTTCACACGGTGAACCGATGTAAATATACTCTCTGTCCTGTACATCATTGGCCATATCCCCGTTATAAAAACGGTCCACAAAAATCTGGTACATAACGGCACCCTTCGCCCAGTCCGGCGTGGAAAATCCGGGCATAATCTGGAAATAATACATTTCAATAACAGAATCTGACACACCGCACTGATTATAATAGCTGTATTCTTCTCCGCTGTTTACCAGGAAACAATAAGAAAAAAGTTCTGACGTAAGCCGCCATGTAATCTCATAATAATCAAACATTCCTCTGGTATCAGCCTTACTCATCTGAAATTGTCCCTTTCCAGGAACGACAAGATGCACCGTATCAGCATCGTTTTTCCCCGTCCGGAACCGCAGGCGCACTGACTGATTCGGTTCCGGTTCTGCCGGTATCACATAAGAAGCCGTTCCATCACAGAATAATGCTTTTCTATTCATATAATCCTTTCCTATCCTTGTTCTGTCTCAGTAACTATTCAGCCTTCCGGCTTCATAGTTACTGAATCCGCCCTTTTTTAAGTTCACCTACGGTGAAAGGGCGAATTCTATTTCTCCAGCACACGTTTTTACAGAGTTTGCAGCAAGTGCAAACTCCTATGCTGAACTGTTACCTGTCTCATCTATTCAGCAACATTATCTTCCCCAAAAAGTGCTTCAAATTCGCTGCGTGTAATCTTCTCTTTTTCTAACAAAAGCTCTGCGCAGGCATCCAGCACCGGATGATATTCCTGGAGAAGCTTTCTCGCTTTTGCATAACATTCGTCAATAATACGTTTTACCTCCTCGTCAATTGTTCCTGCAATCTTCTCACCGTAACCTCTGGAAGTATGACCGAAATCTCTTCCGATAAATACCTCATCACTGTCATTATCATAGTTGATCAATCCCAAACGTTCAGACATTCCGAACTTTGTGATCATGGATCTTGCAATCGCTGTCGCCTGTTTAATATCCTGAGAAGCTCCTGTTGTAATATCATCAAAGATTTCCTCTTCTGCGACACGTCCGCCCAGAGATACTGTAATCTGCTGAAGCATATGTCCTTTTGTATTAAACATCTCATCCTTCTCCGGCAACGGCATCGTATAACCGCCCGCTCCGCCGGTAGGTACGATAGATACACTGTACACCGGTCCTACGTCCGGAAGCACATGGAACAGAATCGCATGCCCTGCTTCATGATATGCTGTAATCTTGCGTTCTTTTTCTGATACAATCCGGCTCTTCTTCTCCGGTCCGATTCCTACCTTTACAAATGCATGGCGAATATCAGATTGCTGTAAAAATACCCGGTTCTCTTTTGCCGCCAGAATTGCAGCTTCATTTAACAAATTCTCTAAATCAGCTCCGGTGAAGCCGGCTGTTGTCTGAGCAATCTGTTTCAAATCCACATCATCTCCGAGGGGCTTATTCTTTGCATGAACCTTCAGAATTTCTTCTCGTCCTCCTACATCCGGACGGCCTACGATAACATTTCTGTCAAAACGCCCGGGACGCAGGATTGCCGGATCCAGAATATCCTTCCGGTTCGTTGCCGCCATCACAATGATTCCTTCATTGACGCCAAATCCATCCATCTCCACAAGGAGCTGATTCAGTGTCTGCTCTCTCTCATCGTGTCCGCCCCCGAGACCGCTTCCTCTTCGCCTTGCGACTGCGTCAATCTCATCTATAAAAATAATGCACGGTGCGTTTCTCTTCGCATCCTGAAACAAGTCTCTGACACGGGAAGCTCCCACACCGACGAACATTTCTACAAAGTCTGAACCTGAAATGCTAAAAAACGGAACTCCCGCTTCTCCTGCAACCGCCTTTGCAAGCAGTGTCTTACCGGTTCCCGGAGGTCCCTCCAAAAGCACCCCTTTTGGTATTCTGGCTCCCACGTGAATATATTTCTTCGGAGCCTTTAAGAAATCTACAATTTCCTCTAACTCCTCTTTTTCCTCTTTAAGTCCGGCAACATCCGCAAATGTCACCTTTTGGTCCTCCGGACTGCTCATTCTGGCACGGCTCTTTCCGAAGTTCATTGCTTTGGTATTGCCACCTCCGCCCTGTCTGTTCATCAGCATAAACATCAGGAATACACCCACTACGACAATCAAAGCTGGAATTACAGCAGTCGTTACCCAGCTGTCTTCTTTGATATTTCCCATGTGGTAGTCAACATCCGTATTTTGTAAATACTCCTGTACCGCATTGACATCAGATACATATACAGTCTTAACCGAATTGCTGCCCTTAAAAGATACTGTCACGATTCCTGTAGGAGCCGTTTTATTCTGGGTAATGTACACCTCCCCCACCTCATCGTTCTCCACTGCCTCCACAAATGCAGAATATGTGATTTCCTGTCCCTGCTGCTGTATTCTGCCCATGTACCAGAGAGAGCCAAGCATGATCATGATGAAAATAAGGAACGGCGCACCGCCCATTCCCCGATTCTTCTTATTATTCAAACCAAGTTACTCCTTCCTGTTTCTTCTTCCATATAAATTAATCGATACCCTCGACAACACCGATATACGGAAGATTTCTATATTTCTGTGCGTAGTCCAGACCATAACCGACTACAAATTCATCCGGAATATCGAATCCGACATAATCGACTGTTACATCGCAGACTCTTCTCTCCGGCTTATCTAACAATGTGCAAAGGCGCAGACTGCTCGGATTACGCTTTTTCAGAACCTCCATCAAATAAGACAACGTCCTCCCTGAATCAATGATATCCTCTACAATCAACACTTCTTTACCCTCTATTGTTTCATCCAAGTCCTTTGCGATACGCACAACTCCGCTGGACTCAGTTCCGTCTCCATAGCTGCTTACACACATAAAGTCCATGGATACCGGAATTGTTATTCTCTTTGCCAGCTCACACATAAAAAATACGCCGCCTTTGAGAATACAGATTAAATGTACCTGCTTTCCTGCGTAATCCTCACTGATTTTTTTGCCCAATTCTTCAATTCTTTTGTCAACATCCTCTTCTGATAATAAAACACGTACTGTCTCTGCCATCTTTTTGTCCTCCAAACCTTTTCATTTGTTACTTAACCGTTACTGTTCACGGTGCCTTGCTGCAAGGTATCCTGTCAGACCGTGAACTGTAACACTTAACCTCTATCTGCAAAATCCGTCTCGTCTGCCCGCTGATCTGATATGCGCTGCTCATCCTGTGCCCGATGATCCAGACAATCTGCTGCCCGTCTGCAAGAAGCGGAATCTGTGATCTTTCATTTGCAGGTATTTTCTCATTAACAAACCAAGACTTTAACTTCTGTCTGTGACCGCCGCTGTCAATCACAATACTGTCGCCGCTTTTTCTCGTCCTGATGTATAGACAATTCATTATATCATAATCAAACCATTTCGTGTACTTTTTTTGTGGAATCTCTGATACTTTAAAACCACCGTCTTTCTCCAGAATCCGTGCTGTAATTTCCAGATTCATTTCGGGTACAACAGTTATCCCCGGAATCTGTACTTTTACCTTCGGAAATGTATCTGTTTTGCAATTATTTTTTATTCCTTCTGTATTCGTCTCTTGCTCTTCCCTGCTGCATGATTCCGCCAATGCATGACTGGTTTTTTCAAGTACCACCTCGTTATAGCTCCTGGCAGCCCGGATGCCCCCCGGCAGATTCCATTCTCTGCCAGTCTGCTTATCAAATAATCCCTCGACCGCTCCTACGTGAACTCTGCCCAGATCCTTCCCGCTGCCGCCCAGCTGCTCCAGACAAGAATAAATAACTTCTTTTTGCAGCAGCCCCGGAAGCTTCCGCCATTCCTTCTCTAAAATTCTATAACAAGATACATTCACATCTACACACCGCTTGAATGCTTTCTGAGTCTCCTGCTCTACAAATTTTTGAAGCTCACACATCTGTTCCATCGTTTCATTCATATGCCGGACTGCAGCAGGATTGACCTCTGTTTCCAAAACCGGAATCACCTGATGGCGCAGCTTATTTCTTGTATATATCGTTTCCAGATTCGTCAGGTCCGTACAATATGTCTGATTTTCCTCTTTCAGATACGCTTCAATTTCCTGTCTGTTCAGACAGAGAATAGGACGGATCCACTGACCGTTCACCGGATGGATCCCGCCCAGACCATGAAGCCCGGTTCCCCTCGCCAGATTCCAGAGCATCGTCTCCGCATTGTCATTTTGATGGTGTGCCAGGGCGATCCGGTTTCCCGAATATTGAAGCATCACCCGGACAAATGTTTCCCGGCGAACGTCACGCCCCGCCTCCTCAAGAGATTGTTTCCGTTTTTTAGCAATTGATTCCAAATCTATTCGGGAAATTTCCAACGGAACATTATATTTTTCACAGAGTTCTTTCACAAACTGCTCGTCTGCGTCTGCATCCGCGCCGCGCAGTCCATGATTAACATGGACTGCCGCGAGCGAAAACCTGATTTCCCTTTGCAGCTTTAAAAGTACGAAAAACAGGCATACCGAATCAGCTCCGCCCGATATGCCCACAATTACCCTGTCGCCATTTTCAATCATCTGATATCTGTTAATATATTCCCTGACTTTAATCTCTAAATTTCTCATATGTAAAATATAACGAATTAAAAAATAAATTTCAACCCATGTTTTACAATAATTAAATTCTACTTTTCCCAGATTCCTACCACCAGCACCGTCATATCGTCCTCTGGTTCTCGTCCGGTCCAGTTCAGTACTTGCTGCAGAACATGGTGCGCCATTTCTTTCGGATTGATCATCGCTGTCCCCTGTATAATCGTCTCCAGAAGAATATCCTGTTCCCCCACAGGCAAGGCGTCCAGCACTCCGTCCGTCACCATAATGACAAAATCCCCATCGCTCAATTTTCTTGTTACAGAATCAATTTCCAGCTTATGTACTACTCCAATCGGCAGGCTGGTAGAACTCAGGTGCTCTACCTGATCTTTATGCTTGATAAAAGTTGAAGATGCTCCCGCTTTAATGATTTCACATTCACCGGTATATAAGTCAAACACGCTCATGTCCACTGTCGAATAGTGGATTTCCTCCCGTCCCATCACTAAAGTTGTGTTAATCATCTGTATTGCCGTTTTCTCTGGGAATCCCGCTTCCAGCAATTCTTCCAGAAGCTCAATGACAAGCGTGCTTTCCTCACATGCCCGTTCTCCTGACCCCATACCATCGGACAGCGCCGCACTCTGCCTTCCTCCCGGCAAATCTATCAAGGAAAAATTATCCCCGGAAATTTTGCTGCAGCCCTTCCCAATCCGTGCAACCCCCTGTAATGTATGAAAAGACGGTCCCTCTAAAAAGACTGCTGTAATATACTCTCTTCCAAGTATCTGAAACTGATTACCCTCTGGCACAAACTTGCGTCCCACAGCCGCAGACACTTCCTGAGCAAGCTCCCGCATTGTCACACACTGTTCGTTCATAGCCCGTGCAGTCACATGGACTTCACACTTCCCTTCCTTATTCATAAAGAAATGTGTATACAATACGCGGACACCTCTTCGTTTCAGCTTTGCCCTCAGCTTCTTTTCCATCCGTTCATCCGTGAAAATGCTTTTCTCCAGTTCTTTTGTTGTCGTCCGAAGCATTTCCGCAAAAGTATCCATTTGAATCGCACATCCCTCCCGGCTCTGCATTATCCGGTTAATCCACATCATGTTCTGACGCGCATCATGGAATGCTTCCAGCATCTCACGCAAAAACCGCGGTGCCATCAGGCATCGCTGCTGTAGTTTCCGCTTCGTTTCCATATTCAGCTCAGTTCCATAATTATCTACCGCCGACAAAATTTCGTATCCCATCTGATATGTATGTACAAAGTTATCTCCCCAGCACCATGAACATTTCTCGCATTGACCGCAGACTTTCTCCCTGACCCGGTCGAACATGCCATCCACTTCTTCTCCTGTAAACGTCTTTTTCTTTTCTTCCATCAGCAGAAATGTATTCGACAGTTGCTTTACTGAATCGGCAAACCGCTCAATCTGCGACACATAGGGGCTGTGCAGAGCCTGTCCCTTATCCATGCTATCTCCTCCTGTTTATGATCTCTCGTCCAATCGGGCAGATTCCCTACGCGATTACTGACACAGAAATAAAAAAGAGAAACCTTCCGGGAATCCATCCGTCAGTTTCTCTTTCGTAATCTCTTATTCTTCTATATATATTATATATTTATGTTCCATTAATTTCCAGCTTTAAAAATAATCTCTCCCGGATCTACCAGACCTAGCTTCTCTTCAGCAACATCCTTGATATACTCATCCGTCTTCACATAGGCTTCAAACTCTTCTACTTCCTTAGAGCGCTCTTCCTCTTCTTTAATCTGTGCCTTTAACTCTGCTTCCTGCTGCCTGTATATTTTATTTTTGTTATACAAACCTACCGCATTCACTGATAAAGTGCCTGTCAACAGGCACAATATGACGCAGATGACCATGACACTTTTTTTATGTGCTCCTAATGCAGAAGAACGCTTTCGTTTGCGGCGTCCCACTGTATCCATGCTTCCCTTTTTCTTCATTCAGACTCACCCACTACATTAATCCCTTTATAAGCTCCCCTTACTTATTGTTTTATTCTATCGGTTTTGTCCCTCTTTTTCAAGAGATTTCTTCCATTTTAGAAAGAGTTTTTTCAGCAAATTTACGACAAAATACGCAAAAAAATTTCCGCATACAATACCTAGTACAAAAAACCATCGTATGCTACCATAAGTTGTATAATACATCTGTCGGAATACATATGCACTAATTCCAAGCCAGTATAAAAAATCTTCAATATTGATTACAATGATATTATGCCTGATTAATTGACGGAATAATTTCAAAAACTGGTAACAGGAAAATGTCACAATCCCCGTCAATCCCGCATAGAGAAATATTGCCGCCTCCATTCCGATTCCCAGCATCATAAATACTGCCTACTTAAACAATCTGGAAAAGAAATTTTCTCCCTGCCTGCCTGGCAGATGTTCTGCACTTGAATATGCAAAGCTGTCAATATTCCCCGACAGATCAACTTCTCCTTTTTCCACACTCAGGCGGTTTACATGCAAATCTGTTCCTTTTACCATCAACATTCCCTGCTCTGTCTCCAAAAGAATTTCATTCAAATCGAATGAAAGCACATCCAGCACCCCTGTCACCATACTTGTCTTTCGATTATTCACAATCAGCTTATGAGTCTTTACAGCCTGTCGTTCTTCCATCCGAATTCCCCCTTTTCGTATTGCTGTG
Organism: Mediterraneibacter agrestimuris; assembly: GCF_943193195.1. Lineage (GTDB taxonomy): Bacteria > Bacillota > Clostridia > Lachnospirales > Lachnospiraceae > Schaedlerella > Schaedlerella agrestimuris. The sequence continues at coordinate 26,491 of NZ_CALPDG010000016.1, read as the reverse complement.
CACACCTGCGGTGTGCACAGCAGCCCTTCCGTACAGTATATATATGAAGAAATTCCAAATATTATTACAGATACCTGAACAGATCTTTTGCTTCTTCCTTCTTCGTTGTATCCTGGATATCCAGTACTTCTACTTTTACAGTCTTCGTTCCAAACTGTATCTCAATAATATCTCCTACCTTCACTTTTACAGATGCTTTGGCAACTGTACCGTTTACCAGCACTCTTCCTGCATCACATGCTTCATTTGCCACAGTTCTGCGCTTAATCAGACGTGACACTTTTAAAAACTTATCCAATCTCATCTTAACATATTCCTCCATTTGACTCAAAACAGTTCCTTGCACTCCAACATAAAAAGCAGGGGCCATCCCCTGCTTCTGATTATGTTCCTGAATCCTCTCAAAAACTGTAATTATGCATTAACAGCATCCTTCAGAGCCTTACCAGCTTTAAACTTCGGAGCCTTGCAGGCTGCGATCTTCATTGTCTTACCTGTCTGTGGGTTTCTTCCCTCTCTGGCTGCTCTCTCAGATACTTCAAATGTACCAAATCCTACAAGCTGAATTTTTTCACCCTTCTTCAATTCTTCTGTAACAACATCTGAAAAGGCTTTGATAGCTTTCTCTGCGTCTTTTTTAGAAATTTCTGCGCTTTCAGCGATTGCTGCGATCAATTCTGTTTTGTTCATGGATATTTCCTCCTCTTTATATTGTAGTAGAATATTGTCTATTCTAACAGAATAATAATAAAGGTCTGTCCTCACGCTTACGCACGACCTCACCTTTATTTCTTGTTATACCTGTTTCCCCCTTGTTTGTCAAGGGATTTCCTTATATTTGGAGGTTTTTCACCTTTTTTATACATTTTTTACCCTTTCTGCAGATTTACCCCCGCAAATCAAGGTTTCTTTATATTTCCATACATAATATATCACCGTTTTTTCCAGTCTCTTATTCTACTGAAAAACTAAGCACATTTCTTAGAAAACGCTGCTTTTCTTCTGACTGTATAACTGTAGTTTTCAGTTTATCCACATTTTTTTCAGGAATCCATGCTTTGTTGGAGTGATAATAAGTATTGGCAATTTTCCAGAATTTTTCAGGATACGCAAGCTTCAGAGCAATATACTCCCACTCTGCAGTCTCTAATGGACGAACTGCGCTGTATGCTTCCAGCATCTGCAGCCCCAGTTGCTCATTCCATTTATGTTTTTCCATCACCTTTCGCAAAAAATAATACAAGTCCTGCACCTGTACATCTAACCGGAAATGTTCAAAATTGGTTGTTGCCATTCTGTCCGCCCCGCGAAAAACAGTGCCCTTACCTGTTCCTGAAAACGGTACATTTGAAAACAATATATTGTGGTAATTATAATCCCCATGAACCAGACACCCTGATTCAATACTCTTTTTGTACAGATCCTCATAACCAGAGTTCTCAAGCCGTTTTGTTATCCTGACCGCCGTCTGGTACATTTTCTCAAAACACTGTAAAAATAAGTATTCAAAATCCCCTTTGTTCACTTTATTTCGGATAAATGAACGGACCTTTTTCAACTCCCTGTTATGGCAGAGAAACTCTTCTTTCAAATGTCGTCCTACAGATGGTGATTCTTCTTCAGAATCTTTTTGCCAATGCAATTTTTGATGAAGAAATGCCAGATTTCTCACTGACTCTAACACTTCTGCTTCCCGGCGCACATCACACTCCCGTCCATTAAACCATCGTTTCAGCATATAGCGGCTGCCGTCTCTTGATGTGCTGATCAGGCTCCCTTCTTTGGAAGCTACCGGAATATCCACATTCGGATAGCCGTCACCGGAAAGCCTGCAAAGCATTTTATACAAAAAAAGAGCCCGCCTGTCAGAAATCGCCGCTTCTTTTAACAGCATTATCCCCTCATTTGTATCGCAAAAAAACGCACCCCTTACTTTGCGGGTGCTTCTTATTTCAATCTCATATTGATCCAGAATTTCTAATTCGTAGTCTTTCATGGCTGCCCCCTGCGCTTCAATTTCGTATAAATACTCCACACAATTGAAGCCGCATTTGCCCGAGTGTGAAATATTTATCTTTGTTCTAATCTATGAAGGAGACAGCCTGAGTATGCTACAGACCTAATTTTTCTTTTACATATTCACATAAAATCTCTTTCTTGTTACAATCTGGCTCGTCAATGACCCATTCCAGTAGTTCATTCAACATATTTCCCAACTCTCTGCCTGGTTTCATACCGATTTCCATAAGTTCTCTGCCGCCCACTGCCAGATCACGCAGTGTTACACAGTCCTCATTCACAAGTGTTTCCTGATAAATCTCCCGCATGGCAATGATATTTTCAATCTTTTCTCGTCTGCGGTATGGACTCTGCGCCTTTACATCTGCCATCCTCACAGCAAGATAATATGGAAACAAATCTATGCCGATCCGGTTCATGGCGCGGCGCACATTCTGCGGTGTCGCCTCAATCCTGTAATCGTGGTAACACACAAGACGGGTCACTTTCTTCACCGTCTCATTGTCAAATTTCAGTCTCCGCATAACCGAGCGGGCAATCTCTTCACTTACCAGCGCATGTCCTTTAAAATGATCTCTGCCGTTCCCATCTGTTTTTTTCATGGCTGGTTTCCCCATGTCATGAAAAAGCATAGTCAGCCGAAGAATCTTATCCCGTTTGACACTTTTCAGAGCATGTACTGTATGCTCCGCTACGTTATATTTATGATGCGGAGTATTCTGTACCACTCCTTCCATAGCGTCCCATTCTGGCAATATCACTTTTGTAATTCCCAGTTCACAGGCATCTCTGATTTGTTCTGGATGAGCAGACACAAGCAGTTTTACAAGCTCTGCCTGAATCCGCTCCGCGCTGATATTCTCAAGAGCCGGCGCCAGTTCCCTGATCGCATCCGCAGTTGCCGGTTCAATCGGAAAATTCAACTGAGCAGAAAAACGAACTGCGCGCAAAATCCGCAGTGCATCCTCGGAAAACCTCTCTTTTGGCTCACCTACACAACGAATCAGATGACGATTCAAGTCTTTCATCCCGCCGAATACATCGATCAGCCGCGCCTCATCATTGTACGCCATTGCATTGATTGTAAAATCTCTGCGGCGCAGGTCTTCCTCCAGTCTGTTTGTAAAGATCACTTCTTTCGGATGACGGCTGTCTTCATACATCCCGTCAATCCGGTATGTGGTAACTTCAAAGCTTTCTTTTCCAAGTAATACCGTCACCGTTCCGTGCTCAATCCCTGTATCCACGGTACGGCTGAACAGACGCTTGATCTCCGCCGGCTTTGCAGAGGTTGTAATATCCCAGTCCTCCGGGCTTTTTGCAAGTATCGAATCTCTGACACATCCCCCAACGGCATAAGCTTCAAACCCGTGCATCTGCAAATTATTAATAATCATTGACACTTTTGCAGGCAATGTAATTTTCATCAGTTTTCATCCTTCCAATAGCTGTTTCTCTCGTGTTTGGCAACTAAATATTATAACCTGTCTTGGCTGTTCGCTCAACCATTTTAACACAGATTTCAATCTTTTTTCATCATAAAATACAAAAGCATCATCCAGAATAATCGGAATTTCTTCCCCGTACAGAATCAAAAGCACCGCCATCCGCAGAGAAAAATAGACCTGTTCAAGCGTTCCGCGGCTCAGCCGTTCCACCGGAATCCGTCTGCCATCGTGCAGAACTGTCATATCGAGACCTTCACCAATTAAAAGACGGCTGTATCTGCCGCCTGTAATCTCACACAAGATCCGGGATGATTCTGCATCCAGCCGTTTGCCAAAACCATGTACCATTTCCTCAGCCGCTTCCTTCATCCGATGCTCTGCAAGTTCCAGGGCACGAATCTTTTCCCGCAGTTTTTGCACTGACTCATCACTCTCTTCCAATTCCAGAAGTTGTTCCTGTAAGTTGCTTTTTAAAAGCTGCTTTTCCTTTAATTCCTCCCGGATGCGGGTAAACTCCCATTCCAGTTTCTGAATATTATGCGCCAGCTCAGACCCCAGTGAATCTGTTTCGTCAAAGTGCACTGCCCCAGAAAATTCCTTCTCCAAAAAGTCTGTACTATACTGATCCTGTTTTTTCTGAGCTCTTTTAAGGAAGGCTCCCGCTGCAGTCAGCACAATTCCCACTGCCAGAAAAGTTCCTGACAAGATTGATATCCACACACTCTCTTTCATAAATCGACTGTAACCCAAAATCCCGGCGCTCATTACAGCCAGTATAATTCCGCAAAAAGCATACACATTTTTTTCACCCTGTCCTCTTATTCCTTGCTGCGTGTATGCCTTTTTCTCATTTACATCTTGCCGTTCCTGTGACTTTCCCACATTCTGTCTCATGGTTTCCAGCTCGTTCTTTGTCTCTGCCAGTTCTGTTTTCAGCCGTTCTTCGTCCATCTCCACATACCGTTTCTGGACTTCTAGCTTCTCCGCTTTCCTTCGATGCTCTTCCCTGCAGCTCTTCTGCTCCCGTTCCACCTGCTTTTTCCTCTCCTTCAGGTAATCCAGTGCACCTTGCAGATTCACATCACTGCTTCCGGTCTCATAATAATTTGCAGCAAAATTCTTAAGCTCTGCCGCAAGCCCCTGACCAGGCTTTGCCGTCAGCTGGCCAATTGCCGCTGTATTTTCAAAAGAAGATGCCGTCATGCCTTCCAGCAGCATCTTCAGATCTCCTGCCTCTACAGACAACTCTTCTCCGTCGTCCTCACAAACCAATGACGAATTTTTTGTGTATCTGTCAAAAGTACGCTCCAGACGGAAGGTGCGTCTGCCACAGCGAAACCGCATCATCCCTGCATAGTAATTTGGATTCTCCCACGGCTCATAACGGCTGAATTCATCCTTGCCCGCCGCACGCCCGCGGCTGCGCTCCAGCCCAAAAAGCATCGCCTTGATAAAAGCATATATAGTCGATTTTCCATACTCATTTTCTCCGTAAAAAACCTGAATATGATCCGTAAAATCTATATGATGATCAGAAAATTTTCCAAAATTTTTTAAATGCAACTCCAATATCTGCATTTTGTTTCTCCCCTTCTGTAATCAGGCGCCATACCTGCATCTCACACCATCTCTGCTCTACCGGCTCTCCAACAATGCACGCACACCCTCGTACAAAGCCTGTTCTTCCACACTTCCCTCTTCACAGCCATCAAACAATCCGATATATTTTCCGATCAGATTATCCCTGTTCTCTTCTGACAGCCTGTTCATATCATAGGCAGCCCTTGTCCCATCTGTAATCCCCAGAATATTTCCGCTGACCATCAGCCCTTCCGGTTCAATCGCCAAATCTGCGTCACGAAATCCTTTCAAAGTAAACTGATAAAGATTCTCCAAGCCTCTTTCTTTTATAATCTGGCGTATCCAGGTACGTATCGTCCCCATCGTCATCTCAGGATTTACCTTCAATACAAGATGAAGATATTCCCGTTTTGCCATTAAAATAAACTCTGTTCTGACTGTACCGTTTTGAATCTCTCCCTGAATAAATCCGTGATGTCCTGTATCATTTTTATCCGTTGGTTCCAATGCCCCCGCATAAACGGCATAGTGCGAAATCAAATGATGCTGTCTGTGAATGTGCCCCAATGCAACATAATCAAACCCTGACCGCTCCAGCGCGCTTCTGTGAATCGGCACATGTTTTTCATCTCCGCCATGTGCCAGTAAAATCTCACACCCCGCCGCGCCTTGTGCTTTCACACTGTCATATTTTGGCTCCCGGACTTCACGTGAAAAATAACTGAATCCATAAACTGCCGTATCCAATTCTTCAAATACTACATACGTTACTTCCGGTTCAAACAATGGATATACATTTTCACCCCATTGAAATGTACGATAATAGGAACCGGCTGCAATATAGTCGTGATTTCCCGCAATTAATACTACCTTTGTATGGCTCAGAGAAGAAAGTAAATAGTTTACCTCCTTCAATTCCCGCAAAAGTGGCTGCCGGTGAAACAAATCTCCTGCAATCAAAAGCAGATCAATCTGTTCCGTCTCACAGATTGACACTACTTTCCCAAAAGTCTCCCATAATTCTCTTGGACGCACTTCACTGTAAGCGCTCCCCGCATCCGGTTCTGCTCCAAGATGTACATCTGCAATATGAATAAACCGCATCTCTATACTCTCCTCTTTCACTCTCTCCATTCCCGGCAGTAACGGTATATTCCCGGCGTGCCGCCTTTATTCCAAACGAGGGTATCTCCGGAAGCCGGGACACCCTCTTATTTGATAAATTTTATAACTCACAGTTGTTTACTGTTCTCGGGAATGGAAGCACGTCACGGATATTTCCCATACCCGTCAGATACATCACACATCTCTCAAATCCAAGACCGAACCCTGCATGACGTGTAGACCCGAATCTTCTCAGATCCAGATAGAAGCCGTAATCTTCCTCTTTCAGACCCAGTTCCTGCATTCTCGCACACAGCTTCCCGTAGTCATCTTCTCTCTGGCTTCCTCCGATAATCTCGCCGATTCCCGGAACAAGACAATCCACTGCGGCAACCGTTTTGCCATCATCGTTGAGCTTCATATAAAACGCCTTAATCTCCTTCGGATAATCTGTTACGAATACCGGGCGTTTGTACACTTCTTCTGTCAGGTAGCGTTCATGCTCCGTCTGTAAGTCACTACCCCAGTGTACCTTATATTCAAATTTGTCATTATTCTTCTCCAGAATCTCAACTGCCTCTGTATAAGTCACTCTTGCAAAATCAGACTCTGCAACATTCTTTAGTCTTTCAATCAATCCCTTGTCCACAAAGGAGTTAAAGAAGTTCATCTCCTCCGGCGCCTCTTCCATTACATAATGAATCACATACTTCAGCATTGACTCTGCGAGATTCATGTTATCTTCCAGATCTGCAAACGCAATTTCCGGCTCGATCATCCAGAACTCAGCAGCATGCCTTGTCGTATTGGAGTTTTCTGCACGGAATGTCGGTCCAAATGTGTAAATACTTCTGAACGCCTGTGCATAAGTCTCACCGTTGAGCTGTCCGCTTACAGTCAGGCTTGTTTCTTTTCCGAAAAAGTCCTGGCTGTAATCCACACTGCCGTCTTCGTTCTTCGGTAGGTTCTCCATATCCATTGTAGTTACACGGAACATCTCTCCCGCGCCTTCACAGTCACTTCCCGTAATCAGCGGTGTATGCACATACACAAATCCTCTCTCCTGGAAGAACTTGTGAATCGCATATGCCGCAAGAGAACGCACACGGAATACCGCCTGAAATGTATTCGTTCTCGGACGCAGATGGGAAATTGTTCTGAGATATTCAAAGCTATGACGCTTCTTCTGCAGCGGATAGTCCGGTGCAGACGCACCTTCAACCACAACTTCATCCGCCTGAATCTCAAACGGCTGTTTTGCCTGCGGTGTCGCAACAAGAGTACCTGTTACGATAATTGCAGCGCCTACATTCTGTCTGGATATCTCCTGAAAATTCTCCATACTGTCATGATATACAATCTGTAATGTTTCAAAATAAGAACCATCATTTACCACAATAAATCCAAATGTTTTGGAGTCACGGATACTGCGGATCCATCCGCCAACCGTAACCTTCTTGTCAAGGTACTGCTCTCTGTTTTTAAATAATTCGCGAACTGTTATTAATTCCATCTCTCCTACTCCTTGTCTGTTAACATGTTCTATATTATAGCACTAAATCCGATGAAAATACAATCTCATTCTGTCTTCTTGCTTCATCAATTACCCGAATCGTATCGAGAGAATATTGTAAATATCTGTGGTTCACTTCATTTTCCTGAATTAACCGTAAAAACTCCTGCACTTCATAAACCATATTATTTTCCACCGGAGTATACGGTATCACCCTACTCTCACCGCCGTCTAATGTATCACGGCAGCTCCTTCTCCTACGCACCTCCATACGCATTGGACTCCCTATATAGTCAATCAAGATTGAACCTTCCTCCCCCTGGATCACACTCGGATTCACACTTACAGATATCTTAGAATATACTGCCTCTGCCAGTAAATCTTCATATTCCATCAGAACAATTCCACTTCCCTCAAATCCATTATGAAGCTTTGTAGAATATGCCCTCACTGCCTTTGGCATACCAAGCAGACGAACCAGAGAATGTATGCAGTATACACCGATATCCATAATCGCCGCATTGGACAACTCTGGATTAAAAGCATTTAAGATTTCTCCCTGACGAAATGTATCATACCGCCCGGAATATTGACAGTATTCATATGTCACTCTCCGCAGCTTTCCGATCTCCGGCAGGCATTCCTCTGCAAGCGCCAATGCGGGATCAAAATCCGGGCGCATAGCTTCCAGCAGAATTACACCATTTTCACGGGCACAGTCAATCATACTTTGCACTTCCCTTTCATTGACTGCCATAACTTTCTCACAAAGTACATGTTTTTTATGGCGCAGCGCTTCCAGCGTCTGCTGACAGTGGATCACATTCGGTGATGCCACGTATACCGCATTGATTTCCGATGATAAAAATTCCTCGTAATCAGTAAAAACGTGTGTAATTCCATATTTCTCTGCAAACACGGAACCTGTTTCCTGCTTTCTGGAATACACCGCATACAATTCCACTCCCGGCACCTGTATTGCTGCACGGCAGAGATTATCACTTATATAATTCGTTCCGATAATTCCAATTTTTAAGGACATAATCATTCCCTCCCCGTATCATTTATAAAGTCAGAAATATTTCAGATAGTCTTTATTTCTCCCAGCTCTCTCCGGTTGCATAATCAATCTCAATTCCGGGCTGCACATTGTAACAATACACATTAAACCGTACTCCGCTTCCGCCGTCTTCCACAGACTCTGCCTCAATCTGCACCCCTCTTGCCACCATATCAGCCCCATCATACACCGGAGTGACACGATACATCACATGATTCCCTGTTTCACGGATATAAGATGCCACTTTATTTTCCAATGGCAGCATTCCATCAACATTCATATATCGGGTTCCGGTAATCAGATTCTTCTCATTGTCATTCTCACCTGCTAACTGAAACCCAATCAAATGACAGCGGTTATATAAATATTTCTGATCAATTTCTTCATATTTTACATTCTGCCAGCCTGTTGGCTTCACCTGACTGATACTTTCCCGCTTCTCCTTCGGCATCAGTTCTTGTCCCAGCTTTGCATATGCTGTACCGCAGCGGCTAAGCAAATCCAGGGAACTGTATCTTTCAAAAGCCTCCCTCTCAAAGTCCGCCTTGTCAAACTGAGGAACATTACCATTTATCTCCACATACGGCGCACCGGCATATTCCGGAATATCTGCAAGCAAAACCTTCGGTTCCGCCCCCGGGACAAATTCATCCCATAGTTCCTGTCCCCACTGTATCAGCTTGCTGGCTGGTTTCGCCAGACCGACTTTCTCCCCCGCTTCATAAACCGCAGTCTGTACCTGCGTCTTTACTTCGGATAATTGTGCCCTCGCATCGGCTCCCCCAAGCTGCGCATAAAGACCAATGCCGCTCAATACAATAATCAGCATAGCAGCTATGAAGTTTCTTATGCTGTGTCTTTTCTTTCTCTTTCGTGCTCCTGCCACGTCCTGTCAACTCCCCACTCGCAGAATCCACCCTATAACACAGTTGTTTTAAGGGGAGTGTATCACATCTTCTGCAATTGGACAAGCACATAATTCTATACCCATCCGGGCATCCCATAATTCATGCCTTCGGCGGGCGGATTCAGTAACAGTGCAGCCGAAAGGCTGAACTGTTACTACATCTATTTTCCTATTCCGAATAAATCTTGATTTATCCACTTTTTCATGCTATACTTTCATTCGTTGCAAAGCCCTTTACTCGCAGGCAAAAACCAAGGTCTTATTGGGCTTGCCGCCGATTTCCGGCGTTATGGGAAACCAGCAAAGACATCCACCGGATAACTTTGCTGCCCGCTGAGGCGCGTGTGTTCGAGACCTTCCACACGTAAAACAAAACTTTAAAAACCATGCTTTTTTACATTTTTATCATGTTATATCTTCCTTTGAAACGTTATGTTTCAAAGGATTTTCTTTTTATCATCTTCTTTCTTGTGACATCCAAAGTTGGACATTTTTTTGGACAAAATAATAGACAGGATATATGGACTATCCTGCCTTAAAACGCTTTTGATATTTTATTCATTTCCTCGGATTTTGTATCCGGTAATACATGAGAGTATAAATCCATTGTCATAGCCAAGGAACTATGCCCCAGTATTGTTTTTAAAACCTGTGGCTGCATTCCTGCCTCTATGGCTCTTGTAGCAAAGGTATGGCGGAAGATATGTGGACGTGTCAAGTATGGGACAAAAAAATATTTCTTTTTTCTTGCCGGATAGTACCTGACCATTCCAATCAGGTACCCCAGCACTTTTATTATCTTCCACAAAATCGCTCTTGTCCAGAACATTTTATCTCTGCCCTAAAAATACATCATCAAAATTCCATTCAATTTCGATTTCCTCCTGGCTATGCACCCGGATAACCTTGATGATCTCCCGTAACTTCTCTGTATCGAATTTCTCCATGTTCAGAAATTCTTCCAGTTTCATTTCCTTCGCAGTATTGTCCTGCTTAAGCATCTTTGCATCACGTTCAGACTCTGCTATCTTTCGTCTGATTTCTTCCAGCTGTCTGCCTATCTTTTCTGCTTTCTGCTTGTACAGTTCCCGATCAATACAACCATCTTTGTACCCATCATAAAGTCTCATTTTTTCAGAAGACAACTGGCGGCTCTGTTTCAACAATTCTGCAACATTCGTCTCCATACCTTTGCTCTGGTTCTTTGATTTAACAATTTTCCGGTTTTCCAGCATGGAAGATGCAAACTGATGAACAAGTTCCAGGATATGCTTTTCCATTGGCTCACGTCTGACCACCAGGCTTCGACAGACATGATCACCGCTGGTACGCCCATCCGAGCATTTCAGTAGATGCTCCGTTTCTCTTACCAGACAATGACCACAGTGTGCACACAACATCAGTGCTGGCTGTTTCTTGCGTCTTGCCAGCGTATAATTGGTTCTTGTTTCTGCAACACCTCTGGATTTTTTCGGATGCAGTCTGTTCGCTTTTTCAAACAGTTCCCTGTCAACAATCGGATCATGGTGGTTTTCCAGCCTGATCCAGTCAGACTCGTCATTAAGAACCGCCTTATGACCGGTGTGCATACTGCAGCGTGTTTTACCCCATATCCGGGTTCCAATATAAATCTCATCCCGTATGATTGCAGATACTGTGGTTGGATTCCAGCGTTTTTTCATGATGGTATCAAATCGTCGGAACTGAACCTGCTCTCCTCTTGACATTTTCTGCTCATCACAGGTGGCAATTTCCTGTTTGTTCAGTTCCCTTGTGATCTCTGCAAAGCTCATACCTTCTGCAGCCATCTGGAAGATCATCTTCACCACTTTAGCCGCATCTGGATCAACTTCCAGCCTTCCATCTTTGCCCTTTCTATAACCATATCTGGCATTTACCGGAAGCCTTGTACCGTTTTTCATTCTGGTCTGCATTGCGGATGAGATTTTTTTCGACAAATCCAGGCTATACATGTTATAAACCAGATTTTTCAAAGCCACATTCATACCGCCGGTCATTCCAGAGCTGGCTGCACTGTCATAACTGTCATTAATGGAAATAAATCTGATCTGAAGAAGCGGAAAAATATACTCAATATAAAATCCCACTTCCAGATAGTCCCTGCCAAACCTGGAGAAATCTTTCACAACTACACAGCCGATCTGTCCGCTTTTCATATCCTCCTGCAACTGTTGAAAACCATTGCGTTTGAAATGGGTGCCGCTAACACCGTCATCCACATATTCAAGGATATCCGACTCATCCACACCAAGCTGATCGATCACAAACGATTTCAACAGGATCCTCTGAGAAGTCACACTGTCACTTTCCAGTTTGGTTCTGCCATCCACATTCTCATCTTCCATAGATAAACGGATATAGACAGCTGTTTTCCTATTTTCTGTCATCTTGACTGTGCCTCCTTCTCTTTCATTATCTTTTGCAATTCAGCGAACTGGTCATCATATACCAGTTTGATTTCATAATCATACTTACCATGGATAATAATGGAATCCACAAAGGCATCCACCATTTCTTTTGTCAGCTTCCGCTTAGACATATAAGTATGTATCACTTTCCCCCATCCTTCTTCGATATGATAATCTTGGGAATACCGTACCTGCGCCGTCAATACTGCATCCAGACGGCTCTTGATGTTTTCTATTTCATTGGAATAGATACGGGAAAACTGCATGTACTCTTCTTCTGTAATCAGGCGTTCCGAATAATCCTCATATAAATCAGATTTACGCTTACTGATCCGGCTCAGTTCCCGCCGAAGTTTCCCTACTTCCTTGTCCAAAAGCAAATATTGCGTCTGGTTTCTGGAAGCGGAGTTCATTTCCCGGATCATTTTTTCTGTATCCAGTACGTTTTTCATATGTGACTGGATCAGACGAAGGACATCTTCATCCACGTATTCTTTTTTGACCCTGTGCCCCTTGCACTGGTTTCCTCCTGATTTATGGTTTGCATTGGCACCGCAGATATAATAAAATGTCCCGGACTTTTCCCTGGACAGGATCATGCGGTTGCCACATCCTCCACACCTGATCTTGCCGGTATAAAAATTCTGGCTCCGGATGGCTCCATTATTCAGCTGATGCCTCTTTTTATATTCTTCCGTAAATTCCCGGATTTTTTCCTGTACCTGGCGGAACAGCTCTTTATCTATAATCCCTTCGTGGGTATTCTCTGCATAGATCCACTCACTCTCCGGTCTGTTTCTCTGCTTATTTCCCTGGAAAACGCTCTGCTGATATTTTCCATATACGGAATCCCCGGTACAATGAACATCCTGAAGCACACGTTTTACTTCATAATTATTCCACGGTTTGGACTCTGGGGATGGCTTTTCCCCGAATCTATAATATTCCCTCTGCAAAGTTGGGGACAAGACGCCATCAGCGTTGAGTTTTTTTGCAATATCACTGTAACTGCATCCATCCATATACATAGAAAAAATCGCCCGTAAATGTCCGGCAGCTTCCTCGTCAACTACCAGCTGGTGTCTGTCCTGTTCTGATTTCCTATATCCATAGGGTTCCCAGGCACCGGTAAATTTCCCTTCTCTCCACAATGCTTTTTTTGCACTGCTGCTCTTTTTTGCAAGGTCTTTGGAATAGAACTCATTGATAATATTCTTTAAGGGAACAGTCAGATCCACTCCCTCCCGGAAAGAATCAAAATTATCCGTCACTGCCAGGAACCGTACATGAAAGAACGGGAATACACGCTCAATATAATTGCTTGTTTCTACATAATTCCTGCCAAGCCTGGACAAATCCTTTACAATCACGCAGTTGATTTTCCCATGCTTGATATCTTCCATCATCTGTGTAAATCCAGGACGGTCAAAATTTGTACCGGAATAATCAGAATCCTTATAAACTTCTGCAACTGAAATATCCTCTGTATCAGCCACATAGTTTTTCATCAGTTCCACCTGGGTTTCTATCGTCCCCCTCTCTATTGTTTCCTCTGTTTCCATAGAAATCCTTGCGTATAATCCTGCCCGGAACGGTCTTTTGATCTCTTCCTGAACGGCTGCACCGCTGACCGTTTCAGAAATATTTTTCCTGCTTTTTCGTGCCATTTATACAACCTCCTTTATCTTGACCTGCAGATTGTTATCCGGATCTGCTGCAACCTCCACTCCCATAGCCGGAAGCTGTGTCAGCAATGCCTGGTAGCAGTCATTAAAGTCAAAGATGATCTCAATATTCTTTTTGTCATGGACTCTGATTTCCCGAATCAATTCCACGATTACCGTCCTGGTCAGCACTTCAATATCCTGATATTTCACAAAATAATCCAGCCATGTGTTAGAAGCATCTGCTTTTTCCAGCATGTTATCCATTTCTTTCTGGATTGCCCGGATACTCTCTTCTGCATTCCTAAGCCTTTTTCCATATGCTGCATGAAGTTCTACATAATCTTCTTTTGATACGATGCCCTCTTTCATATCGGAATAAAGCATCATGCGGAGTTCCTTACAGCGTTCTGTCTCCATTTTTTTCTTTTCCAGCCTGTCCTGGAGTTTTTTCACATTGATTTCCTGAAATGGTACAGTCCCGATAAACTCCAACACCCTTTTCAAATGCATGATGTTCTGGATATGCTGTTTCAGCATTACCAATACCACGTTTTCCAGATCTTTTTCCGGGATTCTGTGACTGGAGCAGCGTTTCGTTTCTTTATTTGTGGAACATAAATAATAGGCATATTTCTTTCCAGCCACTGTTGAGACCTTTCTCGTCATCGGTGCCCCGCAATCCGCACATACAGCAATGCCGGACAGCAGATACACCTGCTTCTGGTCAGGAGAAGTACGGGTATCCATCCCCAAAAGCCGCTGGACGATCTCAAAATCCCTTTCACTTACCAGCGGCTCATGGTTCTTTTCAATACGGATCCAATCATCTTCCGGCTTTACGTAGGACTGCTTCACTTTATGGTTCGGTGTCGTACGTTTCCCCTGCACAAGGTTTCCAATGTAAACCTCATTTTCCAGTATTCTGCGTACCGTAACAGAACTCCAAAGAGCCTGCTCTTTCTGTCGGAACCCGGTCTCATAATGACTGCCGCTGCTGATCTTATATTCAAATGGTGAAAGCACACCCAGTTCATTCAGGCGGTTGGCAATCGCATCCTGGCTCATTCCCTGCAGTTTCATCTTAAAGATGTCCTGTACTACACTGCCTGCAACCGGATCAATCTCCAGCTTATGCTTGTCTGCCTTAACTTTCTGATACCCGAATGCCACAAAAGGTGTCACACATTCTCCCTTTTTCCTCTTAATTTCAAGGTTACTTCTGATCTTAATGGAAATGTCACGGCAATAAGCATCGTTGATTAAGTTTTTGAATGGGATAATAATTTCATCGGCATGATTCTTTCCCTGAAGGCTGTCATAATTGTCATTTATGGCAATAAAGCGCACACCAAGAGCCGGGAATAAACGTTCACTATTCTGGACAAGAGCACAAAAGGATAATGTACGCCGGAGGTTAGCCCGTCAGATTTTCCACTCGATTTCTACTTTCTCATTGGTCGCCCGGATAACGGTTATCAGTGCGTCCACTACCTGCCGCTTGTCCTCAAAGCTGACATTTTCCCAATCGTCCAGATAGCCGGAAATGCTTTCTATCTTTTCGGCTGGCACAGCGTCCGCAGACAATTTTGCAATCTCATTGGAAATGCTCTGCCGCTTTGCGTCCAGTTCCTCAATCCTGCTGTTTACGTAGGAGAGCAAAACCGGGCTTGCGCCTGTCAGCGTGTCAAGCAGCTTTTCAATCTCGCTCTCCACCTGCGCCAGTTCCAGCCGCTTCGCTGTCAGCTTTGGGGAGATTTTCGCCGCCTTTTTCCGTCCTGTCAGCGTCTTAAAATCTTTCAGCTTCTTTACCATCGCCCCATAGACAACCGCTTCCAGTTCGTGCAACTTCACACACCCGCAGCCGGGACAAGCCCCGCTGTCCGCATGGACGGTACAGCGCATATAGAGGATACCGTTGGAGTGTGCCGACATGAGCGCATAACCGCATTTTCCGCACTTGATTTTTCCCGCTGTCCAAGTGTTCCGGGCTTTCCTTGCGGGCTGGTAGGTATGGCTGGCAAGCAGCTTCTTTCTGCATTTTAGCCACAGTTCGGAGGGGATAAAGCCCTCGTGGGGAGCAAGCACCAGCGTCTGCCCTTGCAGGTGTTTATGTTTGTCCTCGGTGTTCCCCTTGCCCTGATAGTAATAACAGCCGTTTGTCCCCGCAAAGTCGGCGGCGTTATTGTAAATATCCGTTCCCTGGCTTTTGTAGAACTCGTATATGTCGAGGTCAGCCATGACATAAATCGGGTTGCGTAGGATAACGCTCAAAGTTGCCCTCGACAGCGGCCTGCCATGATAGGTACGCATACCGTCCGCTGTCAGTTTCTTTGTAATGTCATGCAGGGACACCTGCGGGTCTGCGTACATTTCATACATCTGCCGCACAAACGCCGCTTCTGCCGGCTCAATGACCAGCTTCTTTGTCCGCACCCCGTCCATCACATACGGCTCTGTCCGAAACCCGTAGGGTGTTTTCCCTCCCATCTTGAAACCCCGCTGACAGCGGGAGTGCCATGCGTCCTGCACCCGCTTCTGTATGGTTTCCCTTTCAAGCTGGGCGAACACGATACAGATATTCAGCATAGCCCGCCCCATCGGGGTGGAGGTATCAAACTTTTCCGTAGAGGACACAAACTCCACTTCATACTTTTGGAAGTAGTCCATCATCTTCGCAAAGTCGAGAATGGAACGGCTGATACGGTCCAGTTTGTAGACCACTACTTTCCGCACAAGTCCGCTTTCGATGTCCCTCATAAGCTGCTGGAACTCTGGACGCTCCGTATTTTTCCCGGAATACCCTTTGTCTTTGTACTCTTTACAGTTACTGCCTTTTAGTTCATATTTGCAAAACTCAATCTGGCTTTCAATGGAAATGCTGTCCTTTTTGTCCACCGATTGTCTTGCATAGATCGCGTCTATTCGATTATCCATATTGTCGCTCCTTTTCTAAAAAAGAAACGGAGCTACTGACAGTTTCATTATACCGCCAGCAGCCCCGCAAATCAACGATGGCTTCGGAAAACCTTACGCCCCGGCTTCCTCGTTCTGCCGCTTGTCGGCGTACTTGCGGAACACCTCATAAAGCTGCTGTTCCAGCTCCCGGCGTTTCTCCGCTTCCTGCTCCGGCGTGAATATTGGGGAGAGATTTTCCAGCGTGATTTCCTTTCCCTGAAAAGTCACGATTTCGGTTTCTTTCTTGTATCTGATACTGTTACTTATAAAATCACCTTTCCTTTCTGCAATGCTGCTGCCGTTTCAGTTCTGCCAGCACCTCCGGCGGGATACGCTCAACCAGTCTTTGGATATTGTGCAGTTCGCTTTCTAACTTCGCCCGTTCCATACGGTCTTGCATTTTGCCGCTTTCGCTGGCTTTGGCTCTGGCTTCCAACTGCTGATTTTCTTCCAAAAGGCCATTGATTGTGACCTTGTACTTTTTCAGTTGCCCGGAGAAGTTGTCCATCTGCGGGAACCATTTTTTCAGCATAGCGAGGGCTTCCTCTTTCTTCTTTCCGGCGTTCAGTGGGTTAATGCTGTCAAGGGTGACTTCAATGGCTCTTGCCTGTTTGGAGAGGGAAACCGCCTGTTTGAACAGCCGGGTGGGGATATGCTTCCTGCCCGTCTTGCTGGCGCTTTCCCCACGCTCCAAATCTGTGTATTTCTCCACCATGTAGGCGTGAAAATCGTCCTGCCATTTTGTCAAATTCGCCCGGTTGCCTAAAATCTCTTTGGCGCACAGGCGGTTGTCCTGTGTCAGCGGAACAAAGGTCAAATGCAGGTGTGGCGTTTTCTCGTCCATGTGAACCACCGCCGACACGATATTTTCTTTGCCCACTCTTTCAATGAGGAAGTCCGCCGCTCGCTGGAAAAACGCTTGAATTTCCTTTGGGGACTTCTTCTTAAAAAACTCCGGGCTGGCGGTAATCAGCGTATCTACAAACCGGGTGCTGTCCTTGCGGGTGCGACACCCTGCCTGTTCAATGCGGTTCTGGATAAAGTGGTAGTATCTACCCTCTGGCTTAATGATATGGAAGTTGTACTTGCTCCGGCTGGTGTCAATGTCGGGATTGCTGGCGTACTGTTCCTTTTGCCGTTCGTGATGGGCTTCCAGCGGTCTTGCCGGGTTGCCCTTGTGCTTTTCAAACCGCAAAATTGCGTGCTGTGCCATGAAACTCCTTTCCCCGTTCCCTTCCTTTCCAGCGGGTTTCCCCGCCAAAATTATCTCTGATAGGATAGGAATGAAATAGATATAAATCAATCGTTTTAATCTTTGTATTTCTATATACCGTCCAGTTTCCGTACTTCAAGAGGATTGATTATCGTACTTGTCGAGTACGGTTTTCAATTCGACCGCGTACCATAATCGGATTTCTTAAAGTCGGTGTTTGAAACCGCTTCATAAGATTTTGGATAAATGCGATTGGGTTTTCCGCAGCCCTGTTTCTTAATGTCAATCAACTCCGCATACTGCAACTCTCGCAAGGTGTTGACTGCTTTTTGCCGCCCACAATGGAGCAGGGCAACCACCTCGCAAATGGGATAATACAGGTAAATGCGACCGTACTCGTCCGCCCACCCGTTTTTCCGGGATAACTCCGCCCGCCGCAGGATAAAGGCATACAGCAGCTTTGCTTCGTTGGATAAGGGCTGGAATGTGGGCGCTTCAAAGAGAAAATTGGGGAGCCGGGTGAAGCTGGACGCCTTTCCTGGCTGATGAATATAAATCATGCTTGTCATAGTATGCTTTGTGGACGGTTAGAAAGGCATTTTCAGGGGAGGGCGATACTTTATACCACTTCTTCCGGTTCTGCCCTCTGAACGCTTTATAAATCAAGGACTTTTCAGCCCCTAACTGTCCACGCTCGACCTCCTTTTCCGTTCACTTTCTGTTTTCTGCCGCCTGTGAACTCTGGCGGCACAGTCCGGGCAGTATTTCCCTCGGTTGGATTTTGGGACGAACACACCGCCGCAGACCTCACAGCGTTTCAGATCCTTATTCCGGTAAATCGCCGCTTCCAGCGTCCCCATAAGTGGTAAGACCGCCCAACGGAACCACTTGCAGCAGACCGAGAAAGAAATCATCTGCGGGCAGGTGTGGCTGTCCCAGTCGCCAAGGGCGATACAAGCCCCGTTTTCACAATTACAGCACTCCCGCCGGATAAGGGCGTTTGCCTGTTTCCTCTGCGCCGGGTTCATGCAGTAGAGGGAACCGTCCGGTCTGCGCTCTATGGGTGGCAGTCGTTTATATGGATTATCTCTCATGCGTTTCCTCCATTTGCTTTTTCGCTGCCGTTCTCTCCGAAAGGTTTTCCGACGTTGGCACGCTCCCCGGACTTCGGGACAAGTTGTCCCGAAACTGGCTCCTTGCGTTGCTTCCCCTGCCGGGAAACGCCTTTCGAACGGTCATTCTGTTTTCAAGGTGCGGCTCATCGATGAACTAAGATAAGTCTACACCTAAATGACCGCCCGTCCCGTATATCCATAATGTCGGAAATCAGCCCGGAAAACTTTCTATTTCCACGCTCTCGGAATTGTGGTAGAATGGAAACAGCAAAGCGACAAATGACAATTTGTCTAAATAAATCAAGATAAGCACGTTGTTAATTATGTATATTAGAGGTGGGTATGATTGAATGAGAGAAATAGAAACGGTACAGAAAATACAGGACTATATACGCATACATCATAAAGATGCTAATTTCAATATAAATGATATCTGTTCTAAGATTGGGTATTCAAGGCGACAAGTTGACAGAATTTTCAAGAAGTATCTGAACAAAACATTACAAGAATATGTTAGTGCAGTTTGTTTAACGGATAGCGCAAATGAATTATTGAATACAAAAAAAACAATTTTGGAAGTCGCATTGAACAGCCATTATAAAACGCACGAGGGATTTTCGCGTTCCTTTTATAAAAAATTTCATATCAATCCCTCTGTATATCGTGAAAAAAAGATTGCTATTCCATTATTCATACAATATCCGATTAGTCACTATTATGCTTTGTTTAAAAATAAGGAGGAATTATTTATGGGTAATGATTTAAGTTTTTGTATGATTACTGTTAAAGAACGTGAAAAAAGGAAGTTGATTTATCTCCCGTCACACCATGCACAAGATTATTTTTCGTATTGCGAAGAAGTTGGCTGTGAATGGGAAGGTCTGCTAAATAGTATTCCAGAAAAATTTGAACCTGCTGCTTTGATTGAATTACCAGACAAATTAGTCGAAAATGGTTTTTCAAAGATAGCAGCAGGCGTTGAAGTGCCATTAGATTATGATAAAGAACTTCCAGAAACATATAAAACAGTGGAACTTCCAGAATGTATCATGCTTTATTTTCAAAGTGAACCATACGAGAATGAAGAGGACTTCTGTAAGGCGATTGAAATCACATATGCAGCGATAGGAAAATACAATCCTGCGGTATATGGTTATAAATTCGCATATGATATAGCCCCAAGTTTTAACTTCGGTGCAGATACAAGTACGGGAGCAAGGATAGCTGTTCCAGTAATACTAACGGCTTGAATAGCTATAAATTCCAGTTCGTATAGAGCATGATGAATTAGAATTTGAAAGGTAAAAATATGAAACCAGAAGAAATATTAAAGTATTGTCTTAAAAATTTAAAAGATACAGTTTTGGTAGATAGCTGGGGAGAAAAGGGAATATTTTATAATCCCAATCATGTTTTAAAAAGAGGCGTGTATATACTTACAATAAAAGAAAAAGATGGAGATAATGACAACGGCTCAAATTTGGATAGAGAAAATGTATACAGAGTTAATTTAGGAATTCGCAAAAAAACTTTTATAGAATTATTTAGTGATGTACCTAAAAGACCAAGTGCGGGAGAAATAGTAAGTATGAATTATGATTTCACAGAATTAAATAAGATAATTCCACATCCTGTATATGCTTGGATGGGCTGGATTTCTGTATTAAATCCGTCAGATAAAACCTTTGAAAAATTAAAACCATTTATTCAAGAAGCTTATGAATATGCCGTAGAAAAATTTAAGAAAAGAAAAGTATAAATCCGAAGTTGTAACAAAGATTATTTATACAACGAATGGAGGTATACTTTTGGAAACAGTAGAATTAAGATTTCAATATACTCAAAGTGAATATATAAGAGCAGAAAGGCAATATTTAATTTCTAGTAAAATTATACATAAATATGATATTGCTTTAGTCACTGTATTTTTGCTGCTGTCGGTAGTTTATATGCTGTTCACCTCTTTTAGCATATTTAGTATTTTAATATTTGGATTGGTAATTGTTGTAACTGCATTGGGAAGCTATTTATATATTCTAATGCCTATACTGAAATTCAAGCAAACTGCAAAATATCATGAGGAATATACGCTGGTATTCTCAAAAGAAACAATTAAATTTAAAACACAAAGCATTGAATCAGAAATGAAGTGGGATATTTACTCTGCACTATGGGAAAGCCATGATTTTTATTATTTAATTCAAGCACCACGAATATATACGTTAATTCCAAAAAGAGTTTTTAAAGACCTAAACGAAAAACAACTATTTGAAGAAATTACACAATCAAGAGTAAAAACAACAAAACATGTATAATAAACATACCCCACAATGTAACAACTTCCTATTTTATAGAGTGGACAAGGAGGGAGAGCATGGAACTATCCACACAAGAACGCTTAAAAGACCTGCGTGTGGAGCGTGGCTTGACACTGGAACAGCTTGCGGAGCAAACGCACCTCTCCAAGTCTGCGCTGGGCAGTTATGAAGCGGATGACTTCAAGGATATCAGCCACTATGCTCTTATCAAACTGGCGAAATTTTACCGCGTGACTGCCGACTATCTGCTGGGGCTGTCCGAAACAAAAAATTACCCAAACGCCGATCTTGCAGACCTGTGTTTGAGTGATGATATGATTGAACTATTGAAAAGTGGGTTGGTAGACAATTCCCTCTTGTGTGAACTGGCGGTGCACCCGGATTTTCCCCGGCTGATGGCTGACCTTGAAATTTATGTGAATGGAATTGCCGGGAAGCAGGTGCAGGGCGCAAACGCCATTGTGGACGCTATGAGCGCAACCATTATGAAGCAACATAATTCCGGCTTGACCGACCCGCAGTTAAGACAGCTTATCGCCGCCCATATTGACGATGACAGCTTTTGCCGCTATGTGATACAGCAGGACATAAACAATATAGCATTTGACCTGCGGGAAACCCACAAGGACGATTTTTTCAGCGTCCCGGAGGATAACCCGCTGAAAGGATTGTTGCAGGCCGCAGACGAAGCCGCCAGCGAGGACGATGACATGGAGCAAGCATCTATGGCTTTTATCTGCAAACAGCTCAAATTGAATTTGAAGAAGCTGTCAGAAGAAGAAAAGAAGTGGCTGAAAAAGATTGCGGAGAAATCGGACTTGCTGAAAAATCCAACCCCACAGCGGGGGAGAAAATAAAAGAGCAGAAAACCAAAGTATGCGGAGGTATTTATGAAGAAAATTCTTGTTTTATGTATTGCACTTATTAGTATGGCGGCCTTAACATCATGCAAAAGTTCCATAGCCAATGCCAATACCGCAGATGGTGTAAAAATCGAAATGCAATTAAATGAAAATTATGATGATACAGAACCATTTATCAATGAAAAGCTATTTTGTGTATCAAATGATTTAGAGAATGTGACAGCAAAATGTGAATTGGAAATGGATGGAGAAAAAGGAATTTTAGAAATCAAGAACAATAAAACAAATGAGATTTTATGGAGTAATACATGGGACGGAGCAGTTGAATTAACTACTTTTTCCATTTCACTGGACAATCTAAAAAAGGATGACGAATATGCTGTATGTTTTACAGGGACAGGAATAAAAAATACAATAATTTCTATTAGCTTTGAAAATGATTATGTTCAAGAACGTGAAAAGCCACTCAAATAATTTCCTAATCTATCGGGGAAATAGCAAAGCCAGGCGAGCCAGTCAACGGTCAAGATGAACGGCGCATAAATGCGCCGCCGCTGACAGTCCCGCCTGTCTTTGCTGATGGGTAGTCAAGGCGGGAAAGCCCTAAAATAGCTTTCCTGCCCATTTCAATTTTGAGAGAAAAATCCGTCTTCTTTTTTGTGAGTGTGGCTATCCGTTTGGGACACTTTGTCTCATAGTCCGGCGTGGAACGGAAGTTCCATATACGCCCTGTCTGCTGATAAGACCAGTCTTGCGCTTGCGGCTCCACGTCACGCAATCACAGCCCTGTTTTCCTGCCGCTCCAAATGCTATTGCCTTTCCCGGTGGCAATCCCATTTTCGCAGCAACGCTGACAGAGCGTATAACACACTACACTTTGCAAGCAAAGTCGTGTGCCAAGGGGCAAGCCCCTTTGGAAACCCCAACAAACAACAAAAAGGCTGAATATCCCGCACTTTCCCTGTGCCGGATATTCAACCTTTATTTGTTGTCAGCAGCCCCATTTCATGGTCTGCCTTTTGTGTCCTTGTCCATAATGTTTCAATGTACTTCCCGGAATCAATGTATTCCCGCCCAAACCGAGATAAATCTTTCACCACTACGCAATCAACAATCCCACGCCTGATATCTTCCAGCATAGCCTGGAATGCAGGGCGCTCGAAAGCTGACGTTAGATAACGATACTTTTGAAAACACTGGAAAATCAGGGTTTTTCGAGCGACGGACAAGCAGGGGATTGTACTAAAAACTGAATACGACGCAGAAGCGGCGTTTCTTACTCTCTACATGGGAGAACAGGAACGCCGCTTTTTTCATGCCCTTTGTTACGCAGTAGGGGCAGAAAAAGCCTTGCTACAAGCGGTTTTCCGGGCGCGTATCTGGCGCGGAAAGGGATTTATACCTTATCCCCCGAAACTGCGCTTCTACTGCGTAACAAATCCAAAGCAAAGGAGCTATGAACTATGGCAGTTTTCAGAGTGGAACGGAACAAAGGCTACACCGTAATGAGCAACCACCACCTACGCAACAAGGAGCTTTCCCTAAAGGCAAAGGGGCTGTTGTCGCAAAATGCTGTCACTCCCCGAAGATTGGGACTACACCTTGAAAGGCTTATCCCTTATCAACCGGGAGAAGATAGACGCTATCCGCGAAGCCATTAAGGAGCTTGAACGCGCCGGGTATATCGTCCGGTCAAGGGAGCGCGACGAGAAAGGACGCTTGCGGGGCGCGGACTATGTGATATTCGAGCAGCCGCAGCCGCCTACGCCGGATTTACCTACATTGGAAAATCCAACATTGGATAATCCAACACAGGAAAAACCAACATTGGAAAAACCTACGTTGGAAAATCCAACGCAATTAAATAAAGATATACAAAGAACTGACTTACCAAAAAAAGAAAAATCAAATACAGATTTATCAAGTACCCATTCCATTCCTATCCTTTCCCCTAACCCCTCTCCTTGCGGTGAAGCGGCTACGCCGCCGGAACGGAAAGGAACGGAAGCGGCAGCACAGAGCGCAGTAGAGATATACCGGGAAATCATCAAGGACAATATCGACTACCACATTCTCAAACAGGACATGAAGTTTGACGGGGACAGGCTGGACGAGATTGTAGACCTCATGCTTGAAACCGTATGCACCGCCAGAAAGCGGGTACGGATTGCGGGGGACGACTACCCGGCAGAGCTTGTGAAATCTAAGTTTATGAAACTGGACGGCGAGCATATCCGCTTTGTGCTTGACTGTATGCGGGAGAACACAACGAAAATCCGCAACATCAAGCAATATCTGAAAGCAGCCCTTTTCAACGCCCCGTCCACTATCGGCAATTATTACACTTCCCTTGTCGCCCATGACATGGCAAGCGGCGCACTGTCACCGAAGAAGCCGCAGTACGGCGACCCGGACTATTATTCATGCAACGAGGGCGAAAGCCTGTAACCACCCACAACCACAAAAGGAGGATTTTATTATGGCACAGAAAATGACAGGAGCATTGGTATTTGACGAGCGCACCGACCGTTACGACATCCGCTTTGACTTAAACAGCTACTACGGGGGCTTGCATTGCGGCGAGTGCTTTGACGTATTCGTGCGGGGCAAGTGGAAGCCGACCCGGATTGAGTACGGCGACAACTGGTATCTTGTGGGTATCAGAGCCGAGGACTTGAACGGGCTGCGGGTGCGTATCTGACCGCCGCCCCATAAAGAAACGCGAAAGGAGGACGCGACAAATTGCAGGACGAAGTAAACGAAAAGACCATAGCCCTTTACATCAAGACCGGGAAGCTGACCGCGCAGACGCTCCAAAAGGCAATGAAAGCCATACTGTCAAAGGGCAAAAAGCAGCTTGCAAAACCGCCACAGGGCAAGCAGAGCTTAAAGCAGCTTATGAAGCAGAACGCGGGCGTTTCCAACATTGAGATTACCGAGGGCAATATCAAAGCCTTTGAGAGTACGGCGAAAAAGTACGGTATCAACTTTGCGCTGAAAAAGGATGCGACGGAAAGCCCGCCCCGCTATCTGGTTTTCTTCAAGGGGCGGGACGCGGACGTACTGACCGCAGCCTTTAAGGAATTTTCCGCAAAAAAGCTGACACAGGAGAAAAAGCCCTCAATCCGAAAGCTGCTCTCTACCCTCAAAGAAGCTGCACAGGGCAGAAACGCGGAACGGGCAAAGGTCAAGAACAAGGACAGGGAGGTATCGCTATGAAGCCGGAAATCAAGAAGCTGCTTATCCTAAATCTCCCGTATCTGCTCTTTGTCTGGCTCTTTGATAAAGTGGGCGCGGCTGTCCGGCTCTCCCCCGGCGCGGACGCAAGCGCAAAGCTGCTACATCTTGGGGACGGTTTTACCGCCGCCTTTTCCAGTATCGCGCCGAGCTTCCACCCGGCAGACTTAGCTTTAGGCATTGCGGGGGCGGTCATTGTCCGGCTGATTATCTACACCAAAGGCAAGAACGCGAAGAAATACCGCCGCGGGACAGAATACGGTTCGGCGCGTTGGGGCGGGGCTGACGACATAAAGCCGTACACCGACCCGGTATTTGAGAACAATATCCCCCTCACGCAGACGGAACGGCTCACCATGAACAGCCGACCGAAGCAGCCGAAATACGCCCGCAACAAGAACATTCTTGTAATCGGCGGTTCCGGCAGCGGCAAGACAAGGTTTTTCGTCAAACCGTCGCTTATGCAAATGCACAGCAGCTATGTTGTCACAGACCCGAAAGGCACCGTCTTAATCGAGTGCGGGAAGCTCTTACAGCGGGGCGGCTACCAGATTAAAGTGCTGAATACGATTAACTTCAAGAAATCCATGAAATACAATCCCTTTGCCTATCTGCGGAGCGAAAAGGACATTTTGAAGTTAGTCAATACCATTATCGCCAACACCAAAGGCGACGGGGAGAAATCCGGCGAGGATTTTTGGGTGAAAGCGGAAAAGCTCTACTACACCGCGCTAATCGGCTATATCTGGTATGAAGCCCCGGACGAGGAAAAGAACTTCACGACGCTGCTTGAAATGATAAATGCGTCGGAAGCCCGCGAGGACGACGAGGACTTCCAGAACCCGGTTGACCTCATGTTTGAACGTCTGGAAGAAAAAGACCCGGAGCATTTTGCGGTCAAGCAGTACCGCAAATACAAACTTGCGGCGGGCAAGACCGCAAAAAGCATACTTATCTCATGCGGTGCGAGGTTATTGATTATTATCAAGCTTGGGAGCCACCGTTCTTAAGCTTGAGAGCAATTGGAATCTACTGTATTATCAAGCTTGAGAGCCACCACTA
>NZ_CALPDG010000015.1 GCF_943193195.1 Mediterraneibacter agrestimuris | reverse complement strand
AGTTAAAAAGAGTCCATACCCTAAGAATCCGACAAAGTATGGACTCAGCTTTGCATAATAACTTACTTTTCATAACCAACGCCGCCTTTTTGGTTGGTTAAAGCGATTACTTTGCAATTTGACATAGGTGCGTCCTCCTTTCGCATAGATTTAGCCACTTTGTCAAGGTGGCTATGTAAAGGATTCATGGCAATAAAAAAAGCCGACTGGCTGTTTTTTAAACTACACCAATCGGCTATGTAAAAATCTATTCTGTTTTATTCTCTGCCTTATCTGCTCTTACATGATATAGCTTCCCTTATTCTCTCTGTATCCCATTTTTCTGGGAACAATACCGCCATAATATGAAACGCATCTATCAGCCCTGCGATATACGCATGAGTGCCGTATTCAAAATCCTGCTTATCCCTGCAATCTATAAGATGCTGACAAACTTCCCTTTGTTTCTCTGTCAAATCAAGCTGATTAAAGGCATCCTCTGCACTTCCCTCATTATTACTGTCCTTTTGATAACTTGCGTCAGCCTGTAACAGTTTCAATACAGATTCGTCTTTTAGTTTCTCGACTGCTATCTTCACCAGTTCTTTAAATTCCTTATCGCACATCACTTCCCCCTGCCAGTTCTACCCTTAATTTTTTTATAGGTGCATGGATAACCTTAAAAATAATTTCGTCAACGCAGTCTGTATATCTGCCCTGCTGTATGAGTTGATTTTTCAGCTCTACAAGGCTATGTAACAAAATGCTCCGCTCCTCACTATCAACATATAAGTGATTTTTCTTTTCTCTCATAAATTTCACCGTCCTTTTTGCTTTTATTATATAGACAGATACCAGTATATTCAAAGATGCAAATGAGCGAAAAAATAAGCGTACCACTATCTCTAATGATACGCTTATCCCATTCAATTTCTAAGAGCCTGTTGCCTATATTTTATCGGCAGGGTGTACACTACATAGACACGTTGATTGCGGAAAACCTTTATTTTCCGTTTGTGTTCCCACACCCGATATCAACTACCACCGAAACATCAAAGTAGTTTTTGAGGTGCTTATTTCGGATTTTTTCACCCTCCGAAGTGAACATGAAATGCTTCGCAAAGTGCCTAAAATAAAGGATTTCTACGAGGTTTTCCTTTGTATCGACACAATAGTCTCCACATGCGGTGAAAGTTACTTCTTATACTAAATAGCGAAACCGTCACCTATTGCGAAAAGGTTTATACCCCACTTGGGGGGGGATACCTCTCACCCCACCAGTTAAAAGTCAATATCAGTATGCTTATTTTTCAGCTTGTAAAATACAATTATTACACTGGTATAATATTGCATCATCCAATCATACCATATTTCCTTGCTATAATCGCTCTTTTGATCGGCACGATTATGGCGAATATTATAACCGTTAACTATCCCAAAAATCAACTTATCATGTTCATTTTTAGGAACTTCATACTCAGCATTTAAAATATCTTTTACTTCTTCACGTTCGCTTTCTAAAATATCAGCAAGAATATTAATAGCTTTCTTTTTCTGTTCTAAATTGGCATCAAAACGATAATACATTTCTGTGGCTGTTGCTAATTGCTCATATACTGAATCAGGTAAATCAGAACCATCATATTCTAACTGCTCACGCAATGCATCGTTAGGCATTTGCATTATAAATCCATTTGTTGGTTCAAGATAATACCCCTCTTTATACGCACGTAAGATATTATTAATCTGTTCTGCAAATTCTGCCTTTTGCGCTTCATTTTCAAATTCATCTGTTTCATAGTTATAAACACCAATATGGTCGTATAAAATCTCAATCACCGAAAACAATGTCTGTTCATCATATTCTTCGAGATATTGCCAAATTGGCCAAACCTCTTTATCCTGTAAGCGTGTTGCAAAATACACTTCTGGCGACGGCAACAAACTTGGTGGTAAAACCTGCTCCGAATCCTGCGTATATGGAATTTGTCTCCATACTCCCCTTGTAGCCACTTCGAAATACTCTTTATCACAAAAATATTTATGTACTTGTCTGAAATACTGTAATAACTCATCAAAATCTATCTGTAGTTGCTTTGTAAGTAAACCATGTCTTTCTGCGTAATATTTTTTCATATTTTTCTATTCTCCCTATGGACAACTAAAAATTGCCTTGTTCATTTTGAATACTATTTTCCATTAATCTAATCAAATCATCAATATCAAATAAATCTATCAATGTTTTCTGTTGCTCTGCAAATCTCTGAGCATCTTCTGTAAAATAGGAAGACGTCACGATAATTGCCTTATTTGCCCTTTCCGCTGTTTGCACACCATATAAGGCTCGAACAATATCAACACCTATTTTATTCATTTCATTATACCTTTTACATTCAATCAAAAACATAACAGGTCTACCTAAGATACTTTTTGTTGCAATGATGTCTTTCCCGCCATCTCGTGTTTGAGGTGTTAAACGAGTTTGAAAACCTTGCCTTTTAAACATTTCTTCCACGACCTCTTCAAATTCCCTAGGAGTAAGCTGATATACAAATCTCTTATCATTTAATATCCTATGTATATTTTCCTCTACTTGTGGCAGAAATGAAGCTATGCTTTCTTCATCGAATTCTACCTGATATACAATCCCCATGTTAGGTTTCTCAAGAAATTGTCCACCATGTATTTCATTATCTTCATAATTGAAACAACCTACTGGATATTCATAACCAGAAATTCTGTATTTTATATTGTTTCCACATTCTTCACAATCGCATTCTTCATATATGTCATACACGATTTCTGGACCCATTTGTCTTTCATATGAAGATATTTCTGCATCCGGATACTCCTTCTTAATGACGATAATGTTTCCGCATTCTTCACACTGTATAATTACATCATTTAATAGTTCCATGCACATTGCCTCCGTGCTTTATATATCAATTTCATATCGCTCAAATAGTTTATCAAAAAACTCACATATCACTTGCTTCGCATTGGTCTTATTCAAAAACTCATATCCTCCAAATCGATATACCTCATATCCCTTCAACCGCAATGCTCTATCATCTTTTACCATTTCGGCATATAATGCAGGTACTGCCTTTCCATTCTGAGAGTAGTGTTGCTGCCCATCCAATTCAAAAACAATCTGTATTCCTCCCGGTAATAACATCAAAAAATCCATTCTCTGATGTGAGTATACTACCTGCCCTTTTCTCTGGTATTTGCTACGAGGATCATAATGCAAATATACTTGTGGAACTAATGCAGGA
Source organism: Mediterraneibacter agrestimuris (assembly GCF_943193195.1). GTDB lineage: Bacteria > Bacillota > Clostridia > Lachnospirales > Lachnospiraceae > Schaedlerella > Schaedlerella agrestimuris. The sequence goes on along the minus strand of NZ_CALPDG010000015.1, from coordinate 68,212 downwards.
ATGTCTTTCTTTATCGGATGACGATAATGGTTATAATATGCTCTAAAAAAGATTTTTTCGGGTTCTGAATCCAGAGACGCTTTTAACCTGCCATACAATTCCAACTCCGGGTCGCCATCATTCTCTATGTTATTCTCTTTGTTATTCTCTTTCCACCATTCGATCAAAGTATTCCACTGTAGTCCATCTGCTCCTATCTCAAAATTATAAAACAAACAATTGTCAGTATCCCCTATCAATCGCAGTTCATTACTAATTGAATTTTCAATAGTAATATCTGGTTTTTGACCGACCGGAGCAAAAATGAGGTTTTTTAATTCACCTTCAACAATTCTTCTTTTTCCTATACTATAATGTGGAACTCCGGATTTTTGTGAACTGATATATAACTCATATCCATCTTCCTTAATTATTCCATTTATACCTTGAACATACTTTTTCTGTTCATCGCCTTCTCTCACCTCTGGTTTTACCAAACACTCTAAAAATTTGATAAAAATTTCATCGGGCAGATATTTAACCTCTAATCGATTTGTAAGTAATTCCTTATAGGACATGGTTTTATCATATTTTACTGCAGACATAATTTCTTCTCCTACAGTCGTTCCAGTGAAAATATCTGGAATTTCCGACATATCCCAAATAAACGAGAGGAAATCGTCTAATTTCATTTGCCCTTCCATATCGCTTAAAGAATCCAAAAAATCAACAATTCGTCTTCTTGTCACAAACGAAAAAACTAATTCTGTATCAGCCAAATAAGGCTCCATAGTTTTTATCATTTCTGTATTTTCAAATTCTTTAACTATTCTCCTTGCCAACTTCCAAATATCATCATCTGGCAACTTATTCAAACCACTCAATACATATAACCGCTTACTATTCATTGGGTCCAGTCCTGCATCCGGTTCAATTCCATATGCATTACAGACTCCCCCCAAGTCATAAGCCTTATATTCACAGGCAAATTGATTTGCAATTACATTTCTTAATTCATCAACTTTCCTCATTGCTGCCTCCTTGGTCTAATATTATTATTTTACCATATCACCTGTTTTTTTACCATCTGCAAAAGAACAAGAAAAAAAGCCGATCAGGAATCACAACTCCCAATCGGCATCTTTTCTTACTCCTCTTCATTTTTACACTCAATCTCCGTTCCGTCCAGGAACACCACCAGCAATGTCCCATCCTCAAAGACCTTGATGTGATCCAGTGTCTTCAGCATGAAATCTGTATCCATCTCCGTCAAAGGCTCCGCCTCGTCCGTGTATTCTATGAACCTCTCCGCCCGGTAACCTGCCAGCAGATTCTCCCCCTGCATCTGTTTCTTCCAACGCTCCATAAAAGCCTCCCGGTTCTCTACCAGAGCATTCCATGCCATCAGATAAGCCTTTACCAGCGTTTCTTCCTCAACATGGCGGTTGTCACACCCCATCACACCCTTAACCTTATACCTCTCACTGCACTGCCATATTTTCCGGTCAAAGCCCCTACTACTTCGCCAGCCCTTCCGCGCAAAAACCTTATTACAAGTTCCGCAGACTATTTTTGAAGCGAATGGATTGCTTTCTGGTCGGCGGGAATAGGAGTTTGTCCCATGCTCCTCCAAATACCGTGTTCTTCTCTCTATTTCCATTTGAACACATTCCCACATTTCCGGCTCTATGATTGCTTCATGGTCATCTTCCACATAATACATCTGGATTTCCCCCTGGTTCTGTGTTCGCTTCTTAGATAAAAAATCCACAGTATAGCTTTTCTGAAGCAGCGCATCCCCCTTATATTTTTCATTGGACAGCATACTGATAATCGTGGTCGCCTGCCAATTGAATTTTCCATCCCAGCTTGGCACCCTCTCGCGTTCAAAAATACGCTTGATATAATCCGGTGTCTTTCCATCTAAAAATTCCTGATATATCCTCCTCACGATGGGAGCCTGCTTTTTATTGATGACCAGTTTTCCTTCCTCATCATTGTCATACCCAAGAAATCTCTTTGTGCTCATCTTGTGTTTTCCCGCTTCAAACCTTCTGCGGATTCCCCATGTGCAGTTCTCTGAAATGGAACGGCTCTCATCCTGTGCCAGTGAGGAAAGTATGGTAAGCAGCACTTCTCCCTTTGCATCAAGGGTATTGATATTTTCTTTTTCAAAGATAATCCCAATGCCCAGGTCCTTCAGCTCCCGCACATAGTTCAGGCAGTCCAATGTATTCCTTGCAAATCGGGAAATGGACTTGGTAATGATCATGTCAATTTTTCCTGCCCTGCAGTCAGCAATCATCCGGTTGAACTCATCCCTCTTTTTGGTGTTTGTACCGGAGATACCTTCATCCGCATAGGTTCCTGCATATTCATACAGAGAATTCTTACTGATATAGTTCGTGTAATAATTGACCTGATTCTCATAACTTAATAACTGTTCTTCTTGGTCGGTTGACACCCTGCAGTATGCCGCCATTCTCAATTTCCGCACAGTCTGCACTGTTCCTGATTCCGCAGTCAAAATCTGCTTTGGTGGTATAACAGTAACGCTTCTTGCCATTTTGAATTACCTCCTCAACTACTGTCTGTTCCGTAATATTTAATCCTGCAAGGGCGGTATCATCCACCCGGATGCCTTTGCAGGCTTTCTTTCCTTTTTCAATATAGATGCTGCACAGCCATTGAATTTTTTTGTTGTAAACCTGCCTCCTGCGAAGCGTTTTTCCACAAAATGGGCAAATCAGCATTCCGCTTAACGGATAACGGTTCTGGAATTTCCCGGTGCCATCCTGCCCGATATTTCTTTTCTTTTTCCGGTACTCCCTCATTTCCTGAACCTGTTCCCATATTTCTGGCAAAACAATCGGCTCATGGTTCTCAGAAATGTAATAACTTTGTACCTCTCCCCGGTTTCTCCGTGTCACATTCCGCCGCGTAGGAGGCGTGTAATATTTCTGCAAATGGAAATCACCTTTATATTTCTCATTAGAAAGCATTCCGCCAATCGTTCCGCTTTCCCACTGGCCATCTGTCATGGTTTTGACACCGAGAAAATTCAGCAGATCTGAAAGCCTGCTGCTCCCAATATTCATCAAGTAGAGGTCAAATAACAGCCGGACAATTTCTGCTTCCTTCCGGTTTATTACCAAATCCCCGTACTCGTTCTTGTCATATCCACAAAAGCGCGTGGTGTTGATCATCACCTCGCCACGCTCAAATTTCTTCTTTATGGACCATTTATTGTTCTCACTCATACTCCGGCTCTCTTCCTGTGCAAAAGAAGCGAGGACGGCAAGCATCATCTCACCGTCCCCTGAAAGAGTGTTTATATTCTGTTCTTCAAAAAAAATACCGACACCTAAGTTTTTCAGTTCCCTTGCAAACTTCAAAACGGTGACGGTATTTCTGGCAAATCTCGATATGGATTTTGTAATGATAAGATCAATCTCTCCTGCCCTTGCCCGCTCCAGCATTTTCTGAAACTGCGGTCGGTTTTCGCAATAACCGGAGATGCCCTGGTCTGCATATACACCGGCAAATTCATATTCCGGATTTCCTTTGATTAATCTTTCATAGGTTTCTGTCTGGTTTTCCAGTGAATCTTCCTGTCTCCGGCTGTCAGTTGAGACTCTGGCATAAGCACATACCCGCTTTCTCTTTACCGGTGATGCCGGAATCTTATTGATAATCTTTACCTGCATATCTCATCACTTCCTTCAAAATAATTCTGTACAAACTGCTGTATTCTTTCAAAAATACCCGCTGCATCCTCCACCTTATCTATGCACACCACTTCTACGTTGTTCTCACTACAGGTCACCATAAATTCCATAAATTGCCCCCAATTTCTGGCAATCGTGGAAGCCTTCACGGAAACTACCACATCAATCTTCTTTGCAGCAATCTCCATTTTCAGACGGTTGAATTCTTTTCTGTCCGGATCTGTTCCTGAAGCCTCCTCAAAAAATATCTGTAAATCCCACTCCTGTTTTCCGTATTTTTCTTCCAGCCGTTTCATTACATCGTCCAGATACTTTTCATAATCCCTGTCCCGATGATTTACCCGGCAGTAAAATGCCACTCGATTGACTCTTCCTGAAATCACCATGTTAATAGGTACTCCTTTCTTTTTTGGTAGTCTATCTATCACTCTAAAGCCCCTAAAAGTCAAGCAATTCCATCGTTTCCACCCCACCTTTTTTCACTCTTTCCAAACTTGTACCACGGTAAAAAAATCAGCCAGACGGAGAACAAATATCCCCGTCCGGCATTTACAAATCCTATGAAATTTTAGAAACGTAGTCTAAAGAAATCCATCCGTCACGATTTTCCTGGTATGCTTTCAGAAGCCCCCACCTAGAGGCACCGGGGCCATCTGCCTCTTCCACTATGGTAAAAATACCCTTGCCTGTGTACTTCCCGGTCTTGGCCTTATCCGTACCGGGGCCTTTGCGGATATTCAGATCAAAGGCAGCCACCTTCACCAGATAAGGCTGAAACGCTGTCTGTTTTCCGGTGTAGATATTCTTACCGGATTCATCGAACACAGAGTACCCGGCATTCTCATCCGCACATTTCTTCGCATTGGCAAGGCTGCGGAACGCCCCCTTCTGGGACACTGCATCTGCCCAGGTCTTACGCACCCGGTACCAGACTTCCGTTTCCCCAACATTCGCCACGTCATACTGCGTCAGTTTCCAGCGTTCAATGATGGAGCAGAGGTTCTCCACATAAGCCGGGGAAGTGGCATATCCGCCATCCTTAATGATATGCACCGCTTTTTTGTAATCGGTGCAGCCTTTCAAGCCGTCATAGCGCAGCTTACTTCCGTTCTTTGCGCCAAGCAGATAAGCGGAATGGTCTGCGATAGACTTCTCCACAGAAGGGTACTTGCGGAAGTCCGCTGTCACCGTCACATATACACCATTCTTATACTCCTGCGTTTTCTTGGTATAAATGGACTTCCCATCCCAAGCAGAATCGCCCCAGGTATTCCCGGACAAAGACTTCTTCATGCCGAAGCAGTTATTGGCATTCTGCGCCAGCTCGGATTTCCCATAACCGCTTTCCAGAATGAACTGCGCCAGGGATACGGATGCCAAGATGCCGCTTTCCTTCTGGTCCTTCGTAAACAGTGGCCCTACCCTGGCGATCACATCCGCCTCGGAGAGATTTTTGAGGGAAGATGCCTGCAGGCCGTAAGCACCCGTATCGTCAGAACTGCCGGAACCGTTCATCTTTGCTTTAACAGCCCTGCGGAATCCGTCCATCGTGTAGCCCATGCCGAGCCCGTTCCACAAATGCTCCGGATCCCCATGGTTAGAAGCAATGCCCCGGCTGTGTCCTTCCCTGTGGCTGATAATCACGCCATCGGCGGTCGGATTTAAACTGTACTGTTTACACAGCATGGCAAACAGCTCCACAGCCGCCTCGTAGGTTCTCTTTGCCACAGCTTTCGCGGCTGCTTTATCCGAGCAGGTAAAGGAAGAACCTCCCGTGTAACGGATGCACGCCGGTTCGCACATCTCGACTCCGATGTGGCTGTTATTCCCGCTCCCTTTGCTGCCGGAACCGCAGTGCCATCCTCTGTGGTTCCACGGGAGGGTCTGGTACACCGTGCCATCGCTGCCGTCAATAAAGCCATGCACACAGGCATTGTTATAAGACGGGCTGTTCCAGGAACTGATAAACACGGATGCCTTTGGCTGAGGGCAGCCCACGGAATGGAGCATCAGCCCCCTGACCGTGATCTTTCTTCCTGCCGTATAGCAGGGGTTCTTTGTCAAAATACTCTGCACTAATTTCATAATCCTGTCCTCGCTTTCTAAAGAAAAAAGCACCGGAAACCCGATGCTTACTCTTCCCCTTTTCCGTCTTTCAGCTGTTCCAGCACATCTTTGAGTTTCTGCGGTACCGGCAGGCCGATGACCGATGCGTTTTCCAGAATGCTGATGCCTTCATTCGATAAATAGAAGAAGATCACCGCCGTGCGGATGACACTGCCGTTCTGGATCACATGCGTGTCCACGATATGCCCCACTGCCACCAGTGCGAAGATGACCACCTTCTTAAAAATCCCATGAAATCCAACCTCGCTGGACAGCTCCTTTTTCAAGACTGCAACCATGACTCCTGTCAGGTAATCCACCACCACGAACACGATCAGGGCATACAGGAATCCGTCAAACCCTCCCATAACAGCTCCGACCGCCCCTCCAAGTGCCGCAAATGCATACTGTGCTGCTTCGATAAAATTTTTCATGCTCTGTTCCTCACTTTCTTTGAAATATTTTGATATGAAAAAAGCAGCTGCCATACTGGCCGCCACTGATCTCCTTTTTATGTGCCATACGGCACTTTCTATCCAGCTTGTGTATTAGAGCTGATGTATTCCTCCCGTCCATCTTCCTCCCGCCAGAAACGGTCACGGATATAACAGGCATGGGAACAGTATCTGCGCCCCCTGTTCCCATAAGAAAGAAATTCACTGCCGCAATAAGCACAAGTTTCTGTATAAAAAGATTCTTGTCTCCGGTTGATTTTCTCCGGATGGCGCTTCCACCATTTCCTCCTGCACTCCTCACAACAGAACTTTTTCTTTCTTCCTGTAGAGGGCTGCTCCAACTTCTTACCACAGTTCTGGCATTGGTTCTCCTTCCCTTCCACCCCGTTTTTCTGAACTGCCTCTGTTTTTCCTGCATAAATAGCAGCTGCGTATCCATCCAAGCCATTCCTTCTGCAAAAGCTTCTTACCGTATCACGGGGGATTCCTGTTTCAGACGAAATATTCCGGTATCCAATCCCTTTCATCCTCAGTTCCCTTATTTTATTTTGCTGTTCAGCTGTCATCCCCCACTCCTTTCCGCCACATTGCGGCACAAAAAATAGACTTCCAAAGAAGTCCTTGCTGTTTCCTTTATTTCATTAAGCCGTCCGTTTCCACATATAGCAGACGATATACGGCTGTAAGTTATTATGGGCTCCGCCTCCTCCTGTACTGGCATTACTGCCTTGTGCAGTAACAGTATGAGTATGCGCCCCTGCACTTCCTGTAGGTGATGTACCACCTGCGCCAGACACTCCCGCACTATGCACTGTATAGGTGCTTGATCCTGATGCCCCATCCCCATCACGTCCGACTTTATGGGTGTGCGCCCCTTTGCTGCTTGTTGTAGCAGAACTTCCGGTAAAAGTGTGGGTATGCGCAGGCATCTGAGCTGTCGTCAATGTGACTGTTGCCGCACCGCCTGTCTTTTCCACCGTGTTAAAGTTGCCATCCGCCGTATTAATTCCCACAGGCACACGCCCTGCGCCCCAAGCAACCCAGGTGCCCCCAAAATAAGCAGAAGGGTTGGTGGCATTGACACTCATATAGATGCTTCCCACCGGATACATCGTTTTGATAAAGGACTGGATATAATCTTTTAAAAGTTTCCCATACACCCGGACATCCCAGTCCTCAGAAACCTCAAAGGCATTATCCACCTCCGACACTTTCCCGACTGCCACGCCCTTTCCGCCACGTTTAAAATCCATGACCACAGCAGCCGTAGAAACAATGTCCTGGATGGCAATGGTAGTGAATGCATCCGTCAAAGTGTATTTGATATCGTAAGAAGTCTCTGTGGAAATCATACCGCCGCCAAACGTAAATGCCGTACCGGAGCTAAAAGCGGCACTGGCATTCGTCCACGCAGTATCCGATGCTTTCTTATAATAGGTGGCACGGGTGACGGTGTTTTTTCCGCCGCAGGAAGCGTAGGAATAAGAAACCAGCCCCCGGATATAGGTGCCGTCATCATTGGCAGTCCCATTACTTAGACATCTCTGCGACAGATAACTGGCAAAGGAGGGCGGGGAATAGGCCACCACGGAAATCGTTACTGTGGCCGTCGCTGACACACGCCCCCTGGAGTCTGTTACTGTTGCCGTAAACGTGATGGAGCCGCTGCTGTTTAAGAAACCTGTGGTAAAACTGGAGGCCGTGCTGGTGTACCCTCCGCCTGTAATGGAATAGGAAGAAACCGTGGAGCCGTAGCTTCCTGCCGCCCCATTGATGGTCAGTTTTGCCTTTGATTTCGTCTGCACATAAATCCCCCATGCGCTTGGCACATCTCCGTCCACCCTTACCGCAGTCAGGCTCGTAATCGTTGGTTTGACCGAGGCCGGAACGGTCAGCGTCAGCGTACAGGTTTTGCTTCCAATCTTCGTGCTGCCATTATAGGTGGTACAGGTGATGGTGCAGGTCCCGGTCACCGCCTTTGGTATCTGGCTTGCCAGGGAAACCGGCGGCGTCCACGATACCAATGTGGCTGTTGTTTTTGTAGCAATCGTTCCGTTCGCACTTCCAAAAGTATAGGTCAGCGTATGCGTAAAGGAAGAAGATGCACGGCTGATGTTAATCGTGGATGCGGAACCCATCGTGGCATTGGTAGCGGACACACTGGATGCCCTCGCAATGGAATCCAGCGTGATCGTGGCACTGGCTGTAATGGACTCATAATACGTGCCGCTTAATGTCGCGCGGATATAGAATACCGCGCTCATATTCAGGCTCTTCGTCCCGTCACTGGCATGGCTGACCGTCTGTGTAACAGTGCCGAGCAGCGTGGTCCCCGTACCGCTGATTGCCGGGGATGCATAGTTCTGTGCCGTGCCATCAATGGTCAGCGTATTATCCGAACGCCCATAAATGTTTAAATTCCAGTCATTGACCAGATAGGCTTTCGCTGTGATGGTGCTGGTGTTTGCCGATATATTTTTCGTCTGTGTCCAGTCCACCCGCAGCACATAATGGCCGCTGTGGATGGAGCCGGAAAAGCTGCCGCTTGCTGCCATGCCCTGTCTCCTCCTTCCTCATAAACTTTAACCAACCGGGTCACGCCATTTGATCGACAGGTTCCCATTAGCCCTGGGAATGAAATCAAACCATCCCCGGCTCTCATTGCCCAGGGACAGCTTGTTCCGTATCTCCGCATTGGTGATAACAAGGCTCTGGTTGGAGATATAGGCAATCTTCTGCCCGTTCTCCTTAAAGGCCAGTTCTTCATTGGAAAGTTCCGCCGTGAACGCATTCCCCACCTTGCCAAGTTCAATCAGCGCACCTTTAAACCGGATATACTCCTCTAAAAGCGTCTGGTTCGCAGACACGTTGTTAATGATCTCATTGGTGATCTGCGTAAAGTCCATACGGATCTCACTGCTGTTCTGTGTAATGCTCGCCTGAAAATCCTGCTGGATGCTCTCCAGCTCCGACTTGGCAAGGTAGGTCTCACGGACAGAGCTCTGTATCTGCTCCGAGGTCTTGGTGATCTCCGAGTAGCACTCCCGGACATTGACCTTTAACGCCTCCACATCCTCCACGGCATCCTCATACGCCTGCACGTTCTGGAAGGTATGCTGGCAGATGGTCAAAAGCGCCATGCCGCCACCCCCTTAGTTGGAAACGTCACACTGCAGGGTGGCAATGCTGTCGATGTCATCCGCAGAAAGGTAGATGACCTTTCCGGTCTTGCCGAATGCTGTCTCTTTCCCGTCCTTATCCTGCTTGTACCATGTGTAGGTCAGCTTCTGTTTCTCTGTTGCCGCAGCCCATGCCGTCCCGTTGTATTTCATCAGCGTGACCGTTTTTGCTGTGTGGTCAATCTTATACCAGAACATGCCGCTTGTTGGTGTGGAGGGTGCTGTCTCGCTGATATTTCCGAGCAGGGCATCCATTTCCTTCTGGTTGGTACGGACGATCACATAAGGAACCAGGCCGCCGAGGTTGTTCTTGACCGTGAATCCTCCAATGGAAAGCATCTCCGACACATAGGGGTCAGACTTATCTTCCACTGTAATCACATCCACATAAGACTTGCCGCCATAAGTCATGGTGCATTTATAAGACTGGATGTTCACCACATCAGCCCCGGAGACCGTCAGCGTGTCAGAAGTGGCTCCGCTGATATCCGTCCATTTCCCGGCAGAATATTTCGCCCACTGGTAAGTTGCCCCCGTGGTGATCTCTGTCGCACCGCTGTAGGCCGAGGTCGCAAGCACCAGGGAGCCGGACTGGTTTAATACCACTGTACCGTTGGGCGCATAAATGGAGAACACCACCGCACTGGCCCCGTTGCTGCCCTTATTGGATTTCGTCCAGGCGAATTTCTTCACCACGCTCTTTTCGGAGATGGCAAAGGTCAGGTCAATGGTGCCGTTGAGCACCGATGCGCCGCCAAGGGTAGCATTCGCGGCAAAGGCAAGCACCACAGAGCCTGCCGCCGATGCGGTCGCTGCCGTATTCGATTTGACGGTTACGCCTGTGGGCAGCGTCCCCACAGTGCAGGAACAGGCAGTCTGCGTAATTCCCACATACCCGGTAAAGGGGATCGTTATATCCAGAGCGGTCTGGACCGCCCCGCCTGTGGTGCAGGCCACATTCTGCGCCTCATTTCCGAGGATAACAGACAAGCCGCCGGAACCGGCCTGGCCGGGCTTTCCCTGCTCCCCGTCATACATCTTCGTGATGGAGATGGTATCGAATACATCCGCATCATCCGTCACCAGCTTGATCTGTGCCACGTTATTGAAGAACACCGCATGGGCAGGCTTCACCACCAGTGTGCCGCCGGTGATACTGGTGTTATCCGAAGTAGTCGGGTAATCTGTCCATACACCGGAACCATTCAGGTACTGCCACTTGCTGACCGCCACCCCCTGCACCTGCGCAGTAAGTGTCGCCTGGGATGCCCCGACCAAAGCGGAACTGGTGTTGTATTTGAACACGTAGGTGTCCGCGGTCACATACGCCAGCTTCGCATTCTCCGCATTCCTGACCAGCGTGTAAGTGATATCCGAAGAGATATTCACCGTGTTCTTTGTTTCGGAATCGTAATAACTGATGTAGCAGATATAGGTGATCATGCCAGAGGAAGATGCGGAGAGCTTATTCTGGCTCACCGTCAAAATACCGCCGGACACAGTCTCACCTGCGGAAAGGGCGGACTCTGCGCCCGTGCCGTCTTTCCGTTTCCACGAAATCGTCAGCCCGGATGCATCCAGCGCCACGTTGGTCTGGTCTAAGAAAATAACCGGGGTGAGCACCAGATGGTTTGCTGCCCAGCTCGGCGCATAGGCGTGGGGCAGGGTATTCGGGTCCTCACTCTGCGTCTTTGGCAGGTTCGATGTGATATAGGCCGACAGCTTCCGCTGGTCTGTGATGTCCACGAAAGTCTGCTGGCTGGATGTTAAGATAGTAGGCATTTGTGTTCCTCCTTCAAATTAAATAGTGACTTCACAATAAAAGGACGCATTATCTAACACATCCTCGGTTGATATGGTTACAGTTTTCATTCCTCCATGCAGCCCGTCCCAATCAGCATCCATCTCCGCATTGCCGGACTTGCGGTGCCAGGAAAAAGAAGAATCCGGGAGGGTGTCCGTGATATCCTTATCCCAGGACAGTACTTTACACCGGAGAATGCTTTGCTGCCCCTTATCCCGGAAGATGCTCGTACCCTCCACCACCAGCTCCGTCCGGTACATCTTCGCCGTACTGATATCCTCGACCTTGCCATAGATGTTCTCGATCTTTTCCGTCTGCCCCAGGATATCCTGCTCCAGTGTGCTTAAGTTTGCGTTCTGCTTTGCGCTGATGGCAGTCAGGCGGATACCGCCTGCCCCGATGGTAATGGTATTGCCGGATGGGTTCAGGTAATCCCTTGTCCTCTGGATACACAGATACCTCCCGTCAATCCCGTGGGGCGGGGACAAGCAGTACACGTACTGTCTTGCATGGATATCTGCGATATCCGCCCCGGTATCCGACTCATCCACGATGGTCAGTTCCATGCTGGTAATGCCTTTAGCCAGCTCAGATATTCTGGCTTTTGCCTTACGCAGCAAATTGCCGGGAAGCGTTACATCCTCCCATATCTCGGTAGTCCAAATCCAGCCGATCTCCTTCACTGCATCCTCATCAAACACATAGTTTTTTCCATCGTTCACCGATTCAATGGTTACCCGTTCATCCGACTCCACCTCGTTCCCTTCTTCATTCGTGGTTTTCATTTTTGCACCCAGAGGGATCAGTGCGGTCACCCGCTCCGTGTGGTCGAAGGTGATTTTTACATCGGTGAGGTTTCTCCCATACTCCACCTTCTGGAGCGATGCCTCCGTAAAATCTGCCAGATAATCCAGAACCTTGCCGGAACCGGTATATCTGAGCCGCAGATACCCTCCGTGTGTTTTGATGAGCTTATCCTTAATGGCATCCAGCGTCATGGAATAATCCGAACAGCTATAGGAAATGTAATCGTTGGTATCAATCACAGTAACCTCCCCAACCATGAACCGCTTCTGTTCCTCCACGCATTTGTTATGCTCCGCAATGAAGTATTCCAGCAGTCCCCGGAGAGTGCCTTTATAGCTGTATGGCGGCTGCTGGCTGTCCTTCAGATAAGCCAGCGCCGATTCACAGGTCCATGTGTGAGTGTTATAAAAATCACTGCCATCATCCAGTGCCCGCCCTTCAAAAACAACCTCATTTCCTTTTTTGCACACAATGACAGAAGCCATCGGTTTGATGGCAGCAAGATACGGATGGTTGTACGGAGCGGAAAGCGTCAGGCTGTCAATGTTCTCCGCATCCTCCTCCACCTTTGCTTCCGTGACTGCCAGTTTTGATAACTGCGGATGGTAAAACAGCGCCCCGTCCACATAGATTCGGAACAGTCTCATAGGCATCCCTCCCGGTACCGGAAGGTCACCGTGCCGGAGCCTGTCACCGATATGGTATTCCGTCCAGCCTGCAGCTCCATCTCCGGAAACTCCCACGTGCCGGAACTGACCGTCTTACGGAAAGTATCCGTGCCGATCTGCCAGCTCAGTGCCGTTTCTTCCGTTGCCGTGATGACCGGAACCACTGGCATATAGTCATTATCCAGATACACGCTGCCGCCGCCCGTAAAAGTAACCACCGTTTCTTCCACATGGTAGCGGTAGGAATCCCCATCCGAACAGCTTATGGTAAGCTGCCCTTTCCCCGTCAGCGGATCATAGGCCGGTGACATTTCCAGTGTGCCGATGGCATACAGCCCTGGTTCCTCGCTGCAGACCACCTTCACCAGATGCCCCGCAAACCGGTTTACAACCGCGCTGACTTTTTCATTAAACTGCGCCCTGGTGCCGAGCATGGAAAGGACGATCTCAAAACTCCGCGGCTGGTAAGATACCCGCCCAAGAGCCTCCGTGTAGCGGATGGGGGAGTTCCTCCCCGGCACCACGATGGTGTTCGTCTGGGACTGCGGCGTGGGGAAGTTCACACTCTCCCGCAGCCACCCCAGGCCGGACACCCAGATCTCATTCAGTTTTACATCCGGCCTCATAGACTCAACCTCCTGTTCAGCTTCTGCATCTGCCCCAATTTACTGTCAATGGCCGGGAGCAGATGCCCTACCAAAGTCCCGTCCTCCAGATAAATGCCCTTACTGCTGTTGGCGGCAATGACCGCAAGGTACTGCTCCATCGCACTGGTATCCAGACGGTTGGAAAGGATACTCTCCAACTGGTTATAAAAGTTCTTCAGCGGCAGGATTGCCTCCGCTCCCGCTTCACCGCCCGCCATCAGGTTCATCCCGTTCATGCCGAACAGAGTCGGCCTGGTCATGATACCACCTTCCTTGTACCAGTCAATCGACAGGTGCGGGACACTCGGTGGCGCAATAGACAGCTTGCCGGAAATACTAAAATGCGGCAGCTTGATATGGGGCAGGGAAATCTTCATACCGGAGAAGAATCCGGTGATCTTATCCACGATACCCTTGATCGTATTCTTCGCCGCCTCAATCGGCGTAATAATAGCACTCTTGATTCCGTTCCAAACGGAAGCGGTGGTACTCTTAATGCCGTTGAATACGGAAGTGACGGTACTTTTAACCGCATTAAATACGGAGGATACCTTGCTCTTAATCCCATCCACCACTGTAGAAATGGCGGATTTGATGCCATTCCAGGCCGTGGATGCCACGGACTTGATCGCATTGAATACTGTAGAAACCACCGTTTTAATCGTGTTCAGCACCGTAGAAATCTTTGTGCTGATCGCCGTCCAGACTGTGGAGATCACATTTTTGATGGTACCCATCACCGTGGAAATGACTCCTGCCACGGCGTTGATAACCGTAGACACCGTATTCTTGATGGCATTCCACACATTTGTAATGATTTCCTTGCAGTTCTCCCAGATAAACCGGAATGGCAGCGTGATAATGTCAAAAGCGGCACTCAAAATGGAACCGATCAGCATGATCCCCGTCTGCACCACGTTTGTGATGGTCTCCCAAATACCGGAGAAGAAGGCCACAATGCCATTCCAGATGCCCTCAAAGAAGGTCTTGATATTCGTCCAGACCCCGCTCCAGCTCGTGCCAAACCAGCCGAAGAACACATCCACAACGCCCTGAATGATGGTAACCGCGGCCGACAGAACACCCTTGATCCCTTCCCACACACTGGAAAAGATCGTCTTGACACCGTTCCACATCTGCGACCAGTTCCCGGTAAACAGGCCGATAAACACATCCAGGATGCCGGTGATGACATTCAGTACCGTAGAGAGGACTGTGGCAATCGCCTGGAACGCTCCCTCAAAGACCGGGGCAAGCAGGGAACAGAAGCCGTTCCATACCGCTGAGAGCACTTCCGTGATGTCCTTGAAGCTGAATCCCAGCGCATTCAGCCGGTCAACGATTCCCTGGCAGAAGGTGCTGACCGTCTCCTTGATGGTGTTCCATGTGCCGATGATGGCTTCCCGGAACCCTTCATTGGTGTTCCATAAATGCAGGAAGGCAGCCACCAGTGTACCGATAACTGCCACCACTGCCACAACAGGAGCCGAGATGCCACCGATAGCCGCACCCAGCTTTCCAAAGAGGCCGGTGCCGCCCTGTACCGCCACCTTCAGCTTACTAAAGCCATTCGCCAACTGCACAAACCCTTTCATGGCCGTGCCGATCTTCGATATGGTAGTGCCGAGGATCACAAGGAAAGGACCGATGGCAGCCACCAGAAGGCCGATCTTTAAGACCATCTCACGGGTGCCCTCATCCATGCCGTTTAGCTTATCCACGAACTCCTGGATTTTCGTCACAATGCTGCGGATGGCAGGCATCAGCATCTCGCCAAAGGAAATGGCAAGCTCCTCCAACTGGCTCTTTAAGATGGTAAGCTGTCCCATCAGGTTATCCTGCATGGTCGCCGCCATTTTCTCCGCAGTTCCGTCACAGTTATCAATGGCACCGCTTAACTTTTCTATGTCAGCAGGAGCCGCATTCATAAGTGCAAGGAATCCGCTCATTGCGTTCTTGCCCACGAGGGACTCAGCCGCCTGCGCTTTTTCCGACTCTGTTAAATGACCAAACGCCGTCCGGCAGTCTGCGAGGATGTCAGATAAGCTCCTCATGCTGCCATCTGCATTTGTCGTGGCAATAGTCACATCCCCGATGGCCTGGCCGCTGATCTTCACATCCCCGGCAAGGTTGTTCATGATGGTACGCAGCGCCGTGCCTGCCTGGGAGGATTTGATACCGGCATTTGCCATCAGTCCGATAGCTTCCGCCGTATCCTCTGCGGAAAAACCAAGTGCGCCCGCAATCGGCGCACAGTATTTGAAGGTTTCACCCATCATGGATACGTTTGTATTCGCATTCGAGCTTGCCGCCGCAAGGATATCCGCAAAATGCCCGGAGTCCGCAGCCGTCAGCCCAAAGGCAGTGAGGGCATCCGTCACGATATCCGATGTGGTCGCCAGGTCTTCGCCGGAAGCCGCCGCAAGGTTCATGACACCGTCAATACCGGAGATCATATCCTTTGACTTCCAGCCTGCCATTGCCATGTAGTTCATGGCCTGGGCCGCCTCGGATGCGGAGAACTTCGTTTTCTCGCCCATCTCACGGGCCTTATCCCTAAGAGCCTGCAAGTCATCCCCGGTCGCACCGGAGACTGCCGCCACCTGGCTCATGGCAGAATCAAAGTCCGCAGCCGTCTTGACCGCGGCTATACCTAAACCGCCGACTGCTGTGGAAATGGGCATCATCTTCTTACCGACACCAGAGATGGAATTGCCCACATTTTCCAGCTTGCCGCCAATCTCGTCAATCTTGGCAAGGGCTGTGTTTGTAGTTGCCGCCTGCTCCTGGAGCCGACGCAGTTCCTGTTCGGTTTCAACGATCTCACGCTGGAGGGCATCGTATTTGTCCTGCCCAAGCGTCCCGTTCTCCAACTGCTCCTTTGCCTGCACCTGAGCCTGCTTTAATGCTTCCAGCTTTTCCTTTGTGGAAGCGACTGCGTCCTTTAACAGCCTCTGCTTCTGTGTGAGAAGCTCCGTGTTGGAGGGGTCCAGCTTCAGCAGCTTATTGACATCCTTTAAGGCACTCTGGGTGTGGGCGATCGATGAATTGACGCTTTTCAGGGCCTTGTCTAAGCCTGTAGTATCGCCGCCAATCTCAATCGTGATGCCCTTGATCCTGCTTGCCACTGTTCCTCACCTCCCAAAAATGTGCAAAAGAAAAGCCCGGATTTCTCCGAGCCTTTAAACTATCTGTGGATATTTTTTTGTTTTTTACATATACTGCATTATGGAATGAAGTCTGCCGGACTGTGAAAAAGCTGTTGACTTTCAGCCGTCCGTATGGTAGACTTTATTCCAGTGATCAGGTTTCAGATACTCGCGAGGACTGAGACCGGGGGAGGACCTGAGGGCCCTCCTTTTTTATTTTGCCGGGAAGGAGGAAGCAACTGTGGCAAAGCCATTTCTAACATACGATGAGCAGATCGACAAACTGGTGGATGAAAAGCAATTGCAGATTGCCGATACAGAATACGCAAAAACGGTTCTCAAAAACATCGGTTATTTTTCCCTGATCGGCGGCTATAAAACACCTTTCATCAATCCAATGACCCGGATCTACCAAAACAATGCTTCTTTTGAAGATGTGCTCGCCCTATATCAGTTTGACCTTTCCCTGCGGGAACTTGTGTTTCGGTATCTATGCCAGATAGAATGTAAAATCCGCCAGCTGGTTTCCTATTCTTTCTGCAGTAAACACGGAGAACAGCAAAGCGCATACCTGAATCCAAATAACTACAACAACAGCCGGAAGAACGCTTCCGATATTGCTTACCTGATACAACTGCTGACATACCATGCCACCCGCAACAAAGAACATAAATATTTGGTACATCAAAGGAACGTGTATCACAATGTCCCTCTCTGGGTTCTGGTCAATGCCCTTACATACGGACAAATATCAAAATTTTACACATTGCTTCCATTCCAGATGCAGAGTGATATCAGCAAGGAATTTCCAGGCGTGAATGAAAAGGATCTGGAGAGGTACCTGAAAATCCTTACACTGTTCCGCAACGTCTGCGCCCATAATGAACGGCTGTATTCTTTCCGGATACAGATTGATTTTCCAGATACCGTACTGCATGAAAAACTTGGAATCGCCAAAAAAGGAAATCAGTACCTGCTCGGCAAACGTGACCTGTTTGGGTTAGTGGTTGCCTTCCGTTACCTTCTTCCGAAGCAGGATTTCCTGGAATTCAAACGCGCGATGATCCACATCCTGCGTAAATACACCAAAAGCAGCAGCCAGATCAGTGAAAATTCGCTTCTTTCCATGATGGGCTTCCCTTCCAACTGGAAAGACATAACGAGATACCGTATATAATCCCACAGGAATCCCCCTGTGGGATTATTTGTATCAGAAGGCATCAAAATCCGCCTGCACAGCCTCACGGGCCACCTTTTCATACTTTGCACCGTCATTGGCTTTTTCTGTCCACATATCAATGACGAGCCCGACCGTGAGCAGGTCGAGGTCAGAAATCGAAATGCCAAGTTCTACACTCCGCAGGAGGAACAGGGGCGTGGTCATTTCCCTTGTACTCCTGCCAACTCTTTTTTTGCCTGTACCTCCACCATCATATTCTGGCCCCACAGTTCCAGGATCTGCGGCAGCACCTCATAGATGGAGAACATATCAAACTGGTCCAGCCACTCCTCAATGGTCGGTGGGATGGAGTTGTCCGCATGGTAGGCCATGATATAAGCCACGTTCTCGAAGATCTCCAGGTCCTCGATCTGGAACTCCTCCCCTTCCTCGGTCTTTCCTTTGTAGGATTTCTCCAGCTTGGTAAGGTCTTTGAAAATATCACGTTTAAACTTCGCCCGGTACAGGCGGGGGATGGTGGCCGATGACCGGAAGGCCACCTTCTTCCCACAAATTTCAATTTCCCGTTTCAGCATCTTTTACGCTCCTTCCTGCCCTGCCTCTTTTTCCGTTGGCAGATACACCGATTTATACCAGTTTGTATATGCCTCCTTGTCCGTGGTATCGCCTGTCCTGGCCTTTACCAGCCCGTCAGAACGCGGGTCTGCCGTAATGGACAGCGTTTCTGTCCCCGGTTCAATGGTGTCCTCTTTCGTTTCAGACTCAATGGACGGGCGGGATGCGCTGCAGTTATACAGCACATGGCGGATGGCGTTTACATCCCCGTCAAACTCAAAGAGCAGGGCGAACTTCACGCTCTCCCCGACGCCGCTGTTTTCCACCAGGACGCCCTTGCCATCCAGTTCCTCCTGCAGGATTTCTGTGCGGAACCACTCCGGGATCAGTGCAATCTCCAAATCCCCGCTGTATCCGTTGTTGGTCACAGAACGGAAATACACGATTCCGTCCGCATAGAACGGGCTGGATTCCCCCTCCGCATCCAGGCTGATACTGACCGCACCAGGGATTGCCTTTGGTGCAGCGTAGGTAAAGGTGGTTTCTCCGTCTGCCACCGTTTCCGTAAGCCGTGCGGCATGGACATTTTTCAGATTATATTTGACTTTGTTCCCCATCGCTTTCATACCTCCATTTCATAAATCACTTCGTACAGTTTCTCGGACTCAATGTAGGTTTCCGATTTTTCATAGAACAGGCCGTAAGCGTCAAAAGCCGCCTCCAGCCGTTCTTCCAGTTCCGGTGCCTTCCTGTCCGTATAGAGTTCCACGTCCAGCTGCTTTACTTTGAAGTAAACCTTTCCGTCTGCCGCAAAGTTGCTGCTGCCGGGTGTCAGGTAGCAGAGAAAAGGAGGCTGTGGCGACTCCCCTTCCGCAAAGTGGTGATAAGCGAAGGGTAGCCCCGTGCCCTCTAACATAGCTGCAATCGTTTCATAATCCATCACGATAACCCCCTTTTGATCGCCGCTTCCAGTTCATTCACCGCATACGCTTCCGCCGGGGCGATATGCGGCTTTCCTGCCACACGTCCCCCGCCCCTCCTGGCGTGGCCTTTCTCCAGAAGGTGTGTCAGCCCCGGCTTGGTACGGTTATATACGGTAACGCTGACCTGCCCGGTTTTCTCCGAGGTCTTTTTGACCGCCCAGCCCTTCTGGTAGCCGCCGGACCTGACCGGGGAGCCGGCCTGCGCCATCGCCTTTGTCTCTTTTGATACGGAATTCACCGCTGTTTTCACCACTTCGTCCGTCACCTTCTTATACTCTTCCAGCGCGGATAGGATCTCACTGGAAAGCTGGTCTGCCGGTATCCTTTTTGCCATAGGCCGTTACCTCCCTTTCTCATGGTCTTGCTTCCCTCCTGCATTTGAACCGGACCTCCTTCTTCTGGTAATTCATCAGGTCCACCGCTTCAATGTCGTAAGCCTCGCCCCGGAACCTCACACGGAAGCCTGTGGAAGTGACCACAGACGTCTCACTGCACCAGCGCACCGTAAAGGTGATGGAACGCTCCTCCGTTGCGGCTGCCTCTTCTTTCTCCTCTGCCTGATAGGTGGAGGCATAAGCATAACAGGAAAAATAGTCCGTCCAGGTGTTCCTGTGGTTGCCGATGGCATCCACAGTTACCGCATTCTTTTCAATCACAATGCGCTCATTTAATTTTGAAATCTCCACATCCGCCCCTCCCTTTAAAGCACCCCTTCCCGGATGGAAAACAGGAGGGACCGCAGTGTCAGGGTGAGCCCGTGATGGTCCGCTTCCTCCCGGTGTTCATACAGATAGGCAAGGGCATACAGCACCGCCGCCTTCATCACTTCCCGTATCCGGGAAAGTTCCTCCGCTGTATACCCTGCCGTGCCATTTTCATTTCCCGTGCTGTTTACTGCCGCCCACTGCCCATCCGAGAGCCGCGCCACATCCGCACACAGCTTTCCGGCAGAAGCTAAGAGGATGCCGACCATGGCATCCTCATCCGAAGAATCCACCCGCAGATATGCCTTGGCTTCCCCAAGCGAAACCAGTGCCATGGCCGTATCCCCCTTTCCTTATGCGCCGGCTGTGCTGGCCTTCATCTGGAGCACCTGCACCGCTTCCGGCAGGATCAGCTTTCCGTCCACACGCTGCGTAGTGAGGAAACCTACCTGGTCGGTGCGGGCATACAGCTCATTCAGCCTGCGGAAGGTACGGTTCTGGCGGTCTGCGATCCAGTAATAGCTGTAGTCGCCAAAAGCCAGCACCTTGTTCCCTGCTGCCACGGCCGGCATGAAGGCAGAGGTCTTAAGCGGACGGTTTAACAGGGTATCCGGCTTCCCGATCTCAAGGCCCGGTTTCCAGATATAGTTTCCATTGTTGTCCTTTAAGGTCATCAGCTGCAGCACCACCGCCTCATTGCACAGAAACTCCGCTTTCTTGCGGTACGGCGCTTTCAGTGCGTAGTACAGATAAAAGATTTCATCAAAGGTCAGCTTCGTCTGGGCTGCCGTAGTCACACCCACCTTTGCCCCGGCATCGTCCAGGATACCCAGCGGCTTGCCCACGCCGTCCCCGGTAAGGAACGCCTTCTCCTCCGCGTTACCCATACGCACGCCAAAACGGCGGGCGATATAAGTCGCCAGGTCAAAAGCGGAATCGTTCAGGAGTTCATTGGAAACCTTGATCATGGTACCCAGCTTGTATGCCGACAGCATGGTCTGCCCAAACGTGGTATCGCTCTCCGGGATTTCCTCCCCCTCATCGATCCAGCTTGCCTCCCCGGTATCCTCCGCCACCGGGATCTTGCGGGTGCCGGAGCTGGTACGGATGACCGTTGCCATGCCGCGGAAGATGTTGTTCTCCTCCAGCGCCTCCACCAGCTTCTTTTCAAACTCATCCGGTACAGTGTATCCGCCCTCCGTGTCCACACCGACAGACAGGGCGTTCCTCACCTCGCCATAGTTGCCGCGGCTGCGGATCATATCCCAGAACGCATTCCGGTATTCCTCAGTCCCGGTCGGGCTGGTGCCCTTATCCTTCGGGTTTCCGTTCTTCGGATTGCCGTGTACCGGATTGGAAGTCGGGGTCGACAGTCTGGCGTCAATCTCTGCCTGCTGCTCCAGGCGCTCGATCTCTGCACCCAGGTCTTTGACCTCCTGGGCCATTTTGTTGTACTGCTCCACCGCGTCGGCAGCTACAAGGCCGTTCTCCCCGCGGTGCTGCTCCAGGAATGCCTTCGTCTGCTCCCAGAGGGTGTTGCGTTTGCTTCTCAGTTCAAGAATCTTACTCATCGTCATTTCCTCCATAAAAAATGTGTTTGCTGGTTTTAGGGCATAAAAATAGCCGGAACTGTTTGTTTCAGGCTTTTGCCTTACTTCAAGCACTCCAGCTGTTTTTCTAAGATCAGATATGGCACACTGCCATCTTCCGTTGTGCCGTCCATGCTGATGACCGGATGCGGCGGTTTATCTTCTCCCGGTCCGGGGGGCTCCGTGTGTGTATCCAAAGGCGGCTTCCCAGGAGGTTTCCCATTGCCTACGCCAAGGCGGTTCAGGATCGTAAGCCCCATCTGTCTGGTGGAATAAAGCTGTGCCTCCAGATGGATACCCGGCTGCTCCTCTTCCTCCTCTGTCTCTTCCTCTTCCCCCTCTTCCTCTTTTTCCGGCTCTGCGTCATCAAAGAGGATTTCGTCTGCAAACCCAAGCTCCACCGCTTTCTTCGCATTCATCCACGTTTCATTGGACATGAGATTGGAAATGCGGCTGTGGGACAGCCCGCTCTTGGCAGCGTAGGCATTGATGATGCTTTCCTTTACCTCGTTAAGAGTATGGATTGCTTTTTCCATGTCCTTGGTATTCCCAAAGGCAATGGTTGACGGGTCATGCACCATCAGCATTGCCACCGGGGACATCAGGACTCTGCTTCCAGCCATCGCTACCACGGAGGCAGCGGAAGCTGCAACCGCATCAATCTTGACGGTGACTGCCCCCTTGTAATCCCGGAGCATCGTGTAAATCTCTGCTGCAGCGAACACATTTCCGCCTGGTGAATTGATCCAGACGGTAATATCCCCGCTGCCTGCTTCCAGCTCTTCACGGAATGCCTTCGGCGTTGCCTCATCCCCCCAGAAGGACTCCTCATCAATCGGGCCTTCCAGACGGAGCACCCGTTCCCCGGCTTCATTATGAATCCAGTTCCAGAATTTCTTCATCGTTTCCGTTTCCTTTCTTTCGGTTTTTGCGGCGTACTCTCACTCCGCCTGTTCTCACTGTCAGGTGTCTCCTCCTCTTCGGACGGCTCCCGTCTTTCTTCCCCCGGCTGGTTCTGCCCCACAGCCGCCTGCTTCACCTGGGCGAATTTTCCGGCATCCTTAAGTTTTACATACCCGCCGTTCAGGTAGTAATCGTCCCCGCCTTCCTCCGCCGGGATCAGGTCCATGTTCTCCAGGCGATGGATGTCGTTAGGACTTAAGAAACCATTGCTGATACCCGTGGCGTACCCACTCATCCGGCTCTGGTAATCGCCCCGGAGCAGCCCGTCCACGTTGAATTTTGGGAACAGCACATCCTGCTCCTCCGTAAGCAGCAGGTCTTTGATGATCGCCTGCTCGAACCGCACCAGCCACGGTGTCAGCGTGTGTACCACAAAATCGATCGACTGGTGTTCGATGTTGGAAAACGTGGCATGTTCCAGGCTCTGCACCATGTGGGGCGGCACCCGGAAGATACGGCAGATCTCCTCCACGCCAAACTGCCGGGTGGAAAGGAACTGGCTGTCCTCCGGCGGCAGGGAGATCGCTTTGTACGACATCCCCTCTTCCAACACGGCGACCTTATGGGCGTTATTGGCACCGCCATACACTGCCGTCCAGTTATCCCTGATCTTCTGCGGGTCTTTTAAGACACCCGGATGCTCCAGCACGCCGCTTGGCTGCGCCCCGTTCTTAAAGAAAGAGGCGCCGTACTTCTCCACGGCCAGAGTCGTGCCGAGGCTGTTCTTCATCATGGCAATCGGGGAAAATCCCACAAGGCCGTTAAACCCAAGCCCTGGGATATGCAGGATTTCATCCTTCCGGAAATAGATATCCTGGTTCTGCTCCCCCGGCACTTCATCCGTGTAAGCATGGTAGGTATAGTAAAGCTCTCCCTGCCCGTCACGGTCCACCTCCACATTTTCCGGGAGCAGCGGATACAGGCCAAGGACCTGGTTCCTTCCATCCCGGATGATCTGGGAGTAGGCGTTGCCCCACAAAAGCAGATGCGTCATCATCGTTTCCCGCCAGATAAAACTGCTCATCTCATCGTTGGGCTGCCGGTACAAGATCCGGTAAAGCGGATGGTCACTGGCGCTTTCTTTCCCTTTCCCGCCATCCGTGTACCGGTATAGGTGGAGCGGCAGCGCAGCCACTGTTTCCGCAAGCAGGCGGACACAGGCATACACCGTGGAGATCTGCATGGCAGACTGCTCATCCACACGCTCCCCGCTGCTCGCCGTCCCAAAGGAAAACATCTGTCCGGAATCCCGGACACTGTCTGTCACCTCCGGCAGTTTTTCCTCTGTCCTGCCCTCCTCCGGCCTGTGTTCCTCTGGTGCATCCCTGGGTTTTGAAAAACCCATCCATTCTAAAAATCCCATTGGTTTCCCCTCCAATACTGAAAACGCAGAAACACCCCAGCCCATAAGGGCCAGAGTGTTCCTGCATTATTTGGTATTAAGCTGTTTCATTCTGATCGCTTTTATTCCGCTTCCGCAGGCAGCGTACCAGTTACTTCCGACCAGAAATCATGCAGGTATTCTGCTGCCTGCCGGATCACCGTGGCAAACGGTTCTTCCGCCTCCGCTGCACAGTTCTTAAGCCACAGGACGGCATCATCCGCAAGTTCCGGCGTCACTGCCACAAACACATCCTTCTGCGGCCTTTTCCCCATCTGCTGCAGCTGTGCATTCAGCGTATCCCTCGCGTAGACTGCCTCCTCCTTCGTGACCTTTCCTTCGGCGCAGAGGCTTAAGACGGCGCTTTGCAGAAGCCCTGTGCTTCCTTCCGCCCCCTGCCACTCTGTGCTCCACATCGTTTCCATGATAACCTTTACCCTGTTATTTTCCATCAGAATGGCTCCTTTCTTTTTAGGGTAGCCTATCTATCACTCTAAATGGGCGGAAAGTCAAGTTCCTATTTTCAGCACATGGCATCCGCCTAAAATACAAGCAGCCCGCGGTCAGGATCATCATAAATACTGCCCTGCTGCGCTCCGGCATTACGGATACAGCGGTCAAGTGCCATAATGGATGCGACAATGCCATCTATTTTCTCCGGCGATTTTGCCTTTGTTGGTTTGATATTTTCCGCCGGGTCAGTTTCCACCACTACATTGCCGGCCATCCACCGCAGGACGGGATTGCCGCCATGGATGATCTTCCCTTCCATCAGCAGCTTATAAAATTCCTTGGTCGGAGGGGACATGTCTTTAAACCCCTGACCGAATGGGACGACTGTAAATCCCATCCCCTCAAGGTTCTGCACCATCTGCACCGCTCCCCACCGGTCAAAGGCGATCTCTAAAATGTGGTAGGTTTCTCCCAGCTTCTCGATGAATTTCTCAATAAATCCGTAATGAATGACATTGCCTTCCGTTGCCAGAAGATAGCCCTGCTTCTGCCAGACATCATAGGGAACACTGCCCCGCCGTACACGGAGAGGTATGGTTTCTTCCGGTATCCAGAAAAACGGGAGCAGGATATATTTCTCTTCTTCATTCCGTGGCGGGAACATCAGCACAAAGGCCGTGATGTCACCAGTGCTGGATAAGTCCAGCCCGCCGTAGCAGTCACGGCCTTTCAGCGATTCCATATCGATTGGGATATTCCCCAGGTCATAAATCTGTTCCGGGATGAAACGTGTCAGACTGGATACCCACATATTCAGACGCAGCTGTTTGAACACATTTTCCTCTGCCGGGTTCTGCAGCGCCTCCCGGTATGCATCCCTGACACGTTCAATCTGGATCGTCTGCCCAAGGGACGGGTTCGCTTTATACCAGTTTTTCTCATTATGCCAGTCATCCTCATCCGTCAGCCCAAACACCACAGGATAAAAAGTAGGATCGACTTTCCTGCCGGCAAGGATATCCACCGCCTTGGTATGCAGTTCATAACAGATCGACTCTTTCTCTGTCCCTGCCGTGGTGATCAAAAAGAACAATGGCTGTTCCCTGGCGTCACCGGAACCTTTGGTCAGGACATCATATAATCTCCGGTTTGGCTGGGCATGGACCTCGTCCAGCACCAGCCCGGATACGTTCAATCCATGCTTGGTACCGACTTCAGCGGAAAGCACCTGATAAAACCCGGCATTGGAGTAATTCACGATCCGCTTGGTGGCCCCCATGATCTTGCTCCGTTTCATCAGCGCCGGTGTCATCCGCACCATCTGGTTTGCCACGTCAAAGACAATGGATGCCTGCTGCCGGTCTGCCGCCGCCCCATACACTTCCGCAGACGGCTCATTATCCGCATACAAAAGATAAAGGGCAACTGCCGCCGCAAGCTCGCTCTTTCCATTCTTTTTTCCAATTTCAACAAAAGCCGTCAGAAATTGCCGGTTCCCATCCTCCTTCACCACACCAAAAATGTCACGGATGATCTGCTCCTGCCAGGGCAGCAGCCAGAAGCGTTTCCCCGCCCATTTTCCTTTGGTGTGTCTTAAATTCTCTATAAACCTCACTGCCCGGTCTGCTTTCGCTTTCTCATAATGAGAGGTCGGCAGCATAAACCTTGTAGGCTGATAGTTTTTAAGTTTTGGGTAATCCTTCGGCCTTGTCTCTGCCATCAGCTACCACCTCCCAGCAGTTCCTCCATCTCATCCACAGCACCGCCCCGGCTGTCCGTATCCGCAATGATCCGGCTCCGGGAGGAAGGGGTCAGGCCAAACTGCTCGGCAAAGCGGTTCATGATTTTCAGATAAGTCTGGGCAATACTTACCTGCGGTACCTGCTGCCAGTACCCGGACGGGGTCTTTACAATAGAACCGTGCTGTGTGATGAACTCTTCCGCCTCTTTCCATCTGGCGTATGCCTGACAGTATCCGGCAAAGGCCGCCATATCCACTTCCGTCAGGATGCCGATCTGCTCCATCTGCTTTGCCAGACGCCGCCACTCCTTCTTTGCCTCCGGCTCCAGCCACTTCGGGCAGGACGGTGCCTTTTTGACAGGTTTCGGTTCTTTATCATTTAATGGGCGCTTGCCCGGATTCCCTTCCAGCTCTTTCACTGCTGTCGGAGTCGGTTTTCTTCCCCTTGTCGCCATCCGGCATCCCTCCTTTCCGCAAAAATGGGCAAACAAAAAGGACCTCCAAAGAAGCCCTTACATAAAATCAATCTATATAAAAACGGGGATAACAAGGCACAGCCCCTTCCGGGGTTATGCCTGCAGCGGCTGTTCTTTAAAGTTCCGTCTTTTCACCGGTCAGGATGTTGACCACCGTGGTTCCCTTTCCAAAAGCAGCCTGCATCTCCATGCGCTCCTCTTCGGAAACCGGCCTTGCATTTTTCCGGTATTCTGCAAGGGATTCAGAAACCTCTTTGTCCCTGGCCGCTGTGGTTGCCTCCACGCTGACTCTGTCAGTGACCATTGCCAGCTTTTCCAGCATGTCGCTCATCAGCACCCTGCCGATGCAGTTGCGGGCAACCCCGTTCTCGTCAATGGTAATCTTGCCGTCCTGCAGGTCTGTTTTCACCCGTTCCAGTTCCTTTTCCGCTTCCTTCTTCCAGTATGCTCCAAGCTCCCCGTTCAGTTCCCTTTGAAATCTTGTCATGTCTGTTTCCTCCGTTTTTCTTTGTTTTCCCTTTCGGTAGTGACATATTACCGTCATGTGCAAAGAATAGCAACTACTACCGGAGCCATAATGTACACAAATATTTTAAGGAAATGCTGTGTATATTATAGGAAAGCGGACAGAGGAAAAAGGCCGGCAGCCCCGGCCGCTTTCCTCTGCCTGTTTTCTAAATCCTTATATCCGCTCAATACGGCAGGTCATCCCGTCTACCTCTGTAATCCGCCAGTTTTCGTTTCTCCATCGGACCTCCACAATCCGCACACCCACATATTCGTTACTGCGGCTCCGGTCAGAAAGAACCGTCCCGTGCTGTATCATCCATCTGGAAAGGTTGGATTGCAGCCGGCTCTCACGCTCCATTTTCTCAGCAATGTTGATCATTTATTCCCGCCTCCCTTAATCGAAACAGCCCGTTCCAGGTGCTGTTTTATTCAACAATAATCCGGTGTCCCTGTACTTCCGTAATTATCGTTGCCTCAAACTCCCTCGCATCCCTTTCTGCCTCAGCCCTCAATCTCTGGATGGCATCCGCTTCATGAATCCCGATGGAAAGTGCTTCCCTGGGGATCAGGCCAGAAAAGGTCGAATTCCATATTTTATAAGTCACCCTGTATAATTTCAGTTCCATGCCAACGCCCCCTTTACGCTCTCCCAACATCCACCAGCCACTCCGCTTCCTTGTGGAAGGCTCCGGTCGCCTTTTCCAACACGCTGCTCTCCTCGTCGATGTAATGCAGCCCCTTTCCGACTTTGATAAACCGTGCGTCCTCATAACCAGGAATGTCGGTGCGGTAAACGTGCGCCCTGCGGCTTTCACCATCGTAGCTCTTCCCGTCCCATCCGTTGAAGGTGAAATCAATCCGCCCCTTCGTTTTGGTAAAATGGGCTTCAAAATCTGCCCTCGTGATCTCTGTATTGTAGTTTTTAAGGCTGAACTCATTTCTCAGTCTGTAAATGTTTTTCATGTGTGCTTCCTCCGTTTTCTTTGTTTTCCCTTTCGGTAGTGACATATTCGCTCTAAAAGCACATATTATCAAGTCAATTCCAAGCCATAAATGTACCAAAGATACGGGTAAGAATCTGTGTATATTATGGCGGCCCGGAGTTTCCGTTTTCAGGATCTCCGGGCCGCCGCCTGAATCATTCTTCTGCAATCCCCTCATAAAAAACATCTTCACAATCACAGCTTATCATCTGCATCCCACAGACTGGGCAGCGTTCTGTATCGCAGCCAAAATGGTGGAAAAACCCTTTCATTGCACCGCAGTCACCGCAACGTTCCCCCTCTTCCATGTATGGGTTAAAATCCCGGCCATCCCCTGCTTTGATCCTTGGATACACCTTCCCATGAATGTGTACGTCCCGACGGCGCATCCCCGCGCCGTCAGCATATCGCGTTTACAAATTCTGCATCCCGCCATAATCCTTCCTCTCCTTTATTTCGCTTTTTCCATGCACCATGCAATGGCGTGGCCGCCGTCCTCGAAAACCTCATCCGACATTTCCAGAAGGCTTAACCGGCACTCCACGGCATCCAGCCCGTCCTCTTCCGGGGTTTCCACAAATTCATAAACCGCTGCCACAAATCCCCTCCATGCGATGTCCGTTACCAGTACCTTGTCTCCGTATTTCAGGACTGCCCCGTATGAACTGACTTTCAACTGCAGGTTCTCCATGCTGGTGATCTCTTCAAAATTGTAATATGCTTTCATGCTGTGTTCCTCCGTTTTCTTTGTTTTCCCTTCCGGTAGTGACATATTCGCTCTGTTTCGCACATATAGCAAGTTAATTACGGGAATATGCTGCACAAAGATGAAACAGGGAAATTGTGTATTATTATTCTAATCACGGCGTTACTGCTCTATTACGAAATAACAACCCGGCCTTTGGGTACGTTTTTATCTTCCCACGTGCCGCCACAGCCGGCCGTGTCCGCCTTTTTCCCGGAAGGCCGGACAGACCCCCGGCGGACGGCTTTTGAGGGGCTTACCGCCCCTCTCCCGGCCGGTTATGCTTTTCTTTATTTTTCTTCCGCATCCCCGGTGGAAAAAAGGTATCCGTGGGCTTTCTCGTATTCCTCACTCATGAATGCCCGGTGGCTGCTGTTAATCTCCACCAGCCCTTCCAGCCTGCAGCCGTTCTGTGTGAAAAGCCATGCGGTTTCCACTGCGGAAGACCAGGTGGAGGAAAATGTAAATTTTTCAATGCCGTATTCCCGTAGGCTGTCGATCAGCGGCTTTACCTGCTTATCCCAAATGGTATCGTTTAAATCAATGTACTCGTTGCCCCGCTCCCGTGCCTCGCTGTAAAGCTGGTAGATTCTTGCGTAGGAACTTCCCTTTGCATCGATCTGCCCCTCCAGCTCATGGTAGGCGTTCCGTGCAGTTTCCTGCCCTTCCGCGCTGCCTGCCTTTTCCGCCTCATGGTACTGTGCCTTGAGTGCTGCCTCCCGTGCGTATTCCTCTGCGAAATTGTTTTTCTTCATGGCCTGTGCCCTCCTTGTTTTTGGGTGTCCCCCTTTGTTGTGACACATATTACCGTCAGGTGCCGGTAATAGCAACTCATATCGACACCATAATGTACACAAAGATCCAGCCCGGAAACTGTGTATTTTATGGCATCAAAACAGGCACAAGCAAAAGGCCGGTTCTTCCAGCCCCTTGCCTCTGCCTGTTTTCTGCTCCTTATTTTGTAATGATCAGGTAGCTCACGTTGCCCAGGGTATCGGTTGACTTCAATCTGATCCTGGTATCCGTCTCCCGGTCGAGCCGGAACTTCCTCAAAAGGTCCAGCCTGCCAAGGTTCCTAGCCATCTCGGCTCCTGTCCGGCTGTCCTCGACCGCGTCCCTGAAAGATGCAATGTCGCATCTGCCGCCGTACCAGAGGTTGCTCAGTGCCTCCTCCTGCCCGCTGGATGTCTGTAAGCTGATTTTTCTTTCGCTGCCCCGTCTGCCTGCGTTTTCCTTCCCAAGTTCGTAGGCTGCCGCCAACGCTGCTTTGATGCTCCAGACGGAAACATCCAGGAAATCCTCGCTGTCATTGTCGCGTGTTTCCAAATCCCCTCTGGCTTCCACCGGGTAAATGTGTTTCTTGGCGATCTCCACCAGGCTTTCAAGTTCCTTTTTGCTTAACTTCTTCATGTGTGTTTCCTCCGTTTTCTTTGTTTTCCCTTTCGGTAGTGACATATTCGCTCTAAAAGCACATATTATCAAGTCAATTCCGTACCATAATGTACACAAAGATCTCCGGCAGAAACTGTGCATGATCTCTGGATGGAAACCTGTCTCTTATCTATCAGGGCTTTGCTTTTTATTCCGGAGTTCATAATACCGGCCATCCAGTTTCTCCCGCACAAGGCATATTGGAAGGCAGCATCTCATTTCGTGTACAGCTTCCCAGTCCTCCCATAAGCCGGTTCTTTTAAGATAATCAGTGAGTTCTTTTTCCGCATCTTCCTCCATCTGCAGCAACCGCTTCTCTTTTTCTTCATAATCCTCTGCAAAGTCCTGGGCCTTCCGTAATATTTCCCGGTCTGCTTTCCACACTTTGCATTCCGGATTTGTGACCACCTTATGCGGTTTATCCGCGATCTCATAGTAACGGGAGTAAAGCCGGGACCGGAACCAGCATCCCGGCAGTACGCTGATCACATTGAGTACCGCCTCCTGGTCATCCCATAAATTTTCCTGTTTCAGACCGCCAACGACTTCTCCTGCCAGGCTTTCCATCGAACCTGTCATTTCCTGAAAGAGCCGTTCATAATCCTCCTTAAATTTCAGTGCCTTCTTTCTGGCTGTACCGTCAATCTTCCATTCCATATATTTTGCGCCCTCCTTTGCTTTTTGTGATGACATATTACCGTCACTGTTAAAGAAAAGCAAGCAGTTCCAGCCCCATATATGTACCAGTCTTTTGCCCGGATGATTGTGTACATTATTCAGAGCGGGCATACGGTAAACTGGAGGCGGAAGCCGGATTATACCGGCCCCCGTTTTCTCTTTAGCTGAAATCCACCATACTGGATGTCCGGCATATACGCTTATAGGAACACCCTTTCCAGACATCCCGTCTTTGGTGCCGCACTTTCCGGTTCAGGATTTTCCTGCGGAGCGAAATCCCGTGTTTCAGTTCTCCCCTCATACTGTACGCACCGCTGCCCCTGCACCAGCTGTTCCTTTTTATCCGTGCCGTTCCCGGCATCGGTTCCTGCATCATGGCTGCCTCCTATCCAAGTGAAGCCGCGGCAGCTTCCTTTGAACGGAACATCCGGGAAGAGGAAGCATTGATACGGCTTCCCGTCCGGCTTTCCAGAAAATAATATCTCCCGTCAAAAGACAGCACCTTATATTCAGCCGTCCGCCGCTTCTTCTTATTCGTGATTACAAAACATGTATCCCCTGTTTTCCATACGCTGTTTTCCATTTCCACTGTCCTCCTCCCATCTGGCAAGCTGCATCCGCGTTTTTGCCCTGGCTTTCTTTTTCAGGTTCCGTTTCCAGCGGCGGATAGTGGCTGCCCTGCAGTGGTTCCTGGACCAGCAGTAATCGTCCAGTATGTATCTGCCGCCGTGCTCACGCTCTCCGTAAGCAGGCATCTTTCTGTGCGCCATTTTCATCTCCCCTTCCATGCCGTCCATGTAAACAGCGGTTTCTTCCCCGTCATCCCGGCATCTTCCAGCGCCTCCTCAGTGCCGCAAGGGTCACACACAATGATAGCGGCCCGCCTGCTGACTGCATGGCGGCTCAAATGAGGCATGGGCCTGCCGCAGCGGGGGCAGCTTCCTTCAGGCTGCTCTTTCCCATACTGCGTCAGGAATTCCTTCACAATCTCATCCGTATCAATACGGTGGCAGGCATCTTCCCCATACACCACGCGCAGGCCGCCGCCCGTGCGCCATGCGACTTCGATGCTGCCTGTGTCATCCACCGCTTTCACAATCCCGTGTGTCCCCACGGGCGGGGCCTGGCAGTCGTCCATCCGGTCAAGCACCATCTCGCATCCGGCCGGATATTCACGCCTGATCTTTTCTACGATCTTGCTCTCTGGAAATACCATGCCTGCTCCTCCTTCATTCTGCCATCCTTCCCGCATAGTTAAGGAAGATCCCTGCTTCCCTTTTTCCGATACTGTCCTCCAGTGCCTCCGCAAGAATATGCTCCGGGAAATGGAATGCCTTATAGCCTTCCTCCAGCACCTGATAATAATAAACCGTAGGGGTCCCAAATCGGCAGCGTTCATCCATGATGTAGACCATCGCGGTCAGTTCCCGGCTGGCATCCGTCCCGGCCATGCGGACCGTCAGCTCCATATCCTTTTTGTAATATAAGCTGGGATACCCTTCATAACGGTCAAGCCTTTTTTCATCGCTGGGGGAAATCTCCCAGACCAGCACCGGCACCTGTCTGCCTTTCCTCGGTTCAATGGTGGCACAGCCCTTAAAAAGCAATGCGTAATCATCGACCACCGCAGTTCCGATGATTTTTGCATCCGGGCAGCGGTGGGCCATCTGCTCCACCGACAAGTTGCTGCCGTATGCTATGTAGTATCTCTTATCCTTCATTTGCTTCCGCTCCTTTCTCCCGCCGTTCCCAGGCGGTATAGTATTAATCACTCTTTCTGCCGGTAATAGCAAGCGGTTTCCCGCCCATAAAACTGCCAAATGTACCGGCTGTGGATTGTGTACTTTACCCATTCAGGTAAAGCCCTATGTACTTTTCCGCCGCTTCGTTCCCGATACTGTCCGCCAATCCTTTATCCAGGATATCCGTATCAAAACCCCATGTGCTGTACCCGTCATCCAAAAGCCGGAAATACTCCAGACCCGGCTCTCCGAGGGTGCGCTCCTCGCGCATCACATAGGCCATGCACATTTTCTTTTCCTTCATCCGTCTCCCGGAATCCAGCCTCGTAACGGAAAGCCGGAACTTCCGTTTGTAATAATACCTGGGATACCCTTCATAACGGTCGAGCAGGGCTTCATCCAGCTCCGAGATCTTATAGACCAGTGCCGGGACACAGCAGTTGGCATCCTGCTCAATGGTTGCGTAGCTGCCTGTCCTGCTCTTTTTGAACAGCAGCCGGTACCCTGGGATAACGGCAGTGCCAAATGCCACGGCATCCGGGCAGCGGCTTTTCATCCGTTCCAAGGAAAGGTTGGAGCCATACGCCAGGTAGAATCTGTCCGCCTTCCTCGCAGCCGCCCTGCCCAGGTCAAGGGAAAACACTCCGGCCATTGTCACTCACCGCCTTCCGGATTTTCTTTTATTTCGGTCACGGAATACTCCACGCCCTGAAAATCAGCCTCGTTTAAGTCGATCTGGCTGTCCTGCCACCAGTTCTCTACCATCCGGACGGCTTCCTCCTTTGTCGCTTCCTTCATCTCCGATTCGTACACGGTGATCTCCCTCTGGTAAAGCTCCGACACCGTCACTTTAAATGCCCTGCCGCTTGGGGCTCTGTCTAATGGTTTCCTTCCGTTTTCAATCTTCATAATATTTTCGCCTCCTTCTACCACCCCAAGGGCGGTTCCCCGCCCGGAAGTGTCTGCGGATGGAAGGCTTTATGGCCTTCCGTGTCTCCATGCACAGTTCCCTTCTGCGTTCCGCAGGAAATAATCCCTTGCGGTTTTGAACTCATCCCCGATGAATCCCAGCCGGAGCATCCAGCACCGCAGTGCGTAAGCCACATTCTCATCCTGCTGTTTCTTAGGGCTTGCGTACCGCAGTTCTTTCGCAAGCTCGCTCATCGCAAGGCAAAGCTGGATCATGGATTTTAACTGCCCCGCATGCAATCCCCCCTGCTTTCCTTCGCCTGGCTCATCAAACTGGAAAAGCCGGAATTCGATGGTGTGGTAGCGGTTGAAAAAGCTGTGGAGGTTCAGCATCCGGTACCGTGTTCCTGAGTAATGGGAAGTATCCCGTTCCCCGTTGTACCAGCACCGGCTGAGCGCCTCCATGCTCTTCGGTTTCTGCCGGTTCAGCCTCTCCAGGAAATCCGGGTCTACCGTGCGGCAGTAACGGCTCTGCCTCCAGCGGTCGATCCTGACTGCCTGTGTCAGCTGTTCCTCATGGGCTGCCATGATGTTGACCAGGTTCCGGATGGTCTGCGGTGTGTGTCCCTGCCCGCCGATGTGAATATGGACTCCGCATCCCCGGCTTGCCGAACTTCTTCCCCCTGCTCTCCGGAGAACTCTGACAAGCCTCTGCAGGGTTTCAATGTCGCCGTAGGTAAGGACCGGTGTGACCATCTCGCATTTTTGGCTGTCCGGCCCCTCAATGCTGACATCCCTCTGGAACTTCCATTCCCTTCCCTGTGCGTCCCATGCCGACCAGGTGTAATATCCGTTCCGGCCTGCGGTGTTTTCATACCGTCCGGTTCCAAAAAACTCTGCCGCTTTCTTTGCAGCTTTTTCTCTGGTGATGTTGTTCATCTCGACCTCTACTCCAACGGTCTGGTTTTTCATCGCTTCAATCTGTGCCCTTGTCTTTTCGTTCATGCCTGTTATCTCCTTTGCAAATCCGCTTGTCTGCGGTGTTTTCTGCTCTTTTGTTGTGTCTATATATCACTCTGAATGCAGATAATAGCAAGTTGATAACGGGCATAAATGTACCAAAGATCTGGGGCAAAGAATGTGTATATTATGGTGGAGAAATCTCTTGATAATGTACATTATCAGAGGTAATATCCCTTACAATGGAGGGGGTGCCTGATTATGTCCCGCCCCCGGTTACCAGCCGGGCACAAAGACTTATTCTCCAAATGCGGCGTTGACTGCGGCAATGTAGGCGGCGTCCGCCACCGCCTCTGCGGTCTGTGCTTCATCCAAACCGTTTAGTTCCGCATTCAGGCGGGTATCCGCTTCCAGCTCCGCCAGTTCTTTTTTCTGTGCCTCACGCTTTGCTTTATTTTTCGCTTTTGCCTTTTTTGCCTCCTCCGGGGTCCGGAATGCGGCGTGTCCGCCAAGGTTCTCCATCAGCACCTTTCTGGTGGATTTGTAGTCATCCCCGTTCATCCCCAGCCGGAGGAGCCAGATGCGGAATGCGTATTTTTCATTATCGGTATTGACCTCTTTTGCCTGAATCCGTTTCTGGGAAAGCGCCATGCCATTCATCATGGCCGCCAGCTGGCAAAATGCATCAGCGTGTGCTTTATCAGCCGGTACCGGAAAGCCTGTGAAGGAAATCTGCTCCTCTGTAATCTTAAGTCCCTCCATGCCGCCGTGTGCTTCCGTATAATCTGTCAGTGTTTTCAAAAAACTCTGGACTGCGGTGGTGCAGGAATCATCCTGCAGGGCCTCTGCCAGTTCCTTTGCCACATGGAAGTTCCCTCCGGTAGCTCTGCTAAGAAGCGGTCCTCTGCTGTAAACCATGTTCACAAGGTTTCTCAGGGAAACTCCCGTATGCGCCCCCATCGGCAGGCTGATCACCATATCCAAGGATTCCTCCCCTTCCTGGGCGGCTGCTCCCTCCTGGGGCTCTGCCCCGTATCCACTGTCCGGGATTGCATCAGCCTCATCTCTTGTATCCGGAGATTCCTCTGTCTGTTCCTGCTGTGCTTCCTCCGCATTCTCTTCCGGTGCAGTTCCGATGATTCCCTCATCAGCCCTAATCAGCCCTTCCTCTCTCAGTGTGGTGAGGATTCCGGATTCTGCCGCATCCTCTTCCACCGTAAGGCTGCCATCCCGTTCCACCGTGTAAGCGCCGATCTCGTATGCGCATCTTGGAACTTTTGTGTAGTGAGGGGCAATCCCTGTAAGCTCTCCTAATCTCTTGACCAGTAC
Source organism: Mediterraneibacter agrestimuris (assembly GCF_943193195.1). Taxonomy (GTDB): domain Bacteria; phylum Bacillota; class Clostridia; order Lachnospirales; family Lachnospiraceae; genus Schaedlerella; species Schaedlerella agrestimuris. Next base: position 32,378 of record NZ_CALPDG010000015.1, on the reverse strand, counting down.
CTTTCTCTCCTCTATGTTCTTTTCAAATCTCATCATGTCCTGCCGCTCCTTTCTTTGTTCTCCCGGCTCTTTGCCGGTGTTCTTTGGCGTATGGTATTAATCACTCTAAAGCCGGGATAAGTCAACGGATACCGCCGCAAATGTATGGAATTGACCTAATGCACAAATACCCGTGCAGGAATTGTGCATTAGTGTAAGTCGTTGCCATCTTTCCGTTTTCTGCTTTTCTCCATGGTCTCCCGTATCCATTCTATCTGTTCCTTGTCATCATCCTCATCCACAGCCATCGAACAGATGGAGAGGGTGACCAGAAATGCAGCCGCAATAAAAACAACAGCAGCCACTGTAATCAGCCATCCCATAAAACTCCCCCTCCTATGTACTATGGCAGAAGCCGACCATGCCGCTTATGGTCTCCCATCGGCGGCAGAGGCGGCTCCTGCCATATTTCATGAATCACTATCCCTGTCTTTCTGCGCCGCCCACACGATACCGGACAGTACAAAATAAGCGCACGGCAGTGCGATGCCGTTTCCCCAGAGTTTATATTCCGCGGAATCAGAATATGGATCTGCCAGCCATTTCCGGATCTGTTTCTCAGTCTTCGGCTTTTTGGATGTCCCCATGACCTTCCGGTGTGTTTCCCACACTTCCACCCAGAACTCTATTTCTTCTGTGGTCGGATTCTCTATCCCCAAACCGCCGCACCACCAGTCCGGGAAGCCCTGGAGCCTTGCGCACTCGGTCGGAGTCAGGCGGCGTACAATATAGTACGGCTCCGGTTCGGGCTTGTCATTTACGACCGGCGGGTCTTTATAATCTGTTGCCACCAGTGTATTTGCCAGTTCTTTCTCTGCCCTGGTGAAATGCGAATTTTTACTGATGCTGTAGATCGGGCAGGCTACCGCATGCCGGTCTGCGGCAGTCAGTGAAAACGAAACCTCTTCGCCCACGCCGCTGCCCTGCGGCCCATTCTTATCCTCCCTGCCGATCATGCTGCCCTGCAGGACATAGGTCTGCTGTTTCATTCCCGGCTCCGCCGCAAGCGCGCCGGTAGCATCTCCAAGGTCACGCACTTCATCCCTCTGGTTCTGTGCGAAAGCGACGATGGCAATCCCGCCCTGGTTGCAGCCCGGATTTCCGCCATTGGCATCCAGCGTCCGGGAGGTCTGCGCTTCATAAAATCCGGATTTCGGATTGTCAGACTTCATGGCGTTACTGTCCTTAGAACAGATACCAAATGCGCCCACCACCAGTTCACTGCACCGGGATTCCCCGGTATCAAATGTGTTCAGCGTATTTGCCACATCCCCCTCTTTCCAGACCTGCCCTTCTCCGGCTGAATGCGGGCGCGTCCCTTTGCAGAATGGTACAAATACTGTCTGGTCATTGTTGCATCCGAGTGTCGCTGATAAATCTTCCTGCACCAGCGGCCCCTTTCCGCCACCGATACATCCGCTGCGTATTTTCAGTGTCTTTGGCTTTTCCACCACAAAAGGCTGGTTATTGCCGCCCATGCCGTAAGTGGCATTGACCGTGGGCGCTGTGTCCAGCGGTCCCGTATATCTGGTATCCTGGGAATGGTTTTCATACATCTCCGGTAATTCTTCCGGTTCCGTCATGACCAGAGGCACATTTCCGCCTCCAGTCCCCATCCGGCCGGTCAGCGTCTGCACCCTGCCATCTTCGGAAATATCCACACGGCTGTCTGCCGGGTGGTTTTCCAGTGCCACAGCTGCCGGGACCACCCCGGCCCGCAAGGTCGGGGATGTCTCCTCTTCATAACCGATGCCCCGTGACTGTGCGGAATGTTCCGTGCAGAACCCGGCTGCCTCCATCACACACGGGGGATGGTGCGCTTCTGCCCGCAGGGTACAGGCAACCTCTTCTGTCACATCCATGCGGCTGCCGCCCTGGTCGTTTAAGACGATCCTTCCGGCTCCTCCGCCGCCTGCCGTTCCAGCGCCAGCCGCAAAATCTCCGGCAGCTCTTTGCCACGCACGGAAGCCCTCCGCAGAATACCCCGACACGCCTTCGGACTCAAATAATATCTCCGGGGCACTTTCACCTGCAAAATCTGCGACAAGGAAGATACGTTTTCTTCTCTGGGGAACTCCCCACCACTGCGCATCAAGAACCCTGTATGCGGCTGACCATCCGTCTCCCACATAGTAGTCGGCGTAGGGCCAGCCTTTTTTACCAGGCGCAGGCACCTGGGCGGCCGGTTCTTTAATGCCGATGACGGCTTCAAGGACCGCCCTGAAATCTTCTCCTTTGTTGCTGGAGAAGGCGCCGGGGACATTCTCCCAGCAGATAAATCTTGGTTTCTCTCCATTGGTCTTCTCCCTCATTTCTTTCACGATTCTGACTGCCTCATAAAACAGGCTGGACCGTGAACCGTCCAGGCCACTCCGTTTCCCGGCAATGGACATATCCTGGCATGGTGAGCCGAAGGTAATGATATCCACAGGCGGGAGTTCTGCCCCGCTGATGCCTGAAACATCCCCGTAATGCTGCATCTGCGGAAGCCTCGCTGTGGTCACCCGCACAGCGAATGGCTCAATTTCAGATGCCCACAAAGGCGTCACCCCGGCAAGGATGCCGGCCAGAGGAAAACCCCCGGAACCGTCAAACAGGCTGCCGAGGGTCAGTGTCTTATCTCCCGTCATTCCAGCACACCTCCAGACTCCGTGGCGGCCTGCTCCCCTGACGGGAGATCATCTGCATCCAACTGCACCACCTCATCCAGTGACAGCTTCTGCCCGTCACGGATAACGTACACATCATCATACCGGCCTTCTTTATACTTGATATAGCGTTTGACCGCCACATCCACAAATTTTTCCTCCAGCTCCACGCCATAGCAGATACGTTCCAGTTCCTCACAGGCAATCAAGGTAGATGCCGAGCCGAGGAACCCATCCAGCACAACGCCGTTGGTCATTGTACACTGCTTAATCAGGTAAGCAATCAGCGGGACCGGCTTGCTGGACGGATGCCCACAGCCTTCCTCCTTAGAACTTTTCAGCCTTGGGAAATCAAAAACAGTTACCTGTTTCTGGTCGCCATACCAGCGATGCCGGCCGTCTTTACGCCATCCAAAGATGATCGGTTCGTGGATGTATTTCCAGTCCGTCCTTGTCAGTACCAGACGGTCCTTCTTCCAAACCAGCCCTGCTCCGACTTTGAAACCTGCATCCTCAAACGCATCATGGAAAATCCGGGCTTTTGCCGTAGCGTAAAACACATAGATGGATGCGTCATTTGCCATCGCTTCGTGGAAGCAGGAAAAGGCTTTCATCAGAAATTCCGCAGCATCATGGTCATTCAGATCATCGTTTGTAATGGTGCCGGATGTACTTTGCAACGCCACCATATATGGCGGGTCCGTACACACAAGATTTGCTTTGACTTCCCCCATCAGCCAGGTATAGGTTTCCGGCAGAGTGGAATCACCGCAAATGACCGCATGCTTGCCAAGATGCCAGATGTCCCCCCTCTTTGAAAAAGCCGGCCGTTTCAATTCGCTCTCCACATCGAAATCATCTTCTTTGACTTCTTTGTCATGGACTTTATTGAAAAGTTCGTCAATTTCTGGCGGGTCAAAGCCAGTTTTGCCTAAGTCAAAGTCGCTGTTCTCGATGTCCTTCAACAGGTCAGCCAGCAGGGAATCATCCCACGCACCCGTGATCTTATTGAGGGCAATGTTCAATGCCTTCTCTCGGACTTTGTCAATATCGACCACCGCGCATGGCACTTCTGTATAACCCAGGTCCATTGCCACAGTCAGCCTCTGGTGGCCGCCGATGATCGTCATATCGGCATTGACCACAAGCGGGTCTGCGAAACCAAACTCTGTGATGGAATTTTTAATTTTCTCGTACTCCTTATCCCCCGGCTTTAATTTCTTCCGGGGATTGTATGCGGCCGGCCTAAGTACGCCCACCGGCAGCACTTTCAGTTGTGCAGTTTTCTGCATCCATGCGTCCTCCTTTACTCAGACGCGCATAACCTCTGAGAACGGCACGAAAAAAGAACCGAATGAGAACCCCGGCTCTGCCTCTTCCCCGCCCTCCGGCGTCTGTTCATTCATGGGACACCACTGCGGATTTTCTCCATAAGCGGATGCAAGCACCCTGTCCTCACAGTGGTCTATCTCATGTACGCAGATACCCATCGTATTGCAGACGGAATACACACCAATGGTTTTTACTTTATCCTTCATTTTCCTCACGCTCCTTCCGTTTTGCCCGCCCCCTGTTGGCACAGGCATGGCTGCAGTATTTCCTCACCCTCCCATACTCCCGGCTTGCCAGAAACGGTTTCCCGCATTCCGGGCAGATGGCAGTCCGGGTGGATTTCCAATTCTCCGGGCGCGGATGCCTGTTCTTCCAGGCATACCTGCAGGGCTCCGAACAGAATATCCTTGGACGGCCTTTGCCATTTTGTACGACTGCCGCACCGCAGTTAGGGCAGAACCGCTTCGCCATATCTTCCAGCATCTCTGTATTTGCTTCCACCGCCGCCCCTCCTATCTGCCGGGTTTCATATTGCACCGTAACCCCGCCCATTTTGCGGAAAAATTCCAAAAAACATATAAAAAATGATGAGGTGATTTTTCTGCATAACAGTATGGTTGGCACATGGGTAATCGTTGCTCTATTCCAGATTTTCATATTTCTCCGGAACAAACAAAAACACACGAAAGTTCCCGTTTTATCAAGGGATTTCATGTGTTCTGGTTCATTTCGGATATTGAAAAGCCGGGGTCTGGCAGTGCTGCCGCGCCTCCTGGTCCATAAGTTTCATTTTGCGCCGTAACTGCCAGACCCCCGGCCTATCAAATTCGCGGTTTTTTACGTTTGAGGGGGCGGCGGTCTCCGTGTCACTTCACCACAGAGAAGTGAACCCGGCCCCCGGCGGGGTCTTCCCGCCATAATGTACACAAGGAAAACCACAAAAATCTGTGCAGATTATGGCATCGGATTAACTGGATATATTTTCTTTCAGAGGTAACATGACCACACAGCAAAGAAAGGAGGCATGAACCTTTGAACGAGAAACAGAAAAGGAACCGCCGAAGGAAAGTCTATCTCACTTATCATGGCAGCACCCCTTTCCCACAGATCCGTCTGGAAGGGAAGTGGCTGGAGCAGCTCGGTTTCACAGCCGGCAGCTTCGTGTCCATCCAATGTGAGGAAGGACGGCTGGTGATCGAGAAAGACACTGCTCAATAGGTGTAGGTCGGATTGTTATCTTCCGCCCGTGTCTTTTTATCATGGCACTGCTTACATAAACTCCTCCAGTTGCTCCGGTTCCAGAACAGCCTTTGGTCGCCGCGGTGTGGGGTGATGTGGTCAACCCCTGTCGCCTTCACATACCGCGGCGGCTGTTTCTTCATGCACAGCACACACAGCGGATGCGCCTGCAGGTATTCCCGGCTGGCTTTCTGCCACTTCCTTCCGTACCCACGCTTTGCAGCTGACCGCACCTCCTCCGGGTGTAGTGCTTTGTGTTTTTCACAATACTTTGTCCCTGGTTCCACCAGCTCCGCACAGCCAGGGTGTTTGCAGGGTACCTTTGGTTTGTACGGCATCCCTATTCCTCCCACGGAAGTCCGGGCTTCCCGAAGTGTCCGTAAGTGGATACCAAGTTATAATCCACATCCAGCAGATGCAAGCGGCTAATGATTCCCCTCGGTGTCAGATCGTAGCTGTCCTCCACATAAGCCTGGATGAAATCCAATGGCTGGAACTCTGTGCCGAAGCAGTCCACATTTACCGACACCGGATGTTCCATCCCGATGGCATAGGCAATCTGGATTTCACACTGCTCCGCATATCCAGCCTGCACAATGTCACGGGCGATCTTTCTCGCCATGTATGCAGCCGAACAGTCAACCTTGCTGGGGTCTTTCCCGGATAACGCACCGCCGCCGATCCTGCCAATGCCACCGTAGGTATCACATGCCAGCTTGCGTCCGGTCACGCCGCAGTCAGCAAAGGAACCGCCAACCACAAACCGCCCGGTCGGATTGACCAGTTTCACGAAATCACCATTCAGCCCGTACTCACAGGCAGCCAGCACCATCATCCCCTCGATGATGTGCCGGAAATCACCGACCTCCACATCCGGGCTGTGCTGCACGGAGCAGAGGAAAGCGGTGATCCGTCCGCTGTCATAGTCAAAGCTGACCTGTGCTTTGGCATCCGCACGAAACATCTTTGACGGATGGTTCTTCAAAAGCCGCAGGAACTTGGTCGCCACCGCAAACGGGACCGGGAGAAGCTCCGGTGTTTCGTTGGTTGCGTATCCGAACATAATGCCCTGGTCTCCGGCTCCGCCCTTATCCACACCAAGGGCGATGTCCGGGGACTGTTCCTTTACCATGAGGGCGACATCCAAAGGGCTGATGATTTCCATCCTGCCGTATTCCGTCTTTCCCTTTCCGATACGCTCCAAAACATCATCCACCAGTTTCCGGTAGTCTGGCTGGTTCTTGCTGGTCAGCTCCCCGGCGATAATGAGGCGGCTGTCTTTTAACAGGCATTCAATCGCCACCCTGCTGTCCTTGTCATGTACCAGGCAGTCCGTCACAATGGCATCCGCAACCTGGTCACAAATTTTATCGGGATGCCCGTCTGACACCTGTTCACATGTTAAAATTCTGCTCATAGTTTTACTTCTCCTCTCGTTTTGTCTATGTATCAAAGCAGGCACCCTTTGCCCCTGCTCACCTTGTAAGGATTCCCACAAAGCAAGCCGCCGCAAAGGATGCCTGATATGATCTGTTATTCGCCACATTAAATCGCAATGTAGGAGATTGTAGGAGATGAACGCACCCCAAAATCCGTACCTCCTACAATCTTCAAATCCCGGTTTTCCTTGGAAACAAGCCATTTTCCTGATTTTCTTTTTCTGTTTTTATTCTTTTGTAGGGGATGTAGGAGATAAAATATAAATCCCCTATAAAAGAAACAATAAAAAACAATAACCTATTTTCCTCCTACATTTCCTACATCCCATCTTGGAAAGCTAAAAAGTAGCATAAAATAAAGGTTTTTCTCAATTCCGCATCCCCAAAATTGTAGGAGGTTGTAGGAGATGAAAAAGCCGCTGCCCCTACCAAAAGAGGATTTTAGTGTTTTTCCTGCATACCTGGATAACAGTATATTGTGGAAATGATGGGCTCCTTTAAGCATCCGGGATCACTTCAAATTCCGGTTCTTCACCGGTAGCAAATTTCACATCCTCAACAACGGTCGTTGGGTTTCCACCGCCTGTCGGCCTTCCGCTGTTGTTGTATGTGTAATGCACTTCCATACCCTTACGGAAATTTTTCATATTCTCCGGTTTGTACCCACTATCCCTGCACCAGTCCACATACCTCGTATAAACCGCTTTACTTGTCAGCTTATTCCCATATTCTGTAACCAGACACTCCGATGAGAACATACTAATCCTGTCGGATTCCTTGTGGTAAGCATCCGTCGCCTCCAGCACAGACTTTGGCATGGTAAGCCCCTCTTTTTCAAAGAGCCGGTAACCTTCTAAAAGCCAGCTGAAGATGCCAGACATATTATCTTCTTCCGCAAAGAAAGACTTCAATCCCTTATCCTGTTCTTCCTCTTCAAAATGGCGGTTGAACGGGATGATCTTGATACGGCCGGAATCAAACAGCGTCAAATCTGTGATATTCGGCAGATGGTTCGTGTTGATAAATATCTTAAAATTCGGACGGAACTCGAAACTGTTCTCATGCAGGAACCGGGCCGTGATGGAATCGTTACCCGTCATACGCTTGGTAAAGGCGGCATCCATTGTAAGCTTCTTTTCCGGCTCCGAGATATTCACAAACCGGGAACCTGCAAGACGCGCCACTTCCTCTGTCGGTCCATTGCTCTGTGCGTTGAACTTCATGGCAAGGAGGGCGGGATCAGCGTTGCGGCCGTAGTCACCCATGACCCGCAGGAAGGTCTCCATCATCGTACCCTTGCCGTTACGGGAGGTTGCACCGTAAAGGATGAACAGGCACTCCATTCTGGTATCTCCGGATAACGCATAGCCCAGCGCCTTCCGGATATACCGGATACGTTCTTCATCCCCCTGCATAACCTCTTCCATGAACTGCGTCCACCTTGGGCATTCCGCATCCGGGTTATAAATGACAGGGGAAATCTTCGTCAGGAAATCCTCTGCCCGGTGTTCCCGGAATTCCCGTGTTTTCAGGTTCAGCGTCCCATTGGCAAGGTTGAACAGATAAATATCCCGGTCAAAAAAGGACATTGCCAGCGGGTACACGGACTTCGCATCCTTTAGCATGGTATCCCTGTGTTTCCTCTGCTGCAGCTTGCGGATGCGGTCGATGAAACGCTTCCTCGTATCTTCCTCCTTGATTTTGATGGCATAAGTTAAAAGGCGGTCAGCTAAGAGTTTTGCCAGCTCTGCGACTTTCAGCCCTCCGGTATCTGCCCTCCATACCGCCCCGTCATACACATACCAGATGCCGCGGTCACGGTTGTACCGGGCGACGCCTTTGAAGTAGTCCGCAAACATATTTCCAACCCCGATCTCATCCCTGCCATAACGCGGATTGGACTGCGGCTGCATCTCATCCAGAGTGGTCTTGATCTGGGAAAGGTCCGGATTGTAATCCACTTCTTCCCCGTCAAGGTTCCTGAACTCATCCCCTGCATCCGTGATATCCTGCGGATCGACCGGAAGATAGATCGCACGGCAGGTAGACACCGCATTCCTTATGGAGATCGCCCCGTAGGTAGTGCCTGCCTGCTGCCGGTCCCACTTCGGACGCATCATCCCGGAAGTACGGAAGATGCGGTCGATCTGCTCCTCATCACAGCCGCACCAGAACGCCAGCATGGAAAGGAACCCCATGTCCGCATCGGACTGGTTATCGAAATATTTCTGCCAGTTGCCTTCGTAGTAATTCATGAAGCGTTCACCATTGGCAGACTTCCCTGCATGCTCCAATACTTCCTCATCGGACAGGTAGGAGCACGGCTCAATATGTGTGTTCACCACCTGGCTCTTTCGCTTCATCAGCGTATCCAGCAAAGTCTGAAGCGCCGGCATATCCGTTGGGACTGTGCCTTCCCGGTACTTATTCCCTGTGACCGTCACGAAACGGTTTGTCGCCCCGGCGAGGTAAACCTCCAGGCCCAGGGTACGGTTGTTGATATAATAAACAGTCTTGTCAAAATTAAAATCCGCTTCCACACGGAAGAACCCGCGTAGGCCAGTGCCGGACGGGGACCGTTCAACATAAGCATCTTTGAAGATTCCAAGCACGGAAGCAGCCACATCGTTCAGGCTCCCGTCCTCACGGATACAGTGGTCGATGTCAAATGCCCCAATACCGTTATCTACCCGGATACCGATACCATCATATCCGCCCATCGCGTAGGTTTTAATAACGGTATTGAAGTCCGAGAAAGTCGCGGCGTTATTACTCTGCGCCTTCTTCCCGGTCGCCGGGTCATAGGGTACCTTCGTAAGCCTTGCCGACTTGCCTTTCCCCTTCTCCATCTTCCATACACAAAAACGGCAGGATGCTTTCAGATCCGCCGGAATGTTTACAAAATTCACCGGCGCATGGCCGTTATTGGTAGTTCCCACAATTTATCATCTCCAATCCTGGTTAGAAATCTTATTGAATGTAAAATCTGAACAGAAAAAGGTATCCGGCCGCTTACTTATCCCGGATCTTCCCATCCAGGCCGAGATGCACTTCCACAGCCCTCTCAATCTCATGTATCCTTTCCTCCCCGACACGCCCCACGAAACTCTTGAGGGCGCACTTGCCGATGGTGGTCACCTGCTCTGCCAGCACCATGGAAGGTTCCAGGTTTGGGCAGTCCGACACTTCCATCAAAACATGAGTCGGAAGATATGTTTTTTTCTTCTTGGAAGTCATCGGCACGACAGTCACTGTCCCGGAATGCCCGTTTGCCGTATTATTGCTCATGATGAACACCGGACGGCATCCTTCCTGGACGCTCGTCCCCGGATGCTTTCCAAGCTCCGCAAACCAAATGTCACCCCGAACCGGAGCCTTGCCGCTATGTACGGTGTCTGCTTGCGGTTTGGAGATCAGCTTCTCCGGATTCAGTCTCATCTTCCGTGAATACGCTGATTCCTTCCTCCTGTTTTTCCTGCCCAATCCTCTCACCTCCCGTGGTGTACGCAAAAGAAAAAGCCGGAAACAGGACTGCTCCTGCTCCAGCTTTATGTTTGGAGGATATCTCTTTCCTCCACCTCCCGGCATTATAAATAATACCAGAGAAAACGTAACAAAAACACCCGGTTTGAACGCCATTTACGCAGAAAAAAATGCCAAATATATTGTCTGCCACACCAACTATTAAAAAAGCATTTTATTACACAAAATCAGCCCAGACATCAAACAGCTTGACATCCGGGCTCCCGCATTCTATGATCTTATCCAAACAGCTCATTGGCCTCCCATGCAGAATACTCCTCGATGCACCACGCAATATAAGCAATCGCTCTCTGCTTTTCCCTGCCAATAGTCCGGGAAGAAATAATATGGCCTCCTACTGAAACTTCTGCATTTTTCTGCTGTTCCTGTTCCAAAAATAAAGTTCTCGCTACCTCCTTCATCTGGATATCTTCCATATTGCCAATGTGATGTTCTAGAAAGAACACCTTTTTCTTAGCGTCCAGATACTCTTCCAACGCTTCTTTTTCCCTTCCTTCTGCTGCTTTGTACTGAAGAAACGGTTCATCATATCCATAATCCTCTGGTGAATAAACTTCCTGCAGATTCAGTTTTTCTAGCAGCCCTTTATGGGATTGCTCATAGCGAATACAATATTCTTTGATAGCCGGATAGCTCCGAATCAATTTCTCGGTGAATGCCAAATAACTTTCACTCGCTGTATATACTCTTTTCTTCGGCCGTCCCATCTTTCTCACCCCTCTTCCCTCTCACACGAATCAATAAACTCACGATATGCCAGTTCCTCTGCAATGCTGTCGATAGCATCTGACAATGCCCGTTCTACCTGCGACCTGTATAGCCGATGGCAGCATTCATCAACCACTTGCCCCTTTTTCCGTTGTTCTTTATATATCTGTACAAACACAGCCCTTGTCCTGTCGTCCATCCGTTCATTCACAGCGGTTTCCACGATCTCAACCTGTTCGCAGAGTTTCCGGTACTCATTCATCCGGCTCTGCGCTTCCCTCTGCATCCGGTATTTCTGTTTCTCCACATACCCGTCTGCCAGCAGGATTGCCACCCTTTCCGGGATATTGGAAATATTGCTGGTCTGCACCCGTTCCCCTTCCTGCTGCCCGCCGCCGGTTAAATCCTGTATCGCCATATCCTCTGTATATTCAAATGTTCCCGTCATCAGATCCTGAAGCTGTTTCTTTTCCTTTACGGCTGCGGAGTATGATCCGGCCAGAAGGAGGGCTTCCGCCAGGAACCGCCCCTCTATTTCATATTTTTCTTTCTTCGGTCGTCCCATGAATCGTCCTCCTTCCGTCCGAACCGTGTATTTTTAAATCTGTGCTCTTACCGTCCAAGCCTTGCCTTGACCGCAGCAATCAGTTTTTCCTGCGTCACATCTTTTTCTTCCAGTGCAGCCATCACATCTTCATCCACAGTGCCTTTCGTAATGATATGATGTACCGTCACCACATCCGTCTGTCCCTGCCGCCAAAGGCGCGCATTGGTCTGCTGGTAAAGTTCCAGGCTCCAGGTCAGGCCAAACCAGACCAGGATGTGTCCGCCCTCCTGGATGTTCAGCCCGTGCCCGGCAGATGCCGGGTGGATCAGCGCAACCGGGATCTTCCCTGCATTCCAGTCCTTGATATCACCGCTGGACTTGATATCCCTCGTCTGATAGCCCAGCCTGGAAAGATGCTCCTCAATACGTTTCTTATCATGCTTGAACCAGTACGCCACCAGAACACTCTGCCCGTTGGCCGCCTCGATCAGGTCTTCCAATGCTTCCAGCTTGTAGTCGTGAATCCTGCGGGCCGTTCCATTCTCATCGTACACAGCACCATTTGCCATCTGCAGGAGTTTTCCGGAAAGGGCTGCAGCGTTGGCAGCGTCAATATCCCCGTCCTCCAGCGGGATCAGCAGGTCTTTTGCCAGCATATCGTAGAGCTTCTTTTCCTGCGTGCTCATTTCCACCTCGTGGGAAGCCATCACACACTCCGGCATATTGAGATAATCCAGAGCTTTCATGGAAATGGCGATATCTGAAATCCTTTCGTATATCTGTTCCTCTGCTCCATCCCTGGGAACATACTGGAACACGACTCCCGTCTGCGGGTTCATGCTGCCTGGCTTGAAGTATGCCTCCCTGTATCTGCCAATGAAACGCCCCAGGCGCTCCCCTCCGTCCAGGATTCCAATCTCCGCCCATAAGTCCATAAGGCCATTGGAAGTCGGCGTACCGGTCAGCCCGACAAACCGCTTCACAAACGGACGGATCTTGCGTAAGAAACGGAACCTCTGGCTCTGGTGGTTCTTGAAGGAGGACAGCTCATCGATCACCACCATGTCAAAATCCCACCGCAGGCCATTCTTCTCGTAATACTCTACCAGCCACTTAATAGTCTCCCGGTTGATGACATACACCAGGGACGGGTGGTTCAGTGCCCCGATCCGTGTTTTCTGGTCGCCCACGATGACGGAGATGGAAAGAAATTTCAAATGCTCCCATTTCTCAACTTCTGCCGGCCATGTGTTCCGTGCTACCCGGAGCGGGGCCACTACCAGCACCTTGCTCACGTCAAAAGTATCCAGCATCAGGTCATTGACAGCCGTCAGAGTGATCGCCGTCTTGCCTAGTCCCATCGTCAGGAACAGCGCCGCAATCGGATGTGTTTTCACATATTGGATACAATAAGCCTGATAATCATGCGGTACGAACTTCACCGGGCACCACCTCCTTCCCCCGGCAGCACCATATTCTTCCGTTCCGGTATCTCTGCCCCTATTCCCGTTGGTACCGGTTCCCCCGGTTTCCATTTCCGGAGTGATTCCATAACTGACTGTATCTGTTCCGGCCGGTCCACGCAGAACACCGGAAATCCAAGGGCCAGTAACTGCTCCCTCCGTTTCCTCTGCAGCTTCCGCATCTGCTTTCCGGGGGCTTTCAGCTCTGCGAAGGCACACCTGCCTCCCGGCAGCAGAACCAGTCTGTCCGGCACCCCGTTCATCGTCTGGGAAGTAAACTTCACTGCTTTACCGCCAGCCTCCCTGACCGCATCCACAAATGCTTTTTCTACTTCACTTTCCCTCACTGCAGGCGCCTCCTTCCGGTCCCCGCCGGCTGCCACGCTTCTGCCGCCTGGACGGGTGCTTTTTCTTCTTCTCCTCCCGCATGAGATTGCCAATAGCCGCGTCTGCGGTCGGGTCAGAGTGGGAATTCCTGGATGGATGGGCGGCAGTTGTATCAGAGGAGCGTGTCACCCAGCGGAATCCAAAATCTCTCTCAGCCATTACCCGTTCATCTCCTTCCACTGCTGCGGCGCCATTGTTGCCACCTGCCAGCCGATGCCCTCCAGGGCGGTCGCCCGGTCATAAGACTCCACCTCCTGGCTCGCCCGTGTGATGGCATTGGATAACCCGTACTGTGAAAGATCACCGCCGGAAATGAGATACTGCAGGATGTTATCCTGCTCGTCCTGGTTCAGTCCATAGCTGCGGCCGGTAAGTTCCACCACCTCCGGCACCTTTCCCGTGATCGGCACACCGGCCGCTTCTTTTAATCTGCCGACCACCTGTGCAAAACGGCTCTCCTCGATCGCCGCAGCCGTCACATCCCGGAGTTTCAAAAGAAACGCCTTGTCCTCCGCTTCGATGGTCTCATCCGAATAAATGTAGAAGCTGTCCTCCAATGCCCTGGCAGTCCTTCCTACATGGTTCTTCCGTTCGCCCATGTCATTGACTACCATTCCATTCGTACACACAAGACGGTAGACCAGAGGCTGAACAGAAACGGAACCCAGCCCGACCTCCGAGTTTGAGATCACCACGCCGGCCTGCACGTAATCCCCCGGAACAACCGCCATCTCCAGACGGTGGTTGACGATCTTTAAATACAACCGGTTCTCCGTCACCTCGCAGGAAACTACCTCGTACTGCTCCTGTCCGGCAAACAGCGGGAGGACAGACGTGGCAACCTCCATGTTGTCAATGCGGCGGTACCGTTCGGAAAGGAGCGCCCTTGCCACCGAGCCCTTGCCGTAATCCATGGAACGGATCATGTAGCTGTTCGTCCTGTCCGCAAACCATGCATTCACATTCTCTGCCAGCAGCTCCGGTTTCTGCGCCGACATCATGTCATAATACTTTGCCGGGATTCCAAGTGCCGCTGCCACCTGCCTGTGAAAAAGCTGGCTGGTAGCAAAGACTTCCTGCTGCCCGGAAACCACATGGTTGATTTCAAACGTCTGGCCGTCGTCCCTGAGATGGAACGCCTCCGCCGGCCCGATATAATCTCTCTTTGCCCTGCTCTGGCGGTCCAGTTCCGCCATGACCTCTTTTAAACTTCTGCCTGTTTTCATATCAAAATCCTCGCTTTCCGCATCCTCCGATGCCATCTGGTATATGCCCGTACACCTAAAGTTCTGCCTGGACCATCTTCTGGATGTTTCTCACAGCAGCATACAGCTTTGCGCGGTTTAAACGCGGTGCATCCAAAAGCTGCTCCACAGCTTCCAGTTCTTCTTCCACATCATTCAGAAGCCCCCTCTGGTGGTCTTCCAGTTTCTCAATCCTGCCCTCGTAGTATTTTTCCTGTTCCGCAAAGTCCGCCCTGTCCTGTTCGATCTCAGATACATGCTCCGCAATGAAACGCCCTGGTTCCGGTCCGGCATATTCTTCAATTATCTCCAGCACATCCCTAAATCCAAATACCGCGGCTGTTTTTCCGTCTTTCATTTCCATCACATGAGCCATGCCGCCACCTCAATCCTTAAAATAGTAACCGCCACGATAGCCGGCTGCCGCCAACGGTAAGTCCATGCACCAGCGGGGATTTGCCGCCATGACCTTACAGATATCTTCCGGTGTGTATTTTCCGATAGGCGCTTCAATAATGACTTCGTCATGCACATGGCCCACGATCTCAAACCCGGCTTTCTCAAGCCGCCACATCGCTTCCGTCAGGATATCCCTGGCGATTGCCTGTGTCGCATTTTCCACGATCTTTCCAGAGTACGTCTCCTGCCTCTGCCACTTGTTATTTGCCCCTGTCCCGCAGAAAGTCAGGCTCATCCGGCCGAACCGGTTCGGCTGCAGCTTTGGCTGGAGATATGCCAGTTTCCTGCCTGATGGCAGCACCATCCAGAGAGTGCCGGAATAATACTGGAAACGGATTCTCTTAATCTGGTGTTCCTCATGTGTTTTGACTGTCTCCACCGCCGCCTTCTCCACATCCCACCAGTACTGCACAATCTTCGGGTTTGCCTCCCGCCAGTTCTGGATCAGATCCGGCAGCTCTGATTCTTTCAGCCCCATCTCCAATGCGCCCATGGAAATCAGTGCGCCCACGGAGCCGCCATAGCCACACGCGAGTTCAGCCACCTTCCCTTTCTGCCGGAGTTCCCCGTTTACGCCATGCTTTACGACTGGTACGCCAAACATCTGCGATGCCGATGCACAGTAAATATCTGCCCCCTTTTCAAACGCATCCAGCCTCCACTGCTCCCCCGCTTCCCATGCAAGCACCCTCGCCTCAATCGCAGAAAAGTCCGCAACAATAAACTCACAGCCTTCCTTTGGAACCAGCATGGTGCGGATCAGCTGGGACAGCACATCCGGCGTATTGCCATAGAGCATCTCCACCGCTTCAAAACATCCCAGCTTCACTAGTTTCCTCGCTTCATCCAGTGTGGAGATGTGGTTCTGGGGAAGATTCTGCAATTGAATCCCCCTGCCAGAAAACCGCCCCGTGCGGTTGGCACCGTAGAACTGGAACAGTCCCCTTGCCCTGCCGTCCTGGTTGACATACCGTTCCGCTGCCTGGTATTTCTTCACAGAACTTTTCGCCATCTGCAGCCGGAGCTTCAGCATATCCAGCGCTTCCTGGTCGCACCCGTTCTTATCCAGTTCCCTGATCATGGCGGCCACCTCTTTCTTTCCAAGGCTCTCCATGGGAATGCCTTTCCCGTCCAGCCACTGCTTCAGCTGGCTGACGCTGTTTGGGTTCTCCAGCCCGGTCAGTTCATAGGCTCTCTTTGTCATTTCATCAGACAGCATCAGGTCACAGGCTATCGCCTGCTGCACCAGCACCGTGTCAATCCCGACTCCCCGGTCGTTGATGCGCTGGTCCATATGGTAGTAGCCCCACTCCGCATCCGGCATCGGGAATGCCGACAGCCGGAGACGGATATCCCGTTCCGTCCGGACATCCTGCAGGCAGTAACTTTTAAACCTCTGCCACCCCTCCGGGTCATGTTCCGGGAGGTTCCGTGTGCGCCCGCCATTTGATTTCGTTGGCTTGCACGGAACGGAAAAGTATTTGATTAAATTTTCCCCCGCCCGGTCTTTCTGCTCCCCGGTCTTTAGCACCAGTGCCGCGTTCCTCAGTGCAAGCGGAAGGGAAAGCGATGCCGCGTGTATCATGGAACACTGCCAGCTGTCCGGAGAGAGTACCCGCCCCAGATAGTGACCGATGCAGGTACGCTCAAACTGTGCGTTCCACGCCGCCTTGATAATGCCCGGATCGTCAATCGCCTCCCATATCTCCCGCGGCACCTCTTCTCCGCAGGCCATGTCTATGATCCGTACTTTCTCTTCATCAAAGGCATAAGCCAGCAACAGGATCTCAAAATCATCCGCTTCCACATACCGGTACACGCCGCATTTGGAAAGGTCTGTGCTGCTGTAGGTTTCCAGGTCAATGGAGAGCACCCTTGGAATGTCGGGTGCCCTGCTCCTGGTATCAATTTCATTCACGTCCATCACCCCGTTCATTGGGAGCTCCGGGAGGAGGCACCATCCTCCTTCCCGGCTCCCATCATTTTATTGCTGTGTTTCCCTTATTTCAGGAAATCCGGCATGTCTTCACCCAGTACATCTTCCTCTTCTGTTTCCAGCGCATCAAACTCACTTTCCGCAGATGCCCTGCCGGACAGACGCTCGCCGTCCTTCACGAACTGGATGTTGGAAAGCCCTGCCGCCACGCCGCGGTTACCGTTGGCATTGAACGGATAGAAATTAACACTGACATTGCAGTAGCATCCGGAATAAACCATCATCGGGTCCGTTACCGGCTGTACCCTGCGGTCAACAATGCCGGGGGCGTCTTTGCTGGTCGCATTGACGAACATACAGTCCTGGTAGGTCTCGTCATCCGGCCGGTCAATGTCCCCGTCACGCAGGGGCAGTTTCAGGTTCGGCGGGATCTTCCCGCTCCATTTGCGGGTCTTGCCATCCTCTTTTGCTGCCTCCACCGCTTTCTGGATAAGGGCCAGGGTTTTCCTGTCACTCTTTGGAATGACACAGGAAACGGAATATTTCTCATCGCCTCCATTGATTGCCTTCGGTTCCCAGATGTTTGCAAAGGAAATCCGGCAGGGAATGATCACTTTCGTAGGGTTTGTATTAGTTGCCATAGTCGTTGTCCTCCTATATTTCATTTTTTATCTGGATCACTGATCCAGTACTTTAAATTCATCCCCGGCAGTCCCGTTTAAATCCACTGCCGGGCGCGGGTCTGATTCCGGCACCAGTGCCAGCTTGCCAGGCGGCTTGACCACGAATTCACCGAGTATCTGTGCGAACCGCTTCCTGCCCATCATCTTCTCAAACTCCGTGAGCGTGATGAGCTCCTGTTTGTACACATCGGTAAAGCCTTCTTTTGCCGCGGCGTCCACCACCTTTTTCGTGTCTGTGAACTGCCGCTTGCTCCTGCCCTCCACCACTTTATAGCCAGCCCAGACAACACCGTGGTTGATGGCCTCGTTGGATGCATAAGCAAACACAGCGGAGATCCACTCGGAAATGCGGTTCAGTGTCGGAAGGATCGCTTCAATCTCCTGCTGGGAGATCAGGGCCGGGGATTTGAAGATCGGTGCATCCGTATCCGGGCTGTACGGTGCTGTGGCATCGGTCAGCTCCACCCCGTCCGCCAGTGCCCCGTTGTCCAGATCCAGGAATTCCTCCCGTGCAAGCGCCAGTGCTTCCTCTGCCCTTGCGCGGCACATGGCCTTTGCTCGGCAGAACTTACACCAGTCACCCGGTTTCTGTTCGCCTTTCCCCTCAAATGCCATCTTCGCCACCGGCCGGATGCTCTCAGCCCAATCCAGAAGTTCCTGTTTCGTACAGGTAAACGTACTGATATTCTCAAGCCGCGGCTGGATGATGGTCATGGAAACAGTATGGATATCAAAAAGATAATCATAGGCGTGCAGTGCGCCAAGTGCATACAGCATCATCTGTGTGTTGTGGTCTGCATCTACAAACACACCGGAGCCCGTCTTGAAATCACATACATGGAGCAGTCCGGGAGCCAGGATCACCATATCCCCGGTGCCAAAACCACTCGGCACAATATGGCTGTAATCCAGCTTTTCTTCTACCAGTGCCAGCACGGAAAGCCCCTGTGCCTTCAGTTCCTCTATGGTGGAAACCACAAACTCCGCATAAATGTCCGTGATAGTTTCAATCTCCTCGGTCAGATACTCAGACTGCGGGCGCTTCATCCGGCGGTGGAGGTACTTTTTTACCTTGTACTCACACAGTTCATGCGCCCATGTCCCTTCTTCTGCATAGGGGGAACTCTCATTCGGGAAGTTCTCCTCCAGACGTGCGGACGGCGGGCAGTTCAGCCACCGCTTGGAACTGGATGCGGATAATAATGCGTGTGCTCCCATAGGCATCCCCCATCACAGCTGGGCGAGGTCATTTAAGAACGCCTCACGCTTGTCCTCCGGAAGTTCACTGACCGCCCCGCAGCCATACGAGGTAAGCAGCGCCTTGATCTTCGGGCTGTTCTTCCGGTTGGCAGTGATCTTCTGTGCCGCAATCTTTAAAAGATCATCCGTGGTAATCGTGGCTGCGGCTTTTTTATCTTCCGGCGCTGTATCAAACGGAAGGTCCTCCCCGGAATCCCCGGCTTTTGCGGCCTCCTTCTCTTCCTGTGTGTCTGGTTCATTCTTTGCGGGTACTGCAGGAGCCTGCTGTCCGGCCGCCATCTGCTCTGCCAGCCCTTCCATCTGCTGCATCTGCTCCGCCATGCCGTCAAACATGATGGAGAATCCCTGGAAGATGGTCGTCATGCCCTTCACGATCTTTTCCGGATTTACTACGGCTGTCTGGATACCCTTACCTGCGGTCTTTGCCATGGCCTGTCCCTCCTGTCTCAGATTTCTTTCCCGGACGCATTCCTTCCGGCAGCACAGACTCCATAATCCCCATGAGGATAGCCCCGCCTAAAAGCTGTCCCAACATTTCCGGGAACTCGTTCTCCAGAAAATCAGCCGCATTGCTTTCCGGCTTGTGAGACTCCTGTTCTGAATGACTATCCTCCGCTGTATGGCCTTCCTGCGCGTCATCCTCTTCTTCTGTGGTCTCTTCTTCCACAACCTCAACAACGCCCATCTTCTCCAGGATGCATTCCTCTGCTGCCAGCACTTTTTTCACAATGCCATCCTCAATCCCGGTCTCCCCGGCGATCTCCGCAGCCAGCTCATCCAGATCAATCTCCACATCCCCCTCGCAGCAGCCGCAGCTCCCGCCCTGGCATCCACAGCAGCACGGTGTATCTTCCTTTTCAAAGTGGTTTGTAGTCTCCATGTGTTCGTCCAGATGGATGTGCAGATTTCTTACTCTCAAAATAACTGCCTCTTTTTTCCTGTCCTTTTTACTCATTCTTCGTGTCCTCACTTTCTTTCTGATCCCGGCCACCCTGCTCCCGGCAGCCCTCCATGTGTCCTTCCTGTCTCTGTTTCCATGCATTCACGATGCACCCGACTAGCCTGCCCGGTTCCGGCAGGCACCGTACCGGGATGCCAAGCTCCCTGGCATAGCTGATTTCCCGGCTCATGCCGTCAGAAATCCGCTCTCCGAATACCCACAGTTCATCTGAAATCTCCAGCCACCGCATCCCAAGCGTGATGCCTTCCTCCCGTTCCTTCTCATCACTATCCTCAAGGAACCGGGTGAAATACAGATGGGGTGCGAGGGGCAGGTATCCCAACTTCACCAAAATCCGGCAGGCCAGCTTTGTCCGCTTCACATTCTCCTTCCTCTCCCACTCCCGGTCCGCTTCCTTAAGGGAAACTGCCTTATACGGGGAGCAGACATAAATGGTCTTTGCTGTGCTTTCCGTAACCTTAACTCCCATCCGCGTCCTCCTCCGCAGGTGCCTCCACAGGGCGGAATGAAACGCTGTCCACACACCCGCTGGGCATGATGATCAGCACACGGTTCTTTCTGCCAAAGAGCGCATCCAGAACCCGGCTGCGGATTCCCCGCTTGTGTACGTCACAGATGGGCCTGCCCATGTCCCTGGTGCCGATGTCCATCGTGAATCTCTTTGCTGCATCCATTGACTTATCCTCCTTCCAGTCAAATCTGTTTCCGGCGGCAATGCCTCCGGGAAAGAGTTTTTTATGAACCCCTCCACCTGTTGTCGTGGGAGAAAGGGTTTAGGAGACACCCTTCACAAATTTTTTATATTTTTTCTGAGTTTTTCTAAAGAACGCTCAATCATAGTGGTTACTGTTCTTCGACCGACTCCCAGCTTGTCCGCAATCTGCTGCTGCGTGAGCTCATCAAAAAAGTATGCTGTGATAACCTCCCGCTGCCGGTCAGTCAGGCAGTCCATCAGTTCAGACAGCATGTCCTTTTGGATAACCGCCTCCAGCACATCCGGCATTTCCTCTTCCACCCGGATATGCTCCCAGTCCTCCTCATATTGCCGGCTGCCCTTCCGGTCGCCTTTCCGGTTCATAAGGTTTGCCTCGATCTGCTCCTCGCCTTTGAGTGCCACAGCAACACTCCAGTCATCCCCATCCAGAAGGAGCCGGCTTTCTGTGGGCAGACCATCCTCCCCGTCATGGAAGCGGTATGTATATTCGCCGCATTCTCCAATACTGACCACCGTGGTTCCGCTGCCATTGGAATAAACAGCGTAACCGTTTGGATACACGCTTAGGCTCCCATCCGGCCCGATCTCGCGGACAGCCACGGGCTCCTCCCCGGAATCCTTCAGCTGCCTTGCGGTCGGGGGCCTATGCCCCATACCGCTGCCAACCATCTCTTTTAACTGCCGGAAGGTAAGCCCGGACTTTTCTTTTTTTCTTTCCATGTCGTGTCCTTTCCGCCCGGACACGGGACACCATGGTCATTCGCAGACAGACTGCGATGCCCACGGCAGGCGGCAAAGGACATAGAAAAAGGCGGACCTGAGTGCGTGAAATACACCCAAATCCGCCCGTATGCCTGAAAAAAGCGCAGCAAGACCAGAGGGTACCCCACAGCGATTTTTTTCGATATATTCCGACAGGAAACCGGAATATAGAAAAACCGCCTTATGAAATATCCTTTGCCTTCTCGCGAACCAGGCATTTGATATATGTATTTTCTGTTTTCCCTTTACAGGGATGTTGGCCGTCACCTTACTCCGTGTGGCATGGCCGGAACCGCACGGATCTGCAACACCTCCTTTCCCGCCGTCTTTTGACAGGATTATTATATTGACTGAAAAATTCCACTGCTTTCAGAACGAGAAATGCAATAAATCCCTGAATTTTGTGGCAGCACCCATAGAGTGGCAACGCCCGACAAAGCACAGTCCATGTGCATTTCTTTGTCGGGCGTTTTTCTCTTTCTACAACTCTTTCTTTTGTGATCTCTTTACTCTTCCACGCCTATTTCACAAGCTCGGTCAGCCACGGGGCAAGCGGCCTTGCGACCACCCTGGCATTCAAATAGGCCATCTCCAGAGTCAGGCAGGTATGTCCCATGTAGTAACCGTCCATGACTGACAGCGTCATGGCAAGGTCCGGCCTCTTCATGTTCGTCAGATAGACCGGGAGAAGGTACTGTATCTTCCCCTGGTATCCCTGCGGCACCACGAGCCCCGGTTCCACCACGGCCCGCCTCCTGCCAAGCTCTACCGCTGTTTCAAACAATAGCGGCAGGTTCTTTGCCTTGCGAATTCTTGCTGGAATCCTCTCCAGGTTTTCTTCATCCCCCAGTATGTGTTCCACATTTACCCGGATCGGCCAGTCGGGATTAAAACCTGCGCTCCTCTGCGCCATGTAGTAGGAAGGCTTCTTTGGAAGAGGCTGGATGTATCTCAGCCACGGTGACAGTTCGTCACAAAACCCCCGGAAATACCAGTCCAGCATGGAATCCTTCTTGTGGTTCCGGTCAAAGAAAGCGTAAATCCCCTTATAGCGGCTGTTGTAAAGCCCGGTGTGGAAACATGCCCTCTCGTTCTCCACCTGGAAGAACTGTGCAGCTTTCCCGGCATCCTCTGTTGAATTAAACTCAATGCATTGTTTACGGAAAATAATATGTAAGTACCGCTCCAGGATCGGGGTTTCCCGGTTCTTCGTCTCTTTGGATGGCTTCTTGAACTGCCAGGGCTCCGGCAGCGCCATTTCTTTTAATTCCTTCAACTGCCCGTACCAGTCCGGCACATAGGCAAAATCAAATAAATCTGTCGTCAACATTTCTTAATCCCCTCCACTTCGGTATCGCATCAACCAGTTTCATCTGAATCCGTGTCTTTAGGTCGCCGTCAACATACTGGCACTCATTGCCCTGTACATCCTCAGCCTTCACCGTCGCTAATGTGTCAATGTAATCATCATAGTAAATCAGAATTTCATCGAGAGCCTCCCGGTCGCCTTTTACGGCAGCGCAGATCAGCTCGTATGTAAGTTCATTTTCTTTCATAACGTTTCCTTTCGTGATAGTTTCGTATGGCAGCAAATGCTTTCAGCAAACTGCGCGGCAATCTCAATATCCGTGTACCTATACCAGAAATTCAGGATCATCACCTCCCTCTGTGTTACTGACAATTTCAGCATGGCATTATAGAGCCATTCGCTGGTAATCACACAAATATGGGATTTCCCCTGCAGAACCAGATGCTCGGACGGATAGATGTCATCCTGCACCTTTGTTTCAAACGTCAGGGGGAAGGCACCTAACAGGTGCGGAGGTCCCCGGCTCCAATAAAAACTGAGAAAAATCGTCAGAAAACGACACAGAAAAACGCCAGAAAGCTCCTGCCGCTTCCTGACGTGATAGTTCCAGATATGGTAGTAATATGCGTTATAAGTATTATTGTAGCTATCTAATATGCCCGATAATGCATATCCATAGGTATAAAATGCTCTTTCGCATGCCGGGATTTTTTTAACGGTTCACCCGGACAGAACCCTTTCACAAAAATAATGCCACCCATGACTTCCTCCTATCGGCTGGTCACAGATGGCAAACACGAATAAGCCCTGCTGCGAGAAGCCGTTTTTTTTATCCGCTTCCCGACAGGGCTCTCCATCCGCTTACTCTGGCGGCATGGCTTTTATTCCTCTACACAATCCCACAAAGCAACTGGATTGTTGTTCTCTTTATCAAAAAAGGTATAATCATGCATACATTATCGGTACGATTAGGGAATATGAAAACCCAAATCGGCACGATAGAATATAGGTGAGGTGAACGATTATGCCGAAAAACACAGCAACACATTTAGGTAACTGCATCCGTACTGCACGGCAGGCATGCAGTCTTACCCAGCAGGAACTGGCAGACCAATGCCATGTAGCAATTAAAACCGTCCAGAAAATCGAGAACGGAACCATGAACCCATCCTTTGATATCCTCTGGCCTATCGTGAGGCGGTTAGGGATTTCAGGTGATGCCCTGTTCTACCCGGAACTTTCTGATGAAGAACTGGATATAAAGCATCTCATCGGAAAATTCCGGTCATGCCGCCCGCAGGAACGAAAATTCATGCTGAACACCGTGGACTGTATGTCCGAGCAGTTTCTTGCAGGGCATGACATGTCCAAAACGGAAAAACCGGAGTGAAACCAGTAGGACAAGAATGCCTTGTTACTGCTGGTTTTTCTCTTTTCTGCCATTATAAACTACCGGGTTATGAACGACCTATGAATGGGTTATGAACCGTCTATAATTTTAAAAAGTTTTCGACAAAATATGGCAGAGCATGTCGAAACGGAACAGAGCCGACAACCTGGGAGTGTGGTCTCCATAGGTTATCGGCTCTGCGTCTTAGCGTCTGGCTCTTTGATAACATACATATTCATTTGCCGTACATTAATTAAAGTTTCCATTTTGCACTTAGGGCAAAATAGCGGGAAGTTTTCAAGCACTGTATCTTCTCTTATTTTGATGCGGGTTTTATGCTCGCAATGAGGACAAAAAATCCATTGTGCCGCTTCCATAGATCCACCTCCCCTGTTTTAGATAATAGGAGTCTTTAAGCCTATATACCCATCAAGTGCTGCCATCATCAGAATAATGCCCCCCATTACAACACATGCTCCAAGGCAGCGCCAGCCCTTTAATCCGGCAAATTCCCTCAGATAGACAAAATACAGAATGGCTTTCCATATTAGAATTCCTACAAATACAATATTCAAAAGCATTCCCCAAAAGGTGCTGTTCCAGAACACAAAGAAGAACACCTCTGTCACTGCCACCACAACAGAGCAGATTGCCGTAGGTGCAAAAGATATTCCCCACGCTCTTATGTGCGTTGACAACGATTTCTTACTGCCAAAGATTGTACATACTATCCAAAATGCAATGCTTATGGCCACATAAGATATGATTCCGAACACTGTAATTTTCATCATATTCAGTATATCAATGTCCGGTGCATTGACGCCAAAAAAATGGCGAAGTACAGGTTCAAAAACCGAATTAATCAGGATCGTGCTGATGACCAATCCCCATGATACTGTGTTCTCTCCCTTCTGGAAAGCCTCCGCAGGGTGGTTTAACGCTTCTATGAATGGTCTCATATCATTATCCTCCGAAGATATTTAGGAACAGATTTGTGTAGCGGGTTCCAAAAATCAAAGTAAAAACTACGGCTTGTATTGCAGACGCTGTAAAAGCAAACCTCCAGGGGTAGGAAATAATGAGTTGCTTTACCTTTTCGACAACAGAAGTATTTTCCGTCTTACATTCCATCAAAATCCGATCCAGCATGACCTCTTTCTGCTGCTCTGTAGGCAGTCCCTCCTGTTTCAGCGTATCGAAGGCTTTTTCAAATAACTCGTCATTTTTTGTCATCACAATCCCTCCTCATACTTAGCATAATTCTTTATGAAAGCCTTCTTTGCCCTCTGTAAAATGCTCTCGACAGCTTTGGGAGACTTTCCGACAATTACAGCAATATCCTTGACAGTTCTCTCATCGATGTATTTCAGAACCAAAACTATTCGATATTGCTCTGATAATGCTTCCAAGCAATCCCGCACTTTCTCACGTTCAAAAGACTTTACCAAAATCTCCTGAACATCCTGAGCAGGATCATCCATGTGTTCTGCCAGATAATCATCCATTTCGATTATTTCAAACTTAGGGCTGTACTGCTTCCGATAAAAATCATTCAGCTTATTCCTTGCTATTTTGAAAATCCATGTCCGTTCAGAGCACAATCCCTTAAAGCCAAAGAATCCTTTATACGCATCCATGAAGATTTCCTGTGTAATATCCTCTGCGGTGGCATGGCTCATCCCGGTTCGCAAATATGCATACTGGTATATTTCATCGACATACGCCTGGTACACCAATATGAATTTTTGCTCCCGTTCATCTTTGAAAAAACTCATATATCTTTCCTCATTGGATTTCAATCTCCTTTGACAGCAATGTGGTATCCTTATATATTACCTCCACCTTCAAAGTTCCCCCGCTTACCTGCCCTGCTTCCAGCTCATAAATAACAATGTCCTGGAGGTCGCCTTCTGTGGCTTTCGTCTCAGACTTGATCTCAGTTCCGTCAAGATACCACTTCACGGTATATTCTGTTCCTTCCGGGCTTTCAATAAAATGAATACTCGTGTAAATGGGTTCATCTACAGCCAGCATGTCCGGCTGGCTTGCAGACTCCAGATCGTTCTCTGTAGTATAACTCATGTTTGATATAATGCAAGTTTGAACTGTATCGTCATTTCCACCGCATCCTGTTAATGCTGCCATCACCATAACGACTGCCGCCAAAAAGGTAATCATTTTTTTCATAACATACGCCCTCCTCATTCTCCGTAATTATACTCATCCTGTTTCGTAAAGATCAGGAATGCCGCTATAAAAAAGGCCAGGATACTGGCCCCAAAGACAACTGCAGCCAGTAAAAATTTCGATGTGTCGGAAACCTCTGACAAGGCCTGCATCATTACACCAGGGGCAATCAGGCTGACATTCTCCATTACTTCGGCTGTCCAGCCCAAAGCCTTACCGATACCCTCCACCAACATAACAAAGAAACGGGGCATTAGGACCAAGCCACTTGCTAAGCTCCAAATAAGTGCTGCTTTCGATGAACGTGCAATTACGGAAATGAATACCCCCATAGCTGCATATACCATGATATATCCCCACAACGGGAGCAGATACTTCAACAGCACGAGCAGGTGCATGCCATCTCCACTAAGCCCTATAATAACACAAGTGACAGGCAGCAGATATACAAACGCCAGAACCAATGACATTGCCATTGTGACCAGTACTTTAGATATAAAAATACTGGCTTTGGTAATACCGGAACACATGATACAATCCAGGACATTATGCTCTCTATCCGAAGAAATCAAATCAAAATATGCTGATAATACCGCCCATGATCCAAAAATCATATGGGGCAGGAATAAAGCCATAAATTCTAACTGACCGTCCTCGATGAGTTTTGTTTTTCCCCCTGCTGCATAGAAAAAGAAAACCCCCATTCCGGCCAGGGCTATCCAGATCAGCCATGTGCGTAAATTCATAGCTTTTTTCAAATCCCTGACATAAAGTGTAAAAATACGGCTAATCATCCTGGCACCTCCCCAAGTGAAGCTGCTCCTGCACAATGTTCTTCACATTGGAAGCAATGACTTCATATATGGCAATTTTCTGCAGCGTCAAAGCTAAAATCAACTGCGGGACCTGTTCCCTCTTGATTTTTGCAGTGGTTATAGTACCAGTCTCATCCAGAGCAATCTGAAAATCACTGGAAACTTTCTGGAAAACAGGCATTGGAATTGCAGAGGTTCTGATAATATAAAAACTCTCAATCTCATTATTGTATGTGAGCTGACCATGTTCCATAATCGCAATATTGGTACATATCTCATCCATATCTCCCAAAATATGAGAAGAAATAATAATGCTTTTTCCCTTATCCTGAATCCCTTTAATGATGCTTTTCATTTCAAAGGCCGCATTTGGGTCCAAACCTGCCGTCGGCTCGTCCAAAATGTATAAGTCCGGTTCTCCAGTCATGGCGATAACCATTTGAAGTTTTTTCTGTTGACCGGGTGACAGATGCCTGACCTTTTTATCCATAGTTAATTTCAGTTTCTCACCCAACGATACACCCGCCTTTGCATCAGCCTTTCTCAATCTTGCAAAAAAGCGGATTGTATCAATAACAGTGGTACTATCGTCAAATCGGCAGCTCTGCGGCATATATCCAATGAAGGATTTACTAGTTTGAAGAATCACTGTTCCTTCCGTGGGTTTCATCAAACCGCTAAGCAGCCTTAATAATGTGGTTTTGCCTGCGCCATTCTCTCCGATAAGACCGTAAACCTCTCCCTGTCCGACAGCCAAATCAATGCCGTGCAAAATTTCAGTTTTACCGAAGGATTTTGACAATGAATGTGCCTGAAGTGCATATTGACTCATTTCGATGACCACTCCTTTCTGACCATTTTTGTGCTTCATAAGGGTAGTCGTAAAAATCCCAAAAATCCTTCGCTTTTTTTTCAAGATTTTTTAAGTTTTTTTCCTGGAAATAGACTTGCTATTATCCCACAGTCGAGTAAACTGTCTGTTACAAGCAGTTCAACTAAAATTATTTCGTGAAAGGAAGGTGCATAAAATGTCCAGGAAACTACTCTCACTTTCTACTGGTTTGGCCCTGCTGCAGCTCTTAAGGATATTGCTAAAATCCGCAGTTTTTACATTTTTCAGCCGCACACTAATTTCAGACACCATATTCAGCCTTCTATTTATGGGAGCAGCCAGCGTCTGCATATTACTAATATGTAAGCAGAGACAAATAGATCTTAGGATACTTCCAGCAAAGATCAGTATGGCCTATTGGATATTCACTTTTTTGGTTATAGTAATATTTGCCGCAACGCCATTTATCACGCAAAGCACGTCCTTATATGACATTCTCTTCCTGATCTATGGCGCAGCAATAACACCGATTTTTGAGGAATTAATCTTCCGGGGGTACGTATGGATGGCGTTGGAAAAACACGGAAGGAAATTCGCCTATCTCTCCACAACAATCTTATTTGCCCTATGGCATATTGGATATGTAGATACGGTTCTCTGGCGCGTATCATATTTCAACCATACAGCCTCCATTCCGCAAATCATATTTTGGAAAGTAATAACGGGCTTCATTTACGGCATTTTATTGGGGGCCGTCAGATACAAAACAAACAATGCCTATTCTTCTATGCTACTACACAGTTTTCTCAATACGTTCGGCGGTTAAGCAGCTATAGCACAGAAGAGCCTCGCGGAAGCGGGGTTTTTCTGTGCACATAACTGAGGACATTTTGTAAAAGGATATCCTATTCCCATTCAAAGAACCGGATCGCTATTCCTCCGCACATGACCATGAATGCTGCCATTACTGCAATCGGAATCCACACAGACCCCATCAGCAGCCCTAACGGTGATAAAAAGCTATGTCTTATCGTTATCTTACTCCATTCCAGCATTATGATAAAACTCTCAGATTATTTCACAGCCAGCCGCCATTTTTTCTCCAACGCATACGCCTGGTATGCTACTAACCCCATGTACCCCGCAATTGCTAATAGCCATATAATTCTCACGATAAATGCAAAGTCATTTTCTAACTGCATCATCTGAAAATACATAATACCACTTCTTATAAAGCCATACGCAGCCACGCAATACACCGGTATCGGAGAAAGCCTTCTCACCCGGAAATAATATCCGGCCACAATTACAATGCAGATCAGGTAAAGGATGCTTTGAAACACTGTCGGCCATATACCGGGTGCCTGCATAAGTACAAAAATATTTGAGATCAGTGCGGCTCCAAAATAAGCTGCTACAATCACTCCTGCCTTTTTAGGCGTTAATTTTCCACGGATGGAAAATGTCAGTCCGGTAAAAAGCAGCAGCGTAATCATCAGATACCCCAATAAATAGGAAACTCCGTATCCCATCATCTGTAGATTCGCCCCTGTAAGTTCCGGTGCCAGAAAACGGATTGCCACTACACTCATAAGCAGATATGCCATTCCTGCAAAAGCATACAGTGCCGACTGCACCCTTCCTATAACGGGCGATTCCACGATAGGATTTTTCTCCACACATTTTTTCATTTCCTCGCCGGACAGCAGCTCATCCAGAGATGCTTCCAATACCTCTGATAATTTCTTAGCAGTCAGGAGATCTGGATACCTCGCACCACATTCCCACCGTGACACGGCCTGCCGGGTGACATAGAGATGCTCAGACAGGGTCTGCTGTGTCATCCCTTTTTCTTCTCTTGCCCTTTTTAGTTTTTCACCAAATTCTACCATAATTATCAACCACCTTTTCTGATTTGTTTCCTATAGGATGAGCCGATTATAAAATATCCTGCTGCCAAATGAAAGAAACACCCTTCAAAATCCATGTAAACCAAATGGTAACATGGGATTTCTGCCAGTATATATGTATAATTCTGTGGTTAAAGTATCTGAAAAGTAATGTTTAATACCGGAGCTGAAATCATAGCAATATCCATAGGGATATCATTTGCGATCCTTTTTGAAGTAACTTCTTCAAATCGCTGTTTCCGTTGCGAAAAAATAAGTAGAAAAAAATTTAATATAAAAATCATAGCTGATATAGGTACAGGGTCACTCATAAATTTTAAAAATATCCTCTCTTTCTATAGGTCATTCGTTATCTAATTCCGCTAAAATCTGTCTTGCAATTTCCATGTTGCCACCTGCTGATTGTGACTTGATCTGGAACTCCCGTAATGTGTCTTTGTAGCTGTTATTGTTTAAAATCTCCATAGCTGATAATCTTAATGAATCAGCATCTATATCTTTTTGTTTCATGTATTTGCCTAAGTGCAGTGTTTCAATCCGTCGGGCAACCGTAGGCTGATCGTTACCAACAGGAATGACCAACATCGGCGTTCCATAATACAGTGCTTCATTTACACTGTTCATGCCACCATGTGTAATAAATAGCGATGCCTTTTTCAGTATTTCTAGTTGCGGCACAAATGGATAAACAAAAAAGTTATCTGGTATCTTCCCAAGCTGCTCCATCTTAACAACATTCCCAATAGACATTACTACCGAAACAGGTTGATTTCTAAATGCGTCAAGACACTTCCGAAAGAATTTTACAGAAGTATTGAGCAGGGTTCCAAGCGAAATATATATAATCGGATTTTCTATTTTTGAAAAATCAAATTCCTTTTCTTCCCGACCGCCAATGGATGCTCCAACGTATTTATAACGTGAACTGTCAAAATCACCCGAATAAATCTGAAATTCTTTAACTGTATATGTAAAATTCAATTTAGGCGCATTATCCGTCATTTCTTTTGCTATATTGCCGTAACGCAAGTTGAATTTCTTTTTTAAGACCTGGGACACAATTTTGCATAGAAGCGGATAACGGAATATAAAAGTCATATACCATCCGCCTGTTTTTCCAAAATCATGTAATACTTTTTCGTTAAGCGTAAATGTAGAAAATAATCGAAAAGCAGGAATCCCCAGCTGATCGGCTACAACCTTGCCTGGCAAAAACAGCATTTCATAAATCAAGCAGTCAAAGCCCTTGCCTATTCTTTGTACTGTTTTATAAGCAGCGCCCCAACTTTTCGTTTCTTTTTGGGAAGTTGTCAACGTAGAAGGATAACCGTCATATGGTACAAAAACTGCCCCTGTTCTTTCTATTTTATTTTTCCAATCCGGAGAATGTACATAAGTAACTTCATGCCCCAAAGATACAAAAGTTTTTGCTAATTCTAATGTAGGATTGGTATGACCTGAAAACGGCAGATTCACAAACAATATTCTTCGCTTTTTAAACATAATAACGGCGTATTACCTCCTTGATTTCCGAACACTTTTCCTCACTAAAAATTGGCGCATTAAATTTTTCTAATAACAGCATAATAAAATCCACTTTATTACACATTTCTTGATAATCAGAATTTACTATTACCGGATCAAGCCATACATCAATTAAAAGAACTAACACTCCTGCAAGTTCCTTTGGATATTTACAGTTAAATTCCTTATTCTTATTTCCTTGTTCCAAGATTGCCGCAATATATTCTGCCAACACATTTAACGTGTTCCTTAATGTATCCAGCAAAGCAAAGGGAATTTTCTCAGCCCATCTGCCTTTCGTTAATTCCGGTAAAGCTTCATTTACAGACAAGTAAGTTATTACCTTCTCAATTTTCTGTTTTGCGGTTAAATCCTGATTATCTACTAATTCCTTTAGATAATTTGAAACCATTTCCTTTGCGTAATTTGAAAGAAATTCCATGATTTCCTGCTTACTCCTGAAGTAATGGTATATAGCCCCTTTTGATAATCCACTTAGCTGCATAATATCCTGCATCGTAGTTTCGTCATAACCTTTTTCAGAAAACAATTTCGTAGCTGCTCTAATAATTTTGTTTTTTGCAATTAAGGACTTTTCTTCTTGCTTCATATTCGCCTCCAAAAATAAACCGTCAGTCGGTTTTTATTTAATATAGCATTAAACCCTACTCTTGTCAAGTAACCACAACAATATTTAGGTTTTCTCGTGATATCGCATGAATTTTGTTAATGTCAATACCAAGTTTTTGAGAAATTTTATTTAATCATATACAAAAATAACTGATAGCCACATCTGTTCCCAGATGCTTGCCATCTGCCTCTATTCTCACCCCACAAACCGATACCAGCTGCCAACCATAGTCTCTATATTCTCATCCCCGACCTTCTTTCTCAGAGAACTCACCACATTCACTTCCGTAGCCTGACCCTTATCGGCTCCTTCCAGGCCACTTCGTATGTACTATTGTAAAACCAATGTTAACAACTTAGTAGTGGCATGATATCACAATAGGATTAAGCTATTAAACCAATAATAGCAGATGATA
>NZ_CALPDG010000014.1 GCF_943193195.1 Mediterraneibacter agrestimuris | reverse complement strand
GGAAAGTAATGATTTTGATTCATTTATGAAATTCGCAGTGTAGTTTTGTGCAATTTTTCAAATTTGCTCATTTATAGTAAAATTATTAGTAATGTTCCATTTTTTATGATAGGTGCATATGTGGGATTGATATTTACAATAGTTTTGATAGTATTACTCTTCATGAAATCATCCCGTGACGAAAGAGGGCGGGCAATTATAGGGAAAGCGAGTATTTTTTCTACAATAGCATTTATATTACTTATGAATATTGTGGCAAAAACATTGGATAGTATAGAAATTAATTATGTTACAGTAGGTAATTGTATTCAATGGATTTACAATATTGTTACTATAATTGAAGCGGTTGCAATTATGATCCTGAGAAAAATAAGTTAATGATTATACGATTAAGCGTTTTGGTAGTAAGATTTGGAAGTGTTGAAGAGTATGATTTATATAAAAGCCTCTGGATAAATAGGTCTGGAGGTTTTGCTTATGTTGGTGTATTTGGATAAATTGCTTGCTTTTAAAGTATACTTAGTTAAATTATGTTTTTCTTTAGAACTCATAGTAATATTCGTAATTATTCTATGAGTTCTAAAGAAATTTCTTAATAGCATATTATCCTTTCTGTAATAAAAGTGATGTAATGGGGAGTATTGGTAGAGTTGAATATATATTCAATGTTACTGTTTTCAAATGACTCCCCAATGAACTCATCAATTTTTTCTGAATTACAAAGATTATTTTGTATGCTTTCGAATGTAACTGTTTCCATGACTTTCCTCCTATGATCTATGAATTTTAAATCATAGTTATTATACAATATAGTCAAAACAAAGTAAAGTATTTCTTTTTTAAAAGTAAGAAATATATTAAATTATGTATTAAAAAACAGCAAATTTACTATCTTATTTGGATATGCACAATATAGTAGTTGGTAACCAATCCCAGATAAACCATTGAAAAGTCCTAAAGGTATAAATCTTTTGTATTGACATAAAATGATTTCCTTATGGGCATATTTTACTAGATTGTTTCTATAAATTTTGCTAGATTTGTCTAACATATTATAATCAGTTGAAACTTCACCAAATGTACCATGACATATACAAGAGTTATTTTGAATATAATATTTTTTGGGCTCAATCAATTTAATATTGTATGTTGGATGCTGCTTTGCAAACTCGGAAAGCGCTTGGTTTATACCTAATGTTCCGTTACACCATGCTGGAGAAAAAGTATTATGTTTTTGTAATCGATTTTCTATTATTTGATATATTTCTATAATTTTTTTATTTATATTTGCGTGATGCAATACGGTGTTTACTCGCAAAAGTGCATATAAAATTCCACAATATCCATGAGCAAATCCTATTCCTTTGATATCAATACAATCTATATCTGAAATGAGGATTTCAAGAATGTTCTCGATAATCGGAAGAGGGCATTCTGTGTATATTGTTACTAATAAGGTTATTAAACTGCTTTTTCCGCGGATCCAGTCCCAGGATTTTATTTTAGAAGCAATTTTTTTTGTTTCTAATAGCCATTTTGTTAGGTGGTTGTAGTATTTTTCTTCTTTTTTAAGATGATACGCAATAAAAGATGCTGCAATTTTAGATCCTTTCCCGTAAAATGCACTTTCGAAATCACTAAAATGTTCTGCATTAAATATTTCATATTCAAGAACCTGAAGTATTTTTTTATATTTGGGATTCGGACTTAATTCATTTAAATGATAAAAGAAAATAAATAGTCCGGAAGTACCATTATATAAATTTGAATCAGGATAATCTACAGTTAATTTTTTGCCATGATTCATTGGCTCAGGCCAAAGCACAGTATTTTCTTTTTCGTTTATAATTATATTTTTTAGCATTATATCTGCGATATTATTTGCTTTGTCTATAAATATATTTTTATTCGTTTTGCATGATGGTATAGAAATCGGCTTACACTTTGAAGATAGACAGTTAAGGCTTTCACCTAATAGTAGTAGTGAGTATTCAATGTTATATTTATCTATTGATGTAATGTGTTTTTTTAGAAGGTTCAAAATGTTTTGGGAAAAATAATTTTCAATCTTACCATCACATGAATAAATATCTTTGGAGTTAGTTGATGTAAAAAAATAGGGAATGTCATGTCTGCATAGCGCGGCAACCTCATACAACACTATATTTGAATCGATAAATGAATTGCTCCAAAGATTTTCGAATATTTTCTCTCTTTCTATGTAGTCTACCATGCAAGATGGATGAGTGGAAAAGTCTAAAAAATTATAGTAATCCTGAGTATCCCTTAAGATGACACGAATCGCTATGGAATTAAAATCTTCTAGTATATGTTGATAAACAACGTTTCCATTTTTTTGTAGCCAAAAGAGCATTTTCTCAAATGAAGTTTCAATATAAT
Source organism: Mediterraneibacter agrestimuris (assembly GCF_943193195.1). Classification (GTDB taxonomy): domain Bacteria; phylum Bacillota; class Clostridia; order Lachnospirales; family Lachnospiraceae; genus Schaedlerella; species Schaedlerella agrestimuris. The sequence continues at coordinate 69,184 of NZ_CALPDG010000014.1, read as the reverse complement.
GACTATAATTTTCGTATGTTATGCGTTCGCCATTTAATCGGGGAATATTATTAGCTGGTAATGTATATGATTCGCATAATTCAAAAGCAATTTTGCTGGTATCTTCATTAAGCAATTTTCTAACTTTATAGGGAAGTTTTTGTTTCATGCCATTCAGCGCGCTATAATCAATTTGCTTTTTCCAGTATTTTTCCATAGGAAGCATACCAGTGCTTATTGCAGAATTGGACTCAAAATATTTAATTTTTGTGAAATCGTCTGAATATATTCGTCTTTCTTCTGTTCTTAAAAGAGTTTCTACATCTATGAGAACTGGATGTTTACCTTTAGCAATGAGGTTTTCTTTGTGTAAGTCAGTTGATCCGAGCCAATATGTAAGAGCGGATAAATAACCGTAATTTTTATAATATTCTATAATTTCACTATTATTTGTACAGTTTTCGTTATCAATAAATTCTTCAATACAAAATCCTTTTCCTGTAATGTGACGGCTTTTATACAGATGGAAATTAGGTTGGCTTTTTTCAATAAAAGATAGTAAGGTATTATATTTTTTGAGTACATCATTATTGCGGAATTTGTATACAAGGGGAACATGGTTAATTTCTATAATTGTAGAGGCTTTTCCTTTATTATGAAAATCACCTTTTTGTGATTGGAATTTGCTGATGCAAAAAGGGGTTTTTATTCCAAAAATCAGGGTTATCTCTTGAGTACAATTTTTTAAAGAATCAATGATTAACTGTAAATTCTCCATCGCATACACCATGCGTTCTGCAAGAAGACGAGCAAGTGTAGGGTATTCAAGAAAGAAATATTCTGTTAAATTATCACCAAATCTTTTGGTGAGATAATATTTAAAACTTTCTGAATCGCTAAGATTACTACTATTGGGAGTGTTCTCTAGTTTGGCATGTACATCCCATACAAGAGTTTTTTGAGCTAGATTCATAAGTTGAGCAGTTATATCTTTTTTCATTGAGTTCAAACAGGAATCATCAAAAGTGATTTCATGATATTTAGTTGAAAGTTCAGAAATAAAATCCATGTAAAAGTTTACATGAAAATGCAATGCGGCTTTTATGGACTTAGGTGTATAGGTTCTTTGAATGGAAAAAATTTTTTTGTGAAGTTTAAACCATTCTTGCTGTTTTACATAGGAAAAAAGTTTTTTGAGCGAAATCTCGTTTAGCGGAGAAACAGCTAAATCGTATTGAGTTTCGGATATATTTCTTAGTGTAAGCATGCGACGAAAATCAGAATCTGATAATAAAGTTTTTCTGTTTTTCCATTTTTTTAAATTTTCTAAAGATTGGTTTGCAGCAGTTGTATCTAAAATTTCTATTCGCTCTTTCATATTCGTTGCATACCCAAAAAGATATTCATTTTTTAGTATCATAATATAAAGTTTTTATATGATAAAAATCATACTTTTCCTTTCGTTAACTATTTTGTTTCCCTCAAATACATATATTAATTATCACGGTGGGAATTATAAACTAATTATATCTTTTATTAACCATAAAAGTAAAGAGTGTATCTTATTACCAAAGTACATTAAAGTACATCCAAAAAGTACATTTCAATCATAGGGGATGAATCTATACCGGTCTTTATTATTATTGTGGTGTGTGCAGGATGCCCGTACCAGGAGGAGGTATTGGAAAACTAGGTTGCTGCCAGTGACATCATACTAAAATCGGTCTTTCTATAGAAATTAATTTTAATTGATTCCTCGTCGTGAATAGATTCCGTGAATAAATTACTCGTAGAAGAAGTTATCCTCTCATGCACAAAATGTAATACACTAAGAAAGTATAATTGACAAAATAGAAAAAATAATATACAATATGTAATAAATAAATTCCATTAAGGGTATGTCCTTGGAGAGGGACATAAAAAACTACTACTAGAGAATTCGTGATAAGAATTTATTTAGTCGAATGTAGTGATAGAGAAATTTCCTTATATGTACTATGCTTTAAACTCTAGATTATGGTTAGTATGTTAATTCAACAGTTAGTAAGATACAAAAATAAGGAATTTTGTAAAAAGTGAAAGTAATTACAAGTTTATGAAATAAATCTCGTAATATCACGAGTTCTAAACAGGAGGTGATTAATGTGAATGAAGAAGAGAAAAAAGAATTTCAAAAAAGCGAACAGACGGACGAGGATATTGTTGGGAAAAAATTTGAGGATTTAACATGCGAAGAAATGCAAAAAATTCAAGGTAGTGGAGACGTTCAAGGAGAAGATATAGGAAAAATTACAACACTTATATTATCCAAACCTCCGTATAATTGTCGCTAATATTAACATATTATTTATAACTGGTGCTTCATGGGACGGATTTCGCTGTGTAATGTATGGTTTCCTAAAATATTCGGATATAGGTGTACAATATACGGTATTTTCTGTTTGTTAAGGGAACTAGAGTTTAAAAATTATTAAAAGAATACTGACTATCAGAATTTTATATCTGATGGTCGGTATTTTGTCTAAAGAAGTTTTATATATTTAGAGGTTTTTCGTGATAGCTTGATAGGTATTGAGTAATAGCATCAAAATTCACTTTGTGAGTAGATATTCTTATAATATATTTGTTGTTTAGATACCTTATCCAATTTTAAGAAAAATCAAAAATGTATTGTCTCCAGCATTGTCTAAAATACAAATCTGTATTTCAAATTTATAAAATCAAGAAATTTTAAGTTTTTTATAGAAATAGAAAAATTTTGACTTCCTTATTTAATGAGGGGATAAAAGTTCCACTCTCATTTTGTACCTGGCTACGAAAATAAAACTCGTAGCCAAGAACTGAATCTTGACAACAAATGTTTTCAACAATCAGAAAAGCATCATTTTAAAGCAGTCACAAAACTGGATGCCAGCAGTGAAATATTATTATTACAAAAAATCAGGCTTGTGATTACACATGGTAGCCGTGCTTCTCTAATTCCCGGATATAGAGGGAAAGTTGTCTTTGTTCACAGCTTTTACGTCTGACTTTAAAACAGGACTCATCGAAAAGCGTACCCTGTTTCAGCATGGTGTAAATGATTACGAGAAGTTTCCGGGCAAGAGCAATTATAGCTTTTTTGGCACCTTTTTTCTGCTTGATACTCCAATACCACGCAGAAAGGTAAGTAGTACGTTTCACAGCAATTACTCAGGCAATTTCACAAAGTATACTTTTTATATACAGATTGCCTTTTGTGACAGAGGTGTTTTTGCGTTTTCCAGCGCTTTCATTCTTACAGGGACATAGACCTGCCCATGAACAGATATGCTCCGCCGTTTTATACGGCTTCATATCAATGTGGATCTCAGCAATGATCGCGCAGGAAGCTGTTGTGCTTATTCCATAAATATATCCATTCCTTTCGCTTCGCTCAGGCACAAAACGATATGAAAATGTTTCCCTGAGCTTATTTTTCTTTATAATTCTTCTTGTAGGGAACTCGGTATACTACAAATCACGGGGAGGTGAGTGGACTGTCCGGCTTGCCGGATGACCGCATAAATATATGTGTAGTCCGCCTTTTCAAGCACAAATAAGTATGTCCGTAAGAGCATGAAAGTAAACGCAAAATAGCGAGTACCTTTTCAAAATCATCCGATGTGAGATAATAGACTCATCATTATAAAGTCTAAATAGTTTAGTACTCAACTTTTTAGACTTTGTAACAGGAGGTGAGTCATGAAATCTCATACAAGTTTAATTGCACAGCAAACCCGTTTGAGTGAATGGGCTGACCTGATCAGAGACTGCCAAAACCGCCCGCAAGGAATGAAAATCGATGAATGGTGTCAGTTGCGCGACATTACAAAAGCGAGTTATTACTGGAGACTCCGGAAAGTCCGTGAGGCTTACCTGGAAACCGCGGATCATACACAAACATTTGTAGAAGTTCCCTCTTCTGCAATCCGTACGGTAAATATGGCATCGGAGCATAAAATTGCTGCCGTGATCAGAAGTGGAAACAACCTCACTTTGGAAATCACCGAGCAGGCATCTGCCTCATTTCTACAAACACTTATGGGAGTGATTGGGGATGCTCAATGATGGTACCGGATTCAAAAAAGTGTATCTGGCGACCGGCTTTACGGATCTGCGCAGAGGGATTGATGGCTTAGCCAGGATTATACGTTTTCAGTTCCAGCTCGATCCTTACGATAAAAATACATTATTCTTATTTTGCGGCAAGCGTACAGATCGTATAAAAGGACTTATCTGGGAAGGAGACGGATTTCTCCTTCTGTACAAGCGGATTGAAAACGAGAACTTCCGATGGCCTCGCACACAAGAAGAAGCGCTGGAGATTAGCACAAACCAGTATCAAATGTTGATGCAAGGTCTGGAAATCGTTGCCAAACATCCCATAGAAGAAGTTTCTGATCCTGAATTCTCATTGTGATTTGTGCAAAACGTAGAAAATAAAATCATTTTCATCCATGTCAGGTTATCCTGTGCAATATAAAATTTAAAGTTATTCACATCCTGAAAGTTTTCTGTGAGTTTCTATATACTCCTGGCTCCAAAACTTTTCAGATTGTGGATAACAGTCATAAATATCTGAATTTCAGACTTTTATTTTCAGGTATTCATGACTGTTATCCACCGTCAAAATGACGAAGGTGACAGAATTCAAAAATAGCCAAAAAACTTGGATTCTGCTATAATACCACTCAGGAAAGTGAGGTTCGGTTATGGCAGTCAATTATACGGAAGAACAATTAAATAGCGTTGATAAGTCGTTTCTTATCCAACTTCTTTTACAACAGCAGGAACAGCTTAATGCCTTAACAAAGGAACTTCACGCATCGAATGAAAAAATGCGGCTTCTGATGGAGCAGGTGATTCTTGGTAAGCAGAGCCGTTTTGGCAGGTCTTCCGAAAAAATGGAAGATACCAGCCAGATCTGTTTTTGCGAAGTAGATGGAACGATTGTATTTTTCAATGAAGCCGAAGCAGTCTGCGATCTCAATGAAGCAGAGCCTGATGATCTGGAACTCAAATCCCCAAAACAGCCAAAGCGAAAGGGGAAGAAAGAGGCTGATCTTTCCGGGCTTGCGGTCAGACGGATTGACCATTATCTATCCGAGGAGGAATTGAAAGCGGAATTCGGCGCCAAGGGATGGAAACAGTTGCCGGATGCCATTTCCAGAAAATATCATTTCGTACCTGCGAAGGTAGAAGTGGAAGAACATCACATAGGCGTGTATGCAAGCAAAACAGATGAACATATGGTCAAAGCAGACCATCCAAAAGCTTTGCTGCATGGAAGCTTGGTATCACCATCACTGGCAGCTGCAATTATCAATGGAAAGTATGTGAATGCAGTACCTCTTTACCGGTTGGAACAGGAATTCCAGCGCTATGGTCTTCAGATTACAAGACAGAACATGGCAAACTGGCGCATACGTTTAGCGGAGGAATATTTATCGGTCCTTTATGATCATCTTCATAAAGAATTGTATTCTTATCATGTAATCCAGGCAGATGAGACACCGGTGCTTGTAAACCATGACGGACGCAAAGCTGGTTCCAAAAGCTGGATGTGGGTATACCGTTCTGGACATCTGTATCAAGATCAGGAGATTGTCCTGTATGAATACCAGCAGACGAGAAACGCATCCCATCCACGGGAATTCCTAAAAGGATATGACGGCATCTGTGTAACAGACGGTTATCAGGTCTACCATACTTTAGAAAAAGAGTTGGAAGAGCTAACCATTGCCGGATGCTGGGTGCATTGCCGCCTCAGATTTGATGATGCTTTGAAGCTGATTCCTAAATCATATCAAAAGGAATCCAATGCATTTCTGCTGATGAAACAGATCCAGGTGATCTATCGGGAAGAAGGGGAACTAAATGATTTTTCTTCTGATGAACGGCTTAGGCAACGGCAAGTGGTTATCAAACCACTTGTGGATGCGTTTTTTGCATACCTTAAAACCATAAACGTGTCCAAAAAGGATAAATTTGGTGATGCTGTCGGTTATGCGTTGAATCAAGAAAAATATCTCCGTGTATTTCTCACAGACGGAGATGTTCCAATCGATAATAATGCGTCCGAAAGAGCGATCCGAGGTTTTTGTATTGGGAAGAAAAATTGGCAGATGATTGATACAATCAATGGTGCCAGGACTTCCGCAATCATTTACAGCATAGTGGAAACTGCAAAAGCCAATAATCTGAGGCCCTTTAATTATGTGCGGCATCTCTTGGAAGAGATTCCGAAACACATGGATGACAGGGATTTTTTTTTCTGAAAGATCTTCTTCCTTGGTCAGAAAAACTTCCGGTAGAAATCCGCAAATCTTAAATACTGGTGGCTGCAAAGCAGCCCCCTAAAAATGTCAAGGTACTTGCTATTTTTACTACATTCTTTTCCGTGCTTTTAAGATATTGTTCCTCATATTCATTTGGAGATAAATATCCGCAATGACTGTGAATGCGTACTGTATTATAAAATGTTTCGATATATTCAAAAACCAATTTATATGCGTGTGTATAATTAAAGATTTTGAACCGATTGATCCATTCCCTTTTCAAGAGTGCATGAAAAGATTCTATACAGGCATTATCCCATGGATATGCTTTCTTTGAATAACTGTGAATCATACCTGTGGTTGCTTTTTGAAATGCTTCCGACACATACTGACATCCCCTGTCACAATGGAAGATCAACGGTTTTTCAACGTTTCTGACACATTTTGCTTTTTCAATACATTCCACTACATGGGATGCCTCCAATGTTTCACTCAATACCCATGAAATGATTTTTCTCGAATACAGATCCTTGACGCTGGTAAGATACACAAATCCTTCCAACGTCCAAATATAGGTGAGAACGGAGCACCAGACAGCATCCGGTTGTGCAGGATTGAATTCCTCATTGAGAATATTTTTTAGTTTCTGACTGAAATCAGAGTCTATGGTTGTCTGGATATACGGTTTTACCCACTGGGCTTTAATTTTCATTTGTCGCATATAGTTCCCGACTGTTTTTTCAGAAATCTGTTCTCCTGATTTTCGCAATTCTGCTGTAATTTTAAGAGCTCCATAGTTTTGATGAGAATCCTCATAAATCTTTTGGATTTTTTCTTGTAAAACGGTACGGCGAACAGACGTGTCCGAAGGAACCCGTTTTTTCCTTGCATTGTAACCCGAACGTGAAACGCCTGATTTTTTCAGTATTCCGCTGACAGAAACTTGACGTTTCACAGGCAGGGATTTGATTTCTTCCACGTACTCAGAAGCAGCCGTATAAAGAGCTTCTGTCAGTTTCCCAGAATACCGATTGCTTTTTTTAACACTTCAAGGGCATCCTTTGTATCTCGTAATTCACGCTGTAATCTTGCAATCTCTTTTGCTTCATCACTTATATAATTGCCAGAACCGCGGGTAGGAACGGATCCTTCATGTTCTTTTGCTGCTTTCATCCAATTTTTCATTGCAGATTCACTGATTCCCAGATTCTTTGCTGCCTTATGAAGTGACAACTTTGGGTGAGCCAAGCGATACTGTACCGCATCCTCTTTAAACTGTTGGGAATATTTTGTACCTTTTGCCATAACCATTCTCCTCCTTGAACTATGACTATCATATACTATTTATTGAAAATGGTCATGTTTATTTTGTACCATTTATATTCTAGCACCAGCAGAACGGATGTCAGCAGAAAAACAGTGCTACTTTTTAGCTGTTTTTGTAAGGTCGGTTTTTCGTAAGATGCAATACTTAGAATTCTTCGTTTCATCTGTTTCATATTTCCACTGATGCCAGAAGCAAAAGGAAATGGAGTCAGAGAAATCTTTTCAGCAAAGTTAATCAGCGTATTTCCATAAGTTACATAATCATCGGATGCCAATAGTTTTAAAACAGAAGTATCACAGGCAATTTCCCAGTCATTTCGCATTTCTTTCAGCGCATACCAGACAAGCGGATTGAACCAGTAAACAATTCCGGCAAGGTTCATCAGATAGTTTGCAATCCCATCTTTGTGTTTATAGTGCTGCAGTTCATGTAAAGCATATAGCGGATATCTGCTTCATTATCATCTGATATGAGATGAATGAGAAGATAGATACATGGTTTTAAAAATCCTTCAATGACAGGAGATTTTAGATAAGCGGTGCTGTATATTGGGATGTTTTTTGTAATACTTGTGTCGCTTAGGCAACACTGATATAATCTTTGAATCTTTTGACTTTGAAGAGGCAACGCAGAGTTTTTCAAAGTATGCAGGCGCAAGGCAGACCGGATTACTAATATCAGTATGGTGATGATACCCGATATCCAAAGTACAAGTAACAGATAGCCAATTATAGGTGGAGTTTCTCTGTTTACGGAAAGGGTAAAATCTTCCATCCAGTTTTGGGGTCTGCAATATTTGTATTAAATGTCTGGTCTATGATAGCTTCTGTTTTGGTAGCAGGAACCGTAGGTTATACTGCATCTGACTGGACAAACTGGTTTTTAAGATATACTTTATAAGCAAAAGGATACCAATGATGCCGCAGAGTAGTATGTTGGAGATAAGAAAGCGGATCATAAAATCAGCCATGTTATTTTCCCCCTTTTTCAGGTTTCTGTGAAAGAAGTGTGCGGAGCGCATCTAGTTCGGATTCCGATAATTTGTCATTTTCTATATAAGCAGATACGATAGCCATAATATCTCCATCGTAATAACGGTTCAGAAAGGAACTGCTTTCCTGCCCGATGTATTCACTCTCTTTTACTGCCGGAGTATAAACAAACATGCGACTCTGTTTTTTATAAGTGAGAGCGCCTTTGGATACAAGACGTTTAATCAGAGTTTGTATTGTTTTAGAACTCTAGCTTGTAGTATGTAGTAATTTTTCTGTTATTTCATTAGTGCTGATTGGTGTATATTTCCATATGATTTTCATAACTTCGTATTCAGATTCGGGAATTTTTGGAAGAGTATTATTCATGGGAAGTCCCTCTTTAAAAAATCTTACGATTGTAATAAAAATATTATAAAATGGGGATAATAAATTGTTAATCTAAGTAAACTGAAAATTGACAATTTGTATTACACATGTAATAATTATAAATATTAAATAATGCCTAATAAACAGATGAAGAGTATTTGCGACAAATTTTTATTCTTTATTATTGGTAAGTACAAAGGTAAAAGAGCACTGTACGAAAAGCAGATTTGTCTATTATATGTTAGGATTTGAGTAACAAATAAAGGTATATTTAGAAATAAAGAGTATTTAAATAGGATGCCAAAATCTTACTCCATAGTGAACAATATAAACACTGTGTATTGTGTAGAGCCTCTGATTTTTATTATGTATTCATATCCCATGGCGATGAAGATCATATAAGTGGTGTAAAAGAACTACTCACGGATCAGGATATGGCGATTTGGATTAAGACCCTTGTACTTCCGGCGAAAGACGTATTAGATGAAAGCTTACAGAAGCTGGCAGGGCTTGCGGAACAGAACGGCACGAGAACTGTGACAATGGAATGTGGACAAAGGGTGTCAGACGGGAAGATGACGCTGACGTGCCTGGCGCCGTTACAGGAATATACAGGAGATATCGGAAATGATTCTTCTATGGTGTTGGAACTGAAGTATAAAGTGTTTGAGATGTTATTTACCGGAGACTTGGAAGGAGAAGGGGAACAACAGCTTTTGAATAAAGGGAATCTGCGAGATTATGATGTGCTGAAGGCGGGGCATCATGGTTCTAAAAACTCCACATCAGAAGAATTGCTGAGAGTTATATTGCTGGAAATTACGGTGATTTCATTGGGGAAGGAAAACAGATACGGACATCCGCATGAAGAGACTCTTACCCGATTGGAAAACATCGGGGGCAGGGTTTACTATACAAAGGAAAGCGGGGCAGTGACAATAGTGACGGATGGAGAGCGGGTGCATGTGAAGAAGTATCGGCAATGATTTTTTGAAACAGTGTTGCGTTTGGAAAAGATATGGTTCTGTGGAATATTCAGACAAGGATGCCCGTTTTTACGAGAAGGTTCTCGGAATTAATAGTCTGTTTTTATTTGAAGGAAGTAGTGCGACATTGTGTGCAGCTAGTGAAGGAATTTCGAAAAATGCATTGATTGAAAAAGCAGTTTTATCTTAATGTGGGGAAATATTTTGCAAAATAGGAGATTTTCCTATATAATAAGTCATTATGAAGAGTTTAAATGAAGATTTAAAAACAGGACAATTTAGTCAGATTTATCTTCTCTTCGGAGAGGAAAATTATCTGAAGAGACAGTATAAGGAACGGTTTACGAAAGCATTGCTTTCTGAGGGGGATACAATGAACTATGCCTACTATGAAGGAAAAGGCATAGACGTGAGGGAAGTTATTGACCTTGCGGAAACCATGCCTTTCTTTGCAGAGCGCCGTCTTCTTGTGTTTGAGAATACCGGGTTTTTCAAAAGTTCTGCGGGAGCAGATTTGGCGGACTATCTTAAAGGGCTGCCAAAAACAACGTATTTTCTCTTTGTGGAAAATGAGGTGGACAAGCGCAGCAAGATGTATAAAGCAGTCAAGGCGAAGGGAAGAGCGGTGGAACTGCCTCTTCAGGATGAGAAAACATTGAAACGTTGGGTTGCCGGACAGGTTGGTAAAGAAAATAAGAAAATTACGGAATCAGATGTGATGTATTTTCTGAATAAAGTCGGCACGGATATGGAGAATATTACGAAAGAGCTGGAAAAGATATTTTGTTATGCGCTGGAACGGGGCGTTGTAACACGGGAAGATATTGATGCAGTCTGTGTGACACAGATTACTAATCATATTTTTGATATGGTCAATGCAGTGGCGGAAAAGAAGCAGAAAAAGGCATTGGATCTGTATTATGAACTGCTGGCGTTAAAAGAACCGCCTATGCGGATTCTCTTTTTGCTGACCAGACAGTACCGAGGACTGTATCAGGTGAAGCAGCTTATGAAGAAGGGATATGGGCGTAAGGAGATTGCGGAAAAGGCAGGACTGCATCCGTTTGCTGTAGGCAAATATCAGGAACAGGCAAGATTGTTTCGTATAAAGGAACTGCGCGAGATTCTGGAGGACAGTGCGGATATTGAACAGCGGGTCAAGACAGGACTTTTGACAGATGTACTGGCAGTAGAGATTTTTCTTGTAAAGTATAGTCAGGGCAGTGTGTAGGGTTTTGTACTGTTACTACAGATCAGATAAAACATAGGTTAGTTCTTGTCATCAACGGAATCTCTGTGATATACTGGAGCAATAGTGTCAATAGCTGACGTTTGGAGTTGGATTCTGTAACAGTACAGTGTAATACAGCGGAACAGGAACAACCTGGTTAAGAAACATTTTGGAAGGAAGAAGAGAAGTGGCTGGAATAGATCAGAATAAAATTCGTAATTTTTGTATTATTGCACATATCGACCATGGAAAATCCACATTGGCAGACCGTATTATTGAAATGACAGGGCTTCTTACAAGCCGTGAGATGCAGTCGCAGGTGCTGGACAACATGGATCTGGAGAGAGAACGTGGTATTACGATCAAATCTCAGGCAGTGCGTACCGTGTATAAGGCGAAGGACGGAGAAGAGTATATCTTTAATTTGATCGATACGCCGGGGCACGTAGATTTTAATTATGAGGTTTCCCGGAGTCTTGCGGCATGCGACGGGGCGATTCTTGTAGTTGACGCGGCACAGGGAGTGGAAGCTCAGACACTGGCAAATGTGTATCTGGCGTTGGATCATGATCTGGACGTAATGCCGGTTATCAATAAGATTGATTTACCGAGTGCAGAACCAGATCGTGTCAAAGAGGAGATTGAAGATGTCATCGGGTTAGATGCAGAGGAAGCTCCACTGATATCTGCGAAGACCGGATTAAATGTGGAAGATGTCTTAGAAGCAATTGTTCATCAGATACCGGCGCCGGCGGGAGACGCATCGGCGCCTCTGCAGGCGTTGATCTTTGATTCTGTGTATGACCCGTATAAGGGAGTGATTGTATTCTGCCGATTGATGGAAGGATCGATACGAAAGGGCACTCCGATTTTGATGATGGCGACCGGAGCAAAGGCTGAGGTTGTAGAAGTAGGATATTTCGGTGCGGGACAGTTCTTCCCATGTGATGAATTGAGCGCCGGCATGGTAGGATATTTTACCGCCAGTCTGAAAAATGTAAAGGATACCCGTGTGGGTGATACGGTGACCAATGCGGCAAATCCTTGTGCAGAGCCATTGCCGGGATATAAGAAGGTCAATCCGATGGTATACTGCGGTATGTATCCGGCGGACGGAGCGAAATATCCGGACCTGCGGGATGCGTTGGAAAAATTGCAGTTAAATGATGCGGCTTTGCAGTTTGAACCGGAAACATCTGTAGCGTTAGGATTCGGATTTCGATGCGGATTCTTAGGACTTCTTCATTTGGAGATCATTCAGGAACGTCTTGAGCGAGAATATAATCTGGATCTGGTAACGACAGCGCCCAGTGTTATTTATAAGGTTCATAAGACAAACGGAGAGGTTATTGATTTGACAAACCCGACCAACCTGCCGGATCCGGCGGAAATTGAGTTTATGGAAGAGCCAATGGTAAAGGCGGAAATCATGGTGACCTCTGAGTTTATCGGGGCGATCATGGATTTGTGTCAGGAACGCCGGGGAGTATATCAGGGCATGGAATACATTGAAGAGAAGCGTGCGGTACTGAACTATCATCTGCCGCTTAATGAGATTATCTATGATTTCTTTGACGCACTCAAATCACGTTCCAGAGGGTATGCATCTTTTGATTATGAACTGCTTGGTTATGAACGGTCTGATCTTGTGAAGCTGGATATCCTGATCAATAAAGAGGAAGTGGACGCACTCTCCTTTATTGTACACAGTGCGACAGCTTATGAACGTGGCCGGAAGATGTGTGAAAAGCTGAAACAGGAGATTCCGAGACAACTCTTTGAGATTCCGATACAGGCGGCTATCGGAAGTAAAATTATTGCCCGTGAGACTGTCAAGGCAATGCGTAAAGATGTATTAGCAAAATGTTACGGCGGAGATATTTCCCGTAAGAAGAAGCTTTTGGAGAAGCAGAAAGAGGGAAAGAAGCGTATGCGCCAGGTTGGCAATGTAGAGATTCCACAGAAAGCGTTTATGAGTGTGTTAAAGTTGGATGAAGATTAGGATTTAAAAGGATTATGCTCCAAATAGCTTCTGGATATTTGGAGCATAATTATTTTTGGGGAAACAGCAGGAGTATGTGGTTTGGAAAAAAGAAAAGAACTAGAGTTATATGTACACATTCCTTTTTGTGTAAAGAAGTGTGCGTATTGTGATTTTTTATCTGCGCCCGCAGATGAAGAAAAGCGGCAGGAGTATGTGGAAACCTTAGTAAGAGAAATAGAAGGACACAGAGAGCAGTACCGAGAGTATCGTGTGACGACGATTTTTGTGGGAGGAGGTACTCCTTCGATACTTTCGGCAGCGCAGATGGAATGTATTTTTGCCTCGCTCAGGGAAAATTTTCTTATTGAAGAAAATGCAGAAATTACGATAGAAGTTAATCCGGGAACTGTGACAGTAGAGAAAGCAGATGCATGGAAGCGTGCTGGAATCAACCGGATCAGTATCGGTCTGCAGACAGTCAATGACGAGGAACTTCGGATGCTGGGACGGATTCATACATTTGAGCAGTTTTTGGAAACATATTACCTGCTGAGGAAAAAAGGATTTATGAATCTGAATGTAGATTTGATATCTGCAATTCCAGGACAGACTCAGGATAGCTGGAGAAAGACTCTTTGTACCGTGGCAGAGCTGGAGCCGGAGCATATTTCCGCATACAGTCTGATCGTGGAAGAGGGGACATCTTTTTATAAACTCTATGGAGATGATAAAGATAGAGATAGAGATGTTGATACTTCCGAAACAACAGCAGTCTCTGAAAGATATAGAGTGTGCGGCAGTGTGAAGAGTGAACTGAAAGAGCGGGAGTATTTGCCTCTTCCCAACGAAGATGTTGAGCGTGCTATTTATGAAGAAACAGAAAAACTGTTACAGCAATATGGCTACAATAGATATGAGATTTCCAATTATGCAAAAAAAGGATATGCCTGCCGTCATAATGAAGGTTACTGGCGAAGAAAGGAATATCTGGGAATTGGACTGGGAGCTTCCTCTCTTATAGGAAAACAACGTTACCGTAACTTGTCTCGGTATGACGAGTATATAGATGCGGTGCAGAACCGGACGGATATTCATGAGGAAACAGAGTATCTGGAGAAGACAAATGAGATGGAAGAATTTATGTTTCTGGGATTGAGAATGATGGAAGGAGTCAGCAGAACAAAATTCTATGAAAACTTTGAAAAAGAGATAGAAGAGGTCTATGGGGAGCAATTAATGCGGCTGGCAGGCGATGGTCTGATCAGGTCTGATGAAGAGAGAATTGAGCTGACTAAACGAGGAATTGATATCAGCAATTATGTGTTTGAACAGTTTTTGCTGGAGTAATATCTATGAACGTATGAGCATGTCAGCTCATTGTGATACTAAAGAAGAAGCTGCCGCATGGTTTCATGATAAATGGGAAGTTCTGCGGGTGACCGCGTCCGGCGCGGGAATGTGCCTGGCACATTCCTTATTTTGCTCATTACAGTTTAAACAGAATTCCAACAACTGCGCCAACCGCAATCCATACAATCGGATGCATTTTTTTCGTGGGCTTCCATTGGAATAAGATCAGCAGTGCTGTACAGATTAAAATTGCGTCAAAGCGGAATACAATCTTTTCCCCGGACGTGTCTGCAAAGGTGATCACTGCAATCTGCCAGACTGCATAGCCGATCAATGCAGCGATCATCGGACGGATTCCGGTGAAGGCGCCTTTGACATATTTATTTTCACTGAAATCCGACATGAATTTTGCAATAATCACAATTATGATCAGTGCGGGAGCGACCAGTCCGAAGGTTGCGCACAGAGAGCCGGGAAATCCGGCGGCATTATATCCGGCATAGGTTGCCATATTGATTCCGATAGGTCCCGGAGTGCTTTCACTGATGGCAATCATATTTGCCAGTTCCGCCGGAGTAAACCATGGATAACGTTCTGCAAGTTCCATGAGAAAAGGCACGGTAGCCATTCCGCCTCCTACAGCAAAAAGACCAATCTTAAAGAATTCACAAAGAAGAGTCAGATAAATCATGTTTTATGCATCCCCCTTTCTTGCAGATGTTACAATTCCAATGACTGCCGCTAGTACCACAAGCAGGATTGTCGGAACAGGAGTAAATGTTGCGAGCAGAAATCCGGCAAGGAAAATAAAAAGTCCAAGGAAATTTTTGACGCCTGCTTTTGCCAGAGAATATACAGTCTGGAGCATCAATGCGCAGACTGCGATCCGAATGCCTGCAAGTGCATGGAGAACCACTGGCAGATCTATGAAACTTTTTAATATCGTTGCAATCAGGGTGATGATAATAATAGATGGGGAAAGCATTCCCAAAGTTCCGAAAATACCTCCTAATATCCCTTTCTGCTGATAACCGATATAAGTAGCGGTGTTGATCGCGATAATACCGGGTGTACATTGACCGATCGCATAAATATCCAGAAGCTCTTCTTCGGTGGACCAGCCATATTTTTTAACGACTTCCTGCTTTAGCATAGGGAGCATTGCCATGCCGCCGCCGAATGTCAGACCGCCTATGCGGAAGAAAGCCCAGTATAGTTCTATTAACTTTTTCATACTAACCTCCAATTATGTTTTTTAATTTTTATGAAATATAATTTCTGGCTGCTATATTTTTACCTGTTTCACGGATAATAATAGGTGAGATCCGAAAATTATCTTACGATATTTTCTGCAAATATTCAATATATAAAAAAAACATAAACAGTGTTGACAAAAAGAAAGTGTGGTGATATCTTAATATACGAAAGGTGTTAGCACTCAAAATAAACGAGTGCTAATAGCCGAAAGAAAGGAGGAACCATGGCGCAGGAAATAGAATTAAGTGAAAGAAAACATACTATATTAAAAGCCATTATCCAGAACTATCTGGAGACCGGAGAACCGGTTGGTTCAAGAACCCTTTCCAAATCAACAGATTTGAATTTAAGTTCCGCAACTATTCGTAATGAGATGGCAGACTTGGAAGAGTTGGGATATATTTTCCAGCCTCATACGTCAGCGGGACGGATTCCTTCCGATAAGGGATATCGGCTTTATGTGGATATGCTGATGGAGGAAAAGGAACAAGAGCTTGAGGAATTGAAAAGTACGATGCTTGAAAAGACTGACAAGGTCGACAAAGTGCTGAAACAGGCAGCTAAGGTGCTGGCAGCGAATACGAATTATGCGACTTTGGTATCAGCTCCGATCAACCGCCGGAATACATTGAAGTTCATTCAGTTATCTCAGGTAAATGCAGAGCAGATCGTGGCAGTTATCGTAATGGGCGGCAATGTTATTAAGAACAAGATTATTGAGGTAGAAGAAACATTTGACAATGAAACATTGTTGAAGCTGAATATGCTTCTTAACACAACACTTAATGGCATGTCTATTGAAGAGATTAATCTCGGGCTGATTGCGAGACTGAAAGAACAGGCAGGCATTCACAGTCAGGTAATCAGCAATGTGCTGGATGCAGTGGCGGATATCATTCATGTGGATGACGACATGGAGATATATACAAGCGGAGCGACCAATATTTTCAAATATCCAGAGCTCAGTGATAAGCAGAGTGCACAGGATATTATTAGTGCATTTGAGGAGAAACAACAGCTTGCCGAACTGGTAAGCGAGACATTGGCCAGTGAAGAAAATCATGGAATTCAGGTGTATATCGGAGACGAGGCACCGGTGAAGACAATGAAGGACTGCAGTGTTGTGACTGCAACTTACGAGTTGGGGGAGGGCATGAAAGGTACCATCGGTATTATCGGTCCGAAGCGTATGGATTACAAACATGTTATGAAATCGCTGAAAATTTTGCAAAATGAACTGGATGCGATTTACTATAAGGATTCAAAAGAATAGGAAGGTGAATAGCTGGTGGCAGAAAATATGAGCAAAGAGGATATGGTAAAGGAAGCTGTAGAGGAAGCCAGGGCAAAGGCAGCCAGAGAAGCTGCAGAAACAGGAGATGAGGCAGAAGCGGAGGCTCCGGGAGATTCAGAAGAAGCAGAGGAAAACACAGATGCAGAAGAGAATGCCGATGAGGTAGAGGAAGCTGTTGAAAACGAAGAGATTGAGGAACAAGATACAAAATCCGGAAAAGGTCTTTTCGGGAAAAAGAAGAAAAAAGATAAGAAAGACGAGAAGATTGAGGAACTGACAGATCGAATTACTCGTCAAATGGCAGAGTTTGATAACTTCCGCAAGCGTACAGATAAGGAGAAGTCTCAGATGTACGAGGTAGGTGCGAAAGATGTCATAGAAAAAATTCTTTCGGTTATCGATGACTTTGAAAGAGGTTTCGGAACCGTAGAGGAAGCAGATAAGAATGACGCATTTGTACAGGGAATGGAGATGGTTTATAAGAAACTGATGACAACCCTGGAAGGCATCGGGGTAAAGCCTATCGAAGCCGTGGGTCAGGAATTCAACCCAGATTTCCACAATGCTGTGCTGCATGTGGAAGATGAGAGTCTGGGGGCAAATATAGTTGCCGAAGAACTTCAAAAAGGTTATATGTACCGCGATACAGTCGTGAGATACAGCATGGTAAAAGTAGCAAATTGACATTGAGCACTTAGCGAAGTGTTTTTGAGCTTAGTGCGAAAGTCGTTCGAAGAACTTGACGAGGTCATTTCGAGTCTAGTGAATCGAACATTCCAGGCTTAGCGAAGTGTTCTTGAGCTTAGTGCGAAAGTCGTTCGAAGAACTTGACGAGGTCATTTCGAGTCTAGTGAATCGAACATTCCAGACTTAGCGAAGTGTTTTTGAGCTTAGTGCGAAAGTCGTGAACATTCCAGGCTTAGCGAGGTACAGATTGAGCTTTGCAAGCAGAACTTCAATATAAAAACAGGAGGACATAAAAATGGGAAAAATTATTGGTATTGATTTGGGTACAACAAACAGCTGTGTAGCAGTAATGGAAGGCGGGCAGCCAACTGTTATCACAAATACAGAAGGTGCTAGAACAACACCGTCTGTAGTAGCATTTACAAAGACCGGAGAGCGTCTGGTAGGTGAGCCTGCGAAGCGTCAGGCAGTAACAAATGCCGACAAGACTATTGCATCTATTAAAAGAGAGATGGGTTCAGATTTTAAAGTGACAATTGATGAAAAGAAGTATTCCCCGCAAGAGATTTCTGCAATGATTCTTCAGAAACTGAAAGCTGATGCAGAAGGATATCTTGGTGAAAAAGTGACAGAGGCTGTTATTACAGTTCCGGCTTATTTCAACGACGCACAGCGTCAGGCTACAAAGGATGCAGGTAAAATTGCGGGTCTGGATGTAAAACGTATCATCAACGAGCCTACAGCAGCAGCGCTGGCTTACGGACTTGATAACGAAAAAGAGCAGAAAATCATGGTATATGACCTTGGCGGCGGTACATTTGATGTATCCATCATCGAGATTGGCGATGGTGTTATAGAAGTTCTTTCTACAGCGGGTAACAACAGACTTGGAGGAGATGACTTTGATCAGAAGATTACAGATTATATGCTGGCAGACTTCAAGGCGAAAGAGGGTGTAGACCTGTCTACAGACAAGATGGCTCTCCAAAGACTGAAAGAAGCAGCAGAGAAAGCAAAGAAAGAGCTTTCTTCTTCTACAACAACAAATATCAACCTTCCGTTTATCACAGCAACTGCTGAGGGACCGAAGCATTTTGATATGAACCTGACAAGAGCAAAATTTGACGAGCTGACACACGACCTTGTAGAGAAGACAGCAGAACCGGTAAAACGTGCGCTGTCTGACGCAGGACTCAGCGCTTCTGAATTAGGTCAGGTACTGCTTGTCGGCGGTTCTACACGTATTCCGGCTGTACAGGAAGAGGTAAAACGTTTGACAGGAAAAGAGCCGAGTAAGTCTCTGAATCCAGATGAGTGTGTAGCGCTTGGAGCTTCCGTACAGGGTGGTAAGCTTGCCGGAGACGCAGGTGCAGGAGATATCCTTCTTCTGGATGTTACTCCACTGTCATTGTCTATTGAGACAATGGGCGGCGTTGCTACAAGACTGATTGAAAGAAATACTACAATTCCGACAAAGAAGAGTCAGGTTTTCTCTACAGCAGCAGATAATCAGACAGCAGTAGATATCAATGTTGTACAGGGTGAAAGACAGTTCGCAAGGGATAACAAATCTCTCGGACAATTCAGACTGGATGGAATTCCGCCGGCTCCGCGTGGAATCCCGCAGATTGAAGTAACATTTGACATTGATGCCAATGGTATTGTAAATGTATCTGCAAAGGATTTGGGAACAGGCAAAGAGCAGCATATCACAATTACAGCTGGTTCCAACATGTCTGATGCAGATATTGACAAGGCAGTGAAAGAAGCTGCTGAGTTTGAAGCTCAGGATAAGAAGCGTAAGGAAGCAATTGATACAAGAAACGAAGCTGATGCGATGGTATTCCAGACAGAGAAGGCTATCAGTGAAGTAGGCGACAAGCTGGATGCAACAGATAAAGCGGCTGTAGAAGCTGACTGCCAGGCTCTGAAAGATATACTTGCAAAGTCTGCACCAGAAGAGACAACAGATGAGCAGGTAGCAGAAATCAAAGCTGCAAAAGAAAAACTGATGGAAAGTGCTCAGAAGCTGTTCACGAAGATGTATGAGCAGGCTGGTGCAGCATCAGGTGCAGGTCCTCAGGCAGGACCGACACCAGAAGCAGGACCGGCTCCGGAAGGTTATGATGATGTCGTAGACGGAGATTTCAAAGAAGTCTAGAGCGCTTAGCGATGCCTGAACACTTGGCGAGGTTTTTTACGAGCCTAGTGTGAGGGTAGATACTCCGAACAAAGAGAGGAGTATCATCTACAGAGCTTAGTGCGAAGACTGTTCGAGGGAACTTGGTGATGCCTGAACACTTGGCGAGGTGTTTTGCGAGCTTAGAGTGAAGGTAGATACTCTGGACATAGAGAGGAGTATCATTCTAAAGAGCCTGGTAAATCGAACATCATGCGCGGCACTTAGCGAGGTGAGATATAATTCTACGGAACCGGAGTTATTCGGTTTCGTAGAATTTCTATGTTGTCAAGCATGCGATAAAAACGTCCGGTGGACGTTTTTGAGTAAGTGACAGATGAAAGGTTAGATAATTATGGCAGAGACGAAAAGAGATTATTATGAGGTGCTCGGTGTTGGTAAAGATGCTGATGACGCAGCAATCAAAAAGGCATACCGTGTGCTGGCAAAGAAATATCATCCCGATATGAATCCGGGCGATGCAGAAGCAGAAAAAAAGTTTAAAGAAGCATCAGAAGCCTATGCCGTATTGAGTGATGCGGACAAACGCCGCCAGTATGACCAGTTCGGGCATGCGGCATTTGAAGGCGGCGCCGGCGGAGCGGGTGGTTTCGGCGGTTTTGACTTTAATAGCGCTGATTTCGGCGATATATTTGGGGATATCTTCGGCGATTTGTTTGGCGGAGGCGGAAGAAGAGGAGGACGTGCCAACAATGGTCCTATGAAGGGTGCAAATATTCGTAAAAGTATCCGTATTACATTTGAAGAGGCTGTGTTTGGCTGTGAGAAAGAACTGGATCTGGTATTAAAAGATCCATGTACAACTTGTAATGGTACAGGTGCGAAGCCGGGAACATCACCGGAAACTTGTCCGAAATGCGGCGGAAAAGGACAGGTTGTATTTACATCCCAGTCTTTCTTCGGAACTGTTCAGAATGTGCAGACTTGTCCAAATTGTGGCGGATCTGGTAAGGTGATCAAGGAGAAATGTTCTTCCTGTGCAGGAACAGGATATACCTCCAGCCGAAAGAAGATTCAGGTGTCTATTCCGGCGGGAATTGACAACGGACAGAGTGTACGTATCCGCGAAAAGGGTGAGCCGGGTATAAACGGCGGACCGAGAGGTGATCTGCTTGTAGAAGTGAATGTATCCAGACATCCGATTTTCCAGCGTCAGGATGTACACATTTTCTCAACTGTGTCGATTTCTTTTGCTCAGGCGGCATTGGGCGGCGATGTGAAAGTGCCGACTGTTGACGGCGATGTTATTTATACAGTGAAGCCGGGAACAAAAACCGATACAAAGGTACGCTTAAAAGGCAAGGGAGTTCCGTCACTGAGAAATTCTTCTGTGCGCGGTGACCATTATGTGACGCTGGTAATCCAGACACCGGATAAGCTGAGTGCAGAAGCAAAGGAAGCTCTTCGTAAGTTTGATTTGCTTGCAGGAAACAGTCTGAATCAGGCGACTCCGGAAGATGAAAAAGGGAAGAAGAAAAAAGGATTCATGGATAAGGTAAAAGAAGCATTTGAAGAATAAGAAAAAAAGAGACGGCAGAAATGATACCGTCTCTTTTCTGATACTGTTTACACCCATGGTGTTCACAGCGGAACAAAATTTGATTAAAAATAGAATCCGCCCTTTCACCGAAGGTGAATTTAAAATAGGGCGGATTTAGTGACTATGAAGCGGAAGGATGAATAGTTACAAAAAAGTGATAGAATGGAGATAAGAGATGTCATTTGAAAAGGTAAAGTCATATTTTGATGAACAGGGAATTGGAGATAAGGTACTGCAGTTTGAAAGGTCCAGTGCAACAGTTGCTCTTGCGGCGGCGGCAGTGGGGTGTGAGCCTGCAAAGATTGCAAAAACGATGTCTTTTTATGTGGATGAAGCCCCGGTTCTCATTGTGACTGCAGGAGATACGAAGGTGGACAATAAAAAGTTCAAAGCACATTTCCATCAGAAGGCAAAAATGATTACATATGACGAGGTAGAGGCGGCAACAGGACATGCCCCAGGAGGAGTCTGCCCGTTCGTGCTCAAGGAAGGAATCAAAGTATATTTGGACGAATCTCTGAAACGATTTGATGTAATCTATCCGGCGGCAGGCAGCTCCAACAGCGCCGTGAAGCTGACAATCGATGAAATACAAAAACATACAGGATATATGGAATGGATTGATGTGTGCAAAATTATTGAAATGGATTAACAAATTATAAAAGCACATATCTCAATAGAAGAAAGGTGAATGAAGATGAAAAGCATTTACGATTGTTACACATTAAGCAATGATGTACAAATCCCTTGTCTTGGATATGGAACATATAAAGCAGCAGCGGATGAAAGTGCAGCAGTGATTTGTCTTGCAATTGAAGCCGGATACCGGTATTTTGATACGGCGTCTTTCTACGGAACAGAGAAATATTTAGGAGAGGCGATTCAGGAAAGTGGTATTTCAAGAGAAGAGTTCTTTATCACGTCTAAGGTATGGAAAACAGAGATGGGATATGAGGAAACGAAAGCTGCTTTTGCAAGAACGGTGGAGAATCTGGGAACGGATTATTTAGATTTATACCTGATCCACTGGCCTCTTCCAACGCCGGATTATAAGGATTGGAAAACACTAGATATAGAGACATGGCGGGCAATGGAAGAATTGTACAAGGAAGGGAAAGTTCGTGCGATTGGACTGAGTAATTTCCTGCCCCATCATATCGAAAACCTTTTGGAGAATTGTGAAATTGCTCCTATGGCAGATCAATTGGAGTATCATCCCGGATATACGCAGGAAGCTGCGGTACAGTATTGTAAAGAACATGACATCTGTGTACAGGGATGGAGTCCTATCGGACGGGGAAGAATGTTCGGAGATAAGCTGTTCTTGGAACTGACCGAGAAATATCAGGTATCTCCCGCACAATTGTGTCTTAAGTTTGCTATTCAGAATGGTGTGATCCCGCTGCCAAAGTCCTCTACGATGGAGAGGATGAAGCAGAACCAGGATTTATTTGGTTTTGAGATTTCTAAAGAAGATATGTTTCGTTTGCGGACAATGCCGCAGGCAGGCTGGTCAGGAGAGCATCCGGACAGAGAAAGAGTCTATTAATGTTGATAATAAAAAACGGCAAGCTGTGTCCGGTCGCGCAGGTTTAATTTATCCAGTATTGTACTTAGGTAATTTCGTACAGTACCTTCACTTAAGAATAACTCTGAGGCGATTTCTTTGTTGCTGAGTCCATCGGCGATCAAACGGATGATTTCTAGTTCCCTTTCGCTGATTTCATATGCGGAATAATCAAAAGCTTCTGTATTCTGAATGACATGGGGAATCTTAGCAGCAATTTCATTTCCGAATACGGTCTGCCCAGAATGGACGGCACGCAGAGCGGGCAGAAGACTGGTGTAATCTTGTTTGAGCAGATATCCTTTGGCGCCCAATTTTATTGCTTTTACAATATATTCATCATCAGAGAATGTAGTGAGAAGCAGGATTTTTGCCTCTGGAAATTCTTTTAAAATGATTTCGGAGGCTTCCAGTCCGTTCATTTCTTTCATGCGGATGTCCAAAAGCAGTATGTCAGGATGATGTTTTTGATAAAGAGATATAGCATCTTTACCGTCTGTGCCGACAGCAGATACGGTAATATCTTCATTTGCCTCTAAGATTGTTTTAAGTGCGCCTGATACAAGGACGTCATCATCTACAATTATAATATTCATATCTTGTTCCTCCGGAAGAATTATTGTTTCGGTACGGTGATAAAGATCTTAAACCCTTGTTTCTGTATAATCTGAAATGTTCCATTTAAGCTGCGGATACGCTCTTTCATGTTGGAAAGACCAATACCCGAGCTTTCTTTTGCTGTAGTAACGGAGCCGTTATCTTCAATGCAGAGCTGATACAATGCCGGATGCTCCCGCATGAGAATAGAAACTTTCGCAGCATTGCTGTGCTTTATGATATTGGCAAGCGCTTCCTTGGTAATACTGATAAAACAGTATTTGATATCCTTTGGAAGTTCCTTTCCCATGTCGTAGTTAAGTTGTACCGGGCAGAATGTAAAGTCCGCCACCATTCCGCGAACTGCCTCTTCCAGATTGACTGCTTCGTCATGCAGGTCATGGACACTGGTACGGATGCTGTCCATGGCAGAATTCAGGGAAATATCCAGATTCTCCAGCATAGGAGACAGTTCATCCTGTGTGTTGAGAGTTTTTAACGCTCCAGTCAGCAAAATGGAGCGAGAAAGGACATGCCCCACATTGTCGTGTATTTCCCGGGCGATCCGGTTACGTTCTTTGAGCGTGGCGGCATAAATTTCAAAGTTCTGCATTTCTAACAGTGATTCATTTTTTTCAGTCAGCAAAAGTTCACGTTCCTGACTGTCATCCTTTGTATGATAAAATTTGAGGCTCAGATTCTTATATTCCTGAGTTCGTGTCTGCAGAATCCATGCAGCTGCAAATGCCAGGCAGCCAAAAAATATCTGAATAGCCGTCATGCTGGAACCAAGGATATGATACATATAGAAGACAATTCCCAAAAGTCCGCAGATGAATTGTTTATCCCGAAGCAAAAGGTAGAATATGACCGGGTAAAAGCAGAAACAGACCGGCATAAACAATGCTCCGATAAAATACAGGCAGTTTAAGAATGTTCGGAATGTCCGTGATTCCAGGAAATAACAAGCACAGATAAGTATCGCTGCAAATAAAAATGCAACAACAAGAGATGGTGTGATTTCTGTAAATAATACTGCTGATGAACCAAAAATATACAGCAGGATCAAATCTTGAAAGTATCGCATAGCAGGTTCTCCTTCTTATGTACATGTACATCGTATCATAAAAGAGAAAGACAGGCAAAGAAAAAAAGAAATAATGTAAGATAGGGGAGATGAAATCATATTAAATGAAATTGTTGAAAGACGAAAAGATTGTGGATATACGCAAGGTGTACAGAAATTGTAAGATACGGTGATATGATCTTTAACAGTGGTGCTGATGCTGAACAATTCTTATATTGATGTGGGTTACGTGATGGGATTCGTATTTATAAAGTAATAAAAAAATAATGGAAACATTGTCATGGTAAATATATTTGGAGATATGTGTTTGAAAATAGAAAAATTCATACACATATCTCTTATTTATATAATTATTAAGTAAAAATAAATTTGAGAATTGAGAAAATAAATTGAGGAAAGGAGTGAAATGTGATATATTGAAAGAAAGTTTTTGTTAGGAGGAATTTGATGACTGTATGTTACGATAAACTATGGAAGTTGTTAATAGATAAAAAAATGAAAAAAGTCGATTTAATGCATAAAGCTAGAATCAGCAGTAACGCATTGGCACATCTTGGGAAGGATGAATTTGTTTCAATAGAAGTGATAGGAAAAATATGTATGGTATTGGGTTGTACACCAAATGATATTTTAGATTTTGTTAAATTTGAGGAGAACTAAAAAAATGAAGTTATTGTCATTGTTTTCTGGATGTGGTGGAATGGATATTGGATTTGAAGGGGATTTTTGGTGCCTGAAAAAGTCAATCAATTGCAAATTGCATTCCGATTGGATTCAGGAAGAAGCAGGAGATTGGGTTAGAGTTGCTCCTACAGTATTTGATACGGTTTTTGCTAATGATATTCGCCCAGATGCCAAAGCCGCTTGGGTATCATATTTTAAGCATGAGAAGCCAGACGCAAATGAAATTTATCACTTGGAAAGTATAGTTGATTTAGTTAAAGAAGCAAAATTAGGTAAGAAAGTATTTCCAAGTAATATAGATGTTGTAACAGGAGGATTTCCTTGTCAAGATTTTTCAATAGCTGGAAAAAGGTTAGGATTTAATTCACGGAAAAGTCATTTGGGAGAAAAACTTGACAAAGATGAACCATCAATAGAGAGTCGTGGACAACTTTATATGTGGATGAGGGAAGTAATAAGTATAACTGCTCCTAAGTTGTTTATTGCGGAGAATGTTAAGGGATTAACTAATCTCGAAGATGTAAAAGAGATTATTGAACATGATTTTTCGGAAGCAGGTAATGGGGGCTATTTAGTTGTTCCTGCTAAAGTTTTATATGCTCCGGATTACGGTGTTCCTCAATCAAGAGAAAGAGTTATTTTTTTCGGCTTAAAAAAAAGCGCATTAACCAGAACCGCAAAAAAGGCTTTAAAAGAAAGTGTGATTCCGATAGAGTATGATCCATATCCAATAAAAACGCATGGGGATAATCTTTTTCCAGTTGTAACATGTAATGATGCATTTATAAATCTGGAAGAACCGGAATGCAGTAATGATATATCTCAGAAAAAATATTCTAAAGCTAAATATATGGGGAAACATTGCCAAGGGCAGGTAGAAGTTAAATTGGATGGTGTTGCACCCACTATAAGATCTGAACATCATGGTAACATCGAATTTAGACGGTTGAGTAAAGAACATGGTGGAAAACATGAAGAGGAACTTGTAAATCATTTACAGGAACGTAGATTAACCGTAAGAGAATGTGCTCGAATACAGACATTTCCAGATAATTATCAGTTCATCTTAAAAAAGACGGAGCAAAACAAAGGTGTATCCGCAAGTGAAGCATATAAAATAATAGGTAATGCAGTACCTTGTGTAATGGCTTATAATATAGCTAAAAATCTTGAACAGAAATGGGATATTTATTTTAAGGAGACCGAAAATGATAATTTCAGTTAATTCAAAACCAGATTTGTCAGAATTTAAGGATTTAATGTTAAAAACAGATCAAGTATTAAATGAGGATGCAAAAAAAAGACCGAAATACTATGCAACTCGAGGAGGAAATCCGTTAGAAGATGATGTGAAATCTGCATTAGAGGAGTGTGCCATAGGAACACCGTTTGAGAATACGATTGAGAAAATATCTGGACAAAAATTTCCAGATATTGTTGCCGCTAAATTCTATGGAGTTGAAGTAAAGAGCACCAAAGAGAACCATTGGACTTCAACAGGAAGCAGTATTCTGGAAACAACAAGAGTATCTGACGTTGAAAGAATATACATGACATTTGGAAAACTTGGTGGCAGTTCTGTGGAATTTATTTCTAAACCATATGAAGAATGTTTATATGGGATTGCTGTTACTCATATGCCAAGATATTTGATTAACATGAAATTGAATAAAGGTGATACAATTTTTGATAAAATTGGCATTTCGTATGATGAGTTACGACAGATGGAAAATCCTATTGCCCCAGTCTCTAAATATTATAGGAGTCAATTAAAGCCGGGGGAGAGACTTTGGTGGGCGGGAGACGCTGCCGATGAAACAGTTTCCGCAACTATAAGGCTATGGAAAAATGTTCCAACTGATGAAAAAAGAAAATTAACAGTATATGGCTGTGTTAATTATCCAGAAGTATTTGGTGGAGATTATGATAGATATGCATTATGGTTAACTTCGCAGGGAGTGGTTGATCCACATATTAGAGATCAGTTTTCAGCAGGCGGTCAAGAAGAAATGCAAATGTCAAATGGAGAAGTAGTTAAATTCCCGGGAGTATTTCGACGAGTAAAAAATAATGTTGACATTTTCTTACAAGTAATGGCAGATAAGGGAATACCTGTTTTACTTGAAAGATATCCGTCTCGTCATTCTGAATTAGGTAAACGAATATTAGCATGGAGTTCAGCTGTATCAAGAATAACAAATATTAAATATGAAATATCAATGGATGCGTTAGAAACATTTTTTTTCGGACAAGTGAATAAACAGAGCTATGGAATAAATACAGTTATTTGTAAACATTGTGGAAAGACATATGTACAGGAAATAATTTCCCAAGAAGAGGGATTTAGAGAAAAAGATGAAGATATATGTCCATATTGCAATAAATCAAATGGATCAAGTATGGAAAGAGAATTTTTGAATCATAAATTATGATTCGAAGGTGGTATTTTATGGCATACAAAGAAAGGAAACCAGAAGTTACGCATAAGATTATGTCCGCAATTAAATCTAAAGATACCAAACCGGAGTTACTCTTACGAAAAGCCTTATGGAAAAATAAAATACGCTATCAAGTAAATTATAAGAAACTACCAGGTAAACCAGACATTGTTATCACAAAATATAGAATTGCTGTATTTTGTGATGGAGATTTTTGGCACGGACATAATTGGGCGATAAGAGGACTGCAATCATTTGAGGAAGAATTACAAGGCTATTCCGATTATTGGAAGAATAAAATCTTAAAAAATGTGGAGAGAGATAAGAAAAATACCAAATTGTTAAATGCTATGGGATGGAGGGTAATAAGAATATGGGAAAGTGACATAGAAAGAAATCTGGAAGAATGCGTGGAAACAATTAAGGAAGCCATTTTTGATGAGGAAATGCAAAGTGTTAATCTTGATGAAGAATATTACAATTGAATGAATATGGAGAAAATTGATGAAATTATAAAAATACTTCGTACAATAGTTGATACGTCTACATCCAATAAAATCACATTGTTGTCAGTGATTTTATCTGCGATAGCAGTCGACAGTAGTATTTATTTTAGTTATAAAACGTGACAACAGTACATAGAAAATTTAAATCCACTTTTATCATTTCAGTTAGTAGATAATTGTGGTTATTTATTTCTTACAATAAAAAATACTGGTCAGTCTGAGGCTACAGATATAAAAATAAGGGCATTAACCGTATAAAAGTTAGTGCCTTTTGTTTTGCTCATTAGAAAGAATGGCACCGAAAGGCTGAATAGTTACAACTCATTACATTTGTCATATGGATATGATGACAAGCGGCACTTTTGCAAATGCAGAGGATATGCGATACTGTTATCATGAAAAATGAAGGGAGGCAGCATGATGATTCAAATCGAGAATCTTGTGAAGCGGTATGACAATCTGGTGGCGTTGAACCATCTAAATTTGCAAATAGAGGAAGGGGAAATATTCGGTCTGCTGGGGCCGAACGGTTCGGGAAAGACAACGGCGATCAATTGTATGCTGGCGTTGCTGAAATATGATAAAGGAAGCATTCGTATTTTTGGAGAGGAGATGAGTCCGGACAATTATAAGGCAAAACAACAGATTGGAATTGTATTGCAGAATGTGGCTGTATTTGAGGAATTGACAGTGTATGAAAATATTGATTATTTCTGTGGTCTGTACATACAGAATAAAGAAAAGAGAAAAAAGCTGGTGGAAGAAGCCATTCATTTTGTGGGGCTGGAAGAATACAGAAAGGTTCGTCCCAAGAAGCTTTCCGGGGGACTTTTACGGCGGCTTAACATTGCCTGCGGAATCGCCCATAAGCCGCGGTTAATTATTATGGATGAACCTACAGTGGCGGTAGACCCACAGAGCCGAAACCGGATTCTGGAAGGAATTAAAGAACTGAACCAACAGGGAGCAACAATCATATATACGTCTCATTATATGGAAGAGGTGGAACAGATTTGTACGAGGATTGCGATCCTGGACCACGGAAGAGTGATTGCAGTGGGTACAAAGGAAGAACTAAAGAGTATGATTAAAACAGGAGAGACCGTGACTGTAGAAGCAGTTGCGCTGAAACAGGAGCATTTACAGGGGCTGAAAAATCTTCCTTCGGTGTTCGAAGTCCAGTATGAGGAACAGGTACTGACCGTGCGTTGTACAGGTGCAAAGCACAACCTGATCAGGATATTGAACTACTTGCAGGAACGGGAGATAGCATTTGGCAGAGTCTATTCAGAACTGCCTACGCTCAATGATGTATTTCTGGAGATTACAGGGAAACAGTTGAGAGATTAGAGGAGGAAAGAGATGTTTCATTTGATCAAATATAGTATTCGGGTGAAATTAAGAAATTTTGAAACAATTTTCTGGCCCCTGGTGTTTCCTCTTTTGATGGCAACTTTGTTTTACTTTGCATTTGGTCGTATTGAAGAGGCAGATTTTGAAACCGTGCGGACAGCTGTTGTGATGGAAAAGGATTCGAGTGATAAGCTGCAGGAAAATTTAGAAAATATGGTGAAAAGTGAAGGTGAGATTTTCAGAGAGTTTTTGACGGAAATCGAAGAGTCAGAGGAACATTTGATTCAGACAGAGGAGATGACTGAGAAGGAAGCGGAAGCAGCATTGAGAAGGAAAGATATATCCGGCATCTTTTATACAGATGGGGAAATCCGTCTGACTGTTGGAGCAAATGGAATTCCTGAGAGCATTTTACAGTCTCTGCTGGAAAGCTATGAAAATGGAAAACAGACCCTTTTAACTGTAAGGGAAGCCCGCCCGAAAGGGATGTGGGCGGCTATGGAACAGATGTCAAAATATGAAAGTCTGGTAGAACAGGTATCTCTGGGCGGGCGTACAACCAATGGAAATGCACAGTTTTTCTATGCGTTAATTGCCATGGCATGTCTTTACGGGACATTTATAGGGCTTGGTTCTGCACTGTGGCTGCAGGCAGATCTGATGCCGCTGGCAGCACGGAGATGTGCGACTCCTACAAGTAAGCTGGCATTGATTTTATCAGAAATGTGTTCTTCTTTTTTCCTGCATTTTATTAATGTGATGATACTGGTTCTTTATATCCGGTATGTACTGGGGCAGGAATTTGCAGGCTCGCTGCCGGAAATGATGTTGGTTGTACTGGCAGGCTGTATTATTGGTGTATCTATGGGAATCTTCATTGGTAGTATCAGTAAATTCGGGGAAGGCGTGAAAGTAGCTCTTATGCTTGGCATTTCCATGAGCTGCAGTTTTTTTGCAGGACTGATGAACGGAGACATGAAAAATGTGGTAGAACAACATATTCCGATACTGAACAGGCTTAATCCGGCGGCGGTGGTTGCAGATGCTTTTTACTGCATTAATGTATACGATGACAGAAGCCGGTATTTCCGCAGCCTTATGATTCTCAGTGTAATGGCGGCAGTCTTGTTGGCAGCTTCATTTGTAAAGATAAGGAGAGAACGCTATGACAGTTTATAAAGGATATATGTATGTGGCTAAGAAAAATGCGGGAATGTTTTTGCTGTATCTGCTGATCTTTTTCGGTATTACACTGCTGTTTCAGATGATGAACGGGGATAAGGGAGTCTCTGGATATCAGGCAGAAAGTTTGAAAATTGCAGTTATAGATGAAGACGGCGGAGCGATGGCACAGTCTTTGAAGTCCTATCTGGGAGAAGTCCATGAAGTGATGGAGATGGAAGATGACGCAGCTATGATGCAAGAGAAGATGTATTACAGAGATATAGAGTATGTGGTGCGTATTCCCAAAGACTTTTATCAAGCCTGTATTGTAAATGGAAAAAAACTGAGTGTGACACAGGTGCCCGGTTCTTATACTGCATTTTACGCAGAACAGCAGCTGAACAGTTATCTGAATAATGCCAGGGTTTATGCAGCGGCAGGGTTTACGGAGGAGGAAGCAGCAAAGTCAGCAAGAGCAGCAGCGGTGAATGTAGAACTGCTTGATATTGCCGGGAATGCGGGGAAAATATCTGATTCTCTTTTTTATTTTCGCTATCTTCCGTACCTGTTTTTGGGGGTACTTGGTTATGTGGTCGGCAGTATGGTATCAGCCATGCGCTGCGGAGATTTAAAAATGAGAATGCAGGCATCGGCAGTGCCGCGCAGAAGACAGAGTATTGAAGGGCTGCTGGCATGCGGAACGGTTGCATTGGTTTTGTGGGGGATTGTAGCGGCAGCGGCAGTTCTCTTTTATGGAAAGGAGCTTTCAGGCAATCCGGGCAATCCTTATTATATTCTGAATTCACTGGCACTGCTCTGTGTGGCAGTATCAGTATCCTTTCTAGTGGGGAGTGTATCAAAGGGAATCAATTCCTTAAATGGAATGGTAAATGTAGTATCTCTTGGAATGTGCTTCCTTGGCGGGGCATTTGTGCCGCTTGATGTGATGAGTGCAGGCGTAAAAAAGGCAGCGCAGTTTCTTCCGGTTTATTGGTTTGAACAGGCAAATGATCTGCTTGGCGGTTATGGACTGGATATGGTGAAGGGAAAGGTGCTGCAGGCAGTCGGAATCCAGTTTATATTTGCAGTTGCGTTTGTGTGTATTACATTAGCAGTGGTGAAGAGAAGGAGAACGGTATAGAGGAAAAAATTAGAAAAAAATTGTCTGAAATGTGAAGACTGTGGTATACTTAATTCGCTGGTTATATCAGCAGATAAGAAAAAGAAAGTGTAGGTAAGTAATTATGGCAGAAGAATATAATGGCAGCGGATGTACTGAGGAGTCCTGTTCTGGATGCGCTCATGCAGGCAATTGCAGCAGTAAAAAAAATGATTTGAGAGAGCCGGCTAATCCATACTCTCATGTGAAGAAAGTAATCGCAGTTGTCAGCGGCAAGGGGGGCGTCGGCAAGTCACTCGTGACAGCATCTCTTGCACGTATGCTGAAAGGGAAAGGTTGTAATGTAGGGATTTTGGATGCGGACGTAACAGGTCCGTCTATTCCGAAGATGTACGGTTTACATGAGAAGGCAGCAGGAACAGAACAGGGGATTTATCCATGTCTTGCAAAGGATGGAACAAGAATTATGTCTGTCAATCTGCTTCTGGATGATG
Organism: Mediterraneibacter agrestimuris; assembly: GCF_943193195.1. GTDB lineage: Bacteria > Bacillota > Clostridia > Lachnospirales > Lachnospiraceae > Schaedlerella > Schaedlerella agrestimuris. Next base: position 36,679 of record NZ_CALPDG010000014.1, on the reverse strand, counting down.
AAGATTCACCGGTTATCTGGAGAGGACCGATCATTGCAGGGGTAGTAAAGCAGTTTTGGACAGACGTTATCTGGGACGATCTTGATTATCTGCTTGTAGATATGCCGCCGGGAACAGGTGATGTTCCGTTGACTGTATTCCAGTCTCTTCCGGTAGACGGAATCGTAATTGTGACATCTCCGCAGGATCTGGTGCAGATGATCGTGAAGAAAGCATACAATATGGCGGTTCAGATGAATATTCCAGTCATCGGTCTGGTGGAGAACTACAGTTATGTAAAGTGTCCTGACTGCGGTAAGGAAATCCATGTATTTGGTGAGAGTCATATTGATGATATTGCAAAGGAGCTGGGTGTTCCGGTACTTGGCAAAATGCCGATTGATACAAAGCTGGCAGAGATCGTAGAGGAAGAACGGTTTTACGAGGCAGAGAATCCGTATCTGAAGAATATTGAATTGTAAAAAAGAGTGAAAATTTACTGCAAAGTCCGTAAGAATGTGTGGTGGAAAAATATTTAGGCACAGTTGTAGAGCGATTTACAATTGTGCTTTTTATTAATTTCTTAAAAAAATCCTTGCAATATACCTTACTGGGGTATATAATAATGTTTAAATGAGGTGAAGAAAGTATGAAAGAAACTAAAAAAACGGAACAGAATATAAGTGAGGAAGTAAGCATAACAGAAAGCTGCGAGTCTCAGAATAGCTGCTGTTGTTCTTTTAAGACGAAGGAACGTTCAGACGCGGAGTATAAGAAACTGGTGAATCGTTTGAACCGGATTGAAGGTCAGGTGCGCGGTGTGAAGCATATGCTGGAAAATGATGTCTACTGTACAGAGATTTTGATACAGGTATCAGCAATCAACGCAGCGTTGAACAGTTTTAACAAAATGCTTCTGGCAGAGCATATCCGTACCTGTGTGGCGGAAGATATCCGTCAGGGGAAGGGTGATACAATTGATGAGCTGGTTGCAACATTACAGAAACTGATGAAGTAAAGATCAGAATTTCTATTTGGAATGAGAAGGGGTGATTAATTGGAACAATATAATGTAATAGGAATGAGCTGTGCGGCATGTAGCGCCAGGGTGGAGAAGGCGGTTTCTCAATTAGATGGCGTGGAGAGCTGTACGGTAAGTCTTTTGACCAATTCTATGGGAGTGACAGGAACTGTTTCAGCAGATTCTGTCATTGCAGCTGTGGAAGCGGCAGGATACGGGGCGGCTGTAAAAGGGACAGACACGGAGAAGAAAGACAGGGCAGCCGGCGCGGATGAAGAGATGCTAAAGGATAGAGAGACGCCGGTATTGAAAAAGCGTCTGATTGCTTCGCTTTGTTTTCTAATTCCACTGATGTATTTTTCTATGGGACATATGATGTGGAGTTGGCCGGTTCCGGCATTTCTGGCTGGAAATCATGTTGCGATGGGGTTGATTCAGTTAATATTGACGGGAATGGTGATGGTGATCAACCAGAAATTTTTCATCAGTGGTATGAAGGGGCTGATCCACAAAGCACCGAATATGGATACACTGGTTGCTCTCGGGGCGGGAGCCTCCTTTATCTACAGTACAGTTGCTCTGTTTGCCATGACAGATGCACAGATGAAAATGGACATGGATACAGTGATGTCATGGATGCATGAGTTCTATTTTGAATCGGCAGCGATGATACTGACATTAATCACAGTCGGTAAGATGCTGGAAGCTCATTCCAAGGGGAAGACAACGGATGCGTTGAAAAGTCTGATGAAGCTGGCTCCTAAGACGGCTGTTGTTGTAAGAGATGGTATAGAGCAGGAAGTACCCATTGAGCAGGTGAAGAAGGGTGAGATATTTTTGGTGCGTCCGGGAGAAAATATTCCGGTAGATGGTATCGTATTAGAAGGCAGCAGTGCGGTAAATGAAGCGGCTCTTACAGGAGAGAGCATTCCGGTGGATAAGGAAATCGGGGATGCAGTCTCAGCGGCAACTTTGAATCAGTCCGGTTTTTTGAAATGCGAGGCAACAAGAGTTGGTGAGGATACTACGCTTTCACAGATTATTCAGATGGTCAGTGATGCGGCGGCAACCAAAGCACCCATTGCAAAAGTGGCAGATAAAGTGTCGGGTGTGTTTGTTCCTGTTGTTATCAGCATTGCAGCAGTCACGATCCTTGTCTGGCTGCTGATGGGAGAGAGCGTTGGATTTGCATTGGCAAGGGGAATTTCTGTACTGGTGATCAGTTGTCCTTGTGCGCTTGGTCTGGCAACTCCGGTTGCAATTATGGTAGGAAACGGAATGGGTGCTAAGAACGGCATTATGTTCAAAACAGCGGTGTCTCTCGAAGAAACCGGTAAAATGGAGATCGTGGCACTGGATAAGACTGGAACGATTACAAGCGGAGATCCGAAGGTGACAGATATTATTCCTGTGGAGAATGTAACGGAAGAAGAACTTCTTAAGCTTGCCTATGCATTGGAGCAAAAGAGTGAACATCCGCTGGCTGGAGCTATTCTGATGGAAGCGGCAAAGCGGGGGCTTGAAGCAAAAGAAGTAATTGATTTTCAGGCTGTTCCAGGCAACGGACTGACAGCCCGGTTACAGATGGCAGGACAGGAACAGCTAAGTGGCGGTGAGGCAGATTCCATAATACTTCGCGGTGGTAATTTGAAATTTATCAGCGATCGTACAAAAGTACCGGAAGAAATCAAATCCATTTCAGAGCAGCTGGCAGAAGAAGGCAAAACGCCATTGTTCTTCAGCCGGGACAATGAATTAATTGGAATTATTGCAGTTGCGGATGTGATAAAAGAAGACAGTCCGCGGGCAGTCAGAGAACTGCAGAATATGGGAATCCATGTTGTTATGCTGACCGGAGATAATGAACGTACTGCCAAAGCCATCGGTAAACAAGCTGGTGTAGATGAAGTAATTGCCGGGGTACTGCCGGAAGGCAAGGAGAGTGTAATCCGTTCCCTGAAACAAAAAGGAAAAGTAGCCATGGTAGGCGATGGGATCAATGATGCGCCTGCGCTGACAAGGGCAGATATGGGAATTGCCATTGGAGCAGGTACGGATATTGCTATTGACGCAGCAGATGTAGTATTGATGAAGAGCCGTCTAAGTGATGTGCCTGCGGCGATTCGTATGAGTCGTGCAACATTGCGGAATATTCATGAGAATTTATTCTGGGCATTTATATACAATGCGATCGGAATCCCGTTGGCAGCAGGTCTGTTTTATCCTATATTTGGGTGGAAACTGAATCCTATGTTCGGAGCGGCGGCTATGAGCCTGTCAAGCTTCTGTGTGGTATCAAATGCACTGCGTCTGAATTGGTTTAAGCTTCACGATGCGGGCAGAGATAAAAGCATAAAAGTAAAATCTAAAAAGAAACAGGAGGAAATAACTATGACAAAGACAATGAAGATCGAAGGAATGATGTGTGGTCACTGTGAAGCGGCAGTAAAGAAAGCGTTAGAGGCACTTGCAGAGGTTGATGCGGCAGAAGTAAGCCATGAAACAGGAACTGCCGTTATTACACTGAATGCAGAGCTTGCGGATGAAGTATTGAAGAAAACGGTAGAAGACAAAGATTATAAAGTGCTTTCTGTTGAGTAAGAAAGAGATAACATTTGTAATATTACCAGACCGATTAAAAATATGATATATTAAGAGTATGGAGAAATAGAATCCACCCTTTCACTGCAGGTGAACTTAGTATGGGGGATTCTATTTTTCGATTACTCTCTTTTCCTATTGTTAACATATTTTTCTTTACATTTCAATGACAAAGTGATATCATTATGATATCGAAAGATAACAAAATAAGGAGGCGGGAAGAGAGATGCTTACGATTCAAAATTTAACGAAAACATATAAAGGCGGCAAGATGGCAGTGGATGACTTGAATCTACATGTAGAGGCGGGAGATATCTATGGATTTATCGGTCACAACGGCGCAGGAAAGACAACTACCATCAAGTGTATTGTGGGAATCCATGATTTTGAAAAGGGTGAGGTTCTTGTGGACAATATTTCTGTAAAGGAGAATCCTCTTGGCTGTAAAGAGATTCTTGCGTATATTCCGGATAATCCAGACCTGTATGAATATCTGACAGGAATCCAGTATCTGAATTTTATTGCGGATATTTTCCATATTGGGAAGAAAGAGCGGGAGGAACGGATTGCGAAAGAAGCAGACGATTTTGAGCTTACTAGTGCGCTGGGAGATCTGATTTCTTCTTATTCACATGGAATGAAACAGAAGCTTGCGATTATCGGTGCATTGATTCATCGTCCGAAGCTGATGGTGCTGGATGAACCTTTTGTGGGACTGGATCCGAAGGCGACTCTTGTCCTGAAGAATAAAATGCACCGGATGTGCGAGGAAGGTTCAGCCATTTTCTTTTCAACGCATGTGCTTGATGTGGCAGAAAGACTTTGCAATAAAGTGGCGATTATAAAGCAGGGAAGGCTGATCGCGTCCGGGGCAACTGCGGATCTGACGAAGGGAGACTCTCTGGAATCTGTATTTATGGAGGTGGTGACAGATGCTGCATCAAATTAAATGTCTGACAGCAATTCAGCTTTGTAATATCTGCGGACTGAATATAGTGCGCCATGGGAAAGATAAATCAAAACGCATGCGTTTTATCGGCATGGGAATTGTCTATGTGATTTTGATGCTTGCATTGTTTGGATATATCAGTGCATTTACGATAGGAATGGTTTCGCTGGGAATTGGAGAAGTGGTTCCTTATTACTTGTATATGATCGTCAGTCTCGTTATCCTTTGCTTTTCTTTTTTTAAAGCGGCAAATATAATTTTTCAGATAAACACATATGAGATTCAGATTTCACTTCCGGTGAGTAAGGCTGCGATTGTTACGAGCCGTTTTCTGACGATGTATGTAACAGATCTGTTGATCAGTATGGCTGTTATAATTCCGGGCGGAATTCTCTACGGGATTTTGATGAAGCCATCTTTTGGCTTTTATATTTGGGGGATCATAGGAATGCTGTTTCTGCCATGCATTCCGCTGACGATCGCAACGGCGGCAGGCTCTCTGATTTTTGCAATAAGTTCAAGAATGCGGTATAAAAATCTGGTAAATATTCTGTTGTCAATAGGACTGATCGTTGCCATACTTGGCGTGAATTTTGGAATAGCCGGTTATCAGGAAAGTCTGGAACAGATTGATCTGACGATGCTCCGTAATCTGGCAGTGATGGCAATTGAACAGATTCAGAAGATTTATCCGCCTGCGGGGTGGTTTGGAAATTCTGTCTTGGGCAATAACTTGGCGCAAGGCGGAATGTTGATTGGAGTTTCGCTTATATTTGCAGGAATATTGCTTGCAATATTGCAGAAATTCTTTATAGTCATTTGTAGTGCGTTAAATGCGACTGCCGCAAAAAATAATTATAAAATGGGAAGTCTTTCCGCAAGTTCTGCAATGAAAGCGCTCTGGAAACGAGAAATAAAACGGTATTTTGCTTCTTCAGTATATGTGGTGAATACAATTGTGGGATATATTCTGGCTTTGATGATGACTGTTGCACTATGGGTCTTGGGCGGAAAAAATGTATTAGAAATGTTGGACCTTCCGGCAGAGTGGAATATACTTCTCGTATTGCCATTTGTGCTGTCCATGGTGGGAAATCTGATGCCCATGAGCTCTTGTTCTATTTCCATGGAAGGAAAGCAGTGGTGGCTGGCACAGACGCTTCCGATCACCATGAAACAGATATTGGACGGAAAGATTTTGGCAAATCTGAGTATTGCATTTCCGTTTTTTGCAGTAGCGGAGGTATTTGCATTTCTGGCGGTAAAACCATCTTTAAAAGATGGAATCTGGCTGATCGTGGTTCCGCTTGTGTATACCTTGTTCTTATCGGTGGCAGGACTGACGATAAATCTTGCATTTCCGGTATTTGACTGGGAAAATGAAGTGCGTGTTGTCAAACAAAGCGCTTCTACCATGCTGACCCTTTTGTTGAGTATGATATCTTCCATGATTCCGATCGTATTGCTGATTTTGTTTGGTGATCTTCATATGATTATCAATGCAGCTACAGTAGTGATGATCAGTGCGGCAACACTTGTATTGTATAAAAGGAACCAGAAGGTAACAGTGTAGTAATAAGCCGAAAGGCTGAGTAGTGCACATTGTAAAAAAGAATATTCATAAAATACTGATATGAAAAAGGGAACTGCCGGAACGAAGACAGTTCCTTTTTTCAGTTTGCTCATATTTTCATTTAAATTTAAAACATATTTTACATTTTTTTAAAATTTATGAGCAAACAGTATATAACAGTTGACAATAGTTATAAACTGTTATATACTGTTTATAATGAAGGAGGGATGTCATGAATTTAATTATTAACCATTCTTCAATGCAGCCCATATACGAGCAGATTGTCGGACAGATCAAAGCGAAAATCATGCATGGCGAATTAGAAGAAGGGATAGCGCTCCCTTCTGTCCGGTCACTTGCAAAAGAGCTGAAGGTCAGTGCACTGACCGTAAAAAAAGCGTATGACGCATTGGAAGGGGAAGGATTCGTGAATACTGTACATGGCAAAGGGAGTTTTGTTGCCAGCGCGAATCAGGAACTCATGTTGGAAGAGAAGAGAAAAGAAGTGGAAACCGATTTGGAACTGGCCATCCGAAAAGGAAAAAGCTGCGGCATGAGCTGTGAAGAGCTTCAAGAGTTATTTCAATTGATTTTGGAGGATGAATGAGATGTTGGTTTTAAAAAATATTGAAAAGCATTACAGCAGATTTGATTTAAATTGTTCACTGGAAGTACAGCCGGGCTGTATTACCGGACTGATCGGCAAGAACGGCGCGGGTAAGACGACAGCGTTTAAGGCGGCATTGGGATTGATCCAAAAGGATGGAGGGAGCGCTGAGATCCTGGGGAAACCGGTGGAGAAGCTGGATGTGGATGCTCGGCGGCAGATGGGGGTGGTTTTGGCAGATTCTGGATTCAGCGGTTATCTGATGGTTAAAGATGTGATTCAGGTCATGAATAGCCTGTACCCGACCTTTCAGAAGGAAGAATTTGTACGGAATTGTGAACGGTTCCAGCTCCCGATGGATAAGAAAATAAAAGAGTTTTCCACGGGTATGAAACGAAAATTACAATTTCTGACTGCTATTTCCCACAATGCGAAGCTTCTGATACTGGATGAGCCGACTTCCGGAATGGATGTGATCGCCAGAGAGGAGCTTCTGGATCTCCTTCGGGAATATATGGAATATGGAGAGCGCGCAATCCTGATCAGCTCACATATTTCCAGTGATCTGGAAGGGTTGTGCGACGATCTGTATATGATTGACAACGGCAGAATCATTATGCATGAGGAGACAGATATACTGCTGGGTAATTATGCCGTGCTGAAGGTAACAAAAGAACAGTATGAAAAGCTGGACAGGAAATATCTGCTGCGATGCAGGGAGGAAAAATTCGGGTATAGCTGCCTGACGGCACAAAGGCAATATTATCAGGAAAATTATCCGGAGATTGAATTGGAAAAGGGTAATATTGATGAAGTAATGACAATGATGATCGGAGGGAAAATGGCATGAAAGGAATGATGATAAAGGATTTTGATCTGCTAAAATCACAGAAGTCTTTTTTTCTGGCGGCAGGTTTTTTTGTAGTATTTTTTTTGGGGGTTACAGAACAGTATCAGTTTGCAATCTCCTACTTAACTATTATGTGCGGGCTTATTGCTCTGGTTACCATATCCTATGATGAATATGACAATGGATTTCCGTTTTTATTTACAATGCCGATCAGCCGGAAGGAATATGTGAAAGGAAAATATGTATTTTATATACTGATATCTGCTCTTGGGTGGATGCTTTCTCTGCTGCTTGGCATTGGAACTGTCATTATACGAGGAGGAGAGAAAGAAGAGATTATGATCCTTTTCTTTACAGCGGCGGGAGCGCTGGGAATAGGAATGTTAATAGGAGCAGTGGCCGTCCCGATACAGTTCAAGTTTGGCTCTGATAAGCGCCAGATTGCAATTATCGCCAGCTTTGCGGTGGTTTTTGTGGTTGTGTACCTTGGAGAAAAGCTGATGGAAATCGGAGGGATCGAAACATCAGAGATAATGATAAGCCTGAGTAAGATTCCTATGGGAATGTGGGCAGCACTGGGGACGGCGGCTGTAATTGTACTTGTTTTGATTTCTTACTTGATATCAGTTCGGATCATGGACAAAAAAGAATTTTAAAAAGGAAATTTATAAAAACAGGACATAGGGACATCTTCTTTATGGAGGATGCTCCCTATGCCCTGTTTTTTAACGTAAAATTAGTAGTAACAGTTCAGCATAGGGGCTGCCGCACTAAGAGTATTAGTGCACAGCTCCTTTTCTCCACAAAAAAACCTGCTAACAAAAGTCAAGCGTTTTCTTGAAAATTTTTAATTATTTCAAATTGAGATGATTTAGGCATCCTAAAAAGGCTGGTTTCTATTTGCCAGCCTATATGCCTTTATTCAGGATATTTTCTTTATGAATACAATTCGTTTACTCTTGCATAATAAATCCTCAAAAACTTATTTAATCCAGCGATTTTAGCAAGTTTCTTACTCTTCCCTTTAGATTCTTTTTTCAAAATATACCGATAGACTGCGTCATCCTCTGGCTCCTTATGACTCTTCAAAACTCTCATTACCTCATATCCAACTTTCCTAAGAGTAGAAGACCCCCTTTTAGTTATCCTCCGATTACTTCCAACGAATTGACCGGATTCGTATGGCGGCGGATCAATGCCGGCATATGCTGTGAGTGCTTTTGCACTATGGAATCTTCTTACATCACCAATCTCTGCTATAAGTTTTGGCGCAAGAACATCCCCTACCCCTCCCATAGCCCGCACAGTTGAATATTCAGGTACTGAATCGGTTACAATACACTGGACAGATTTTTTAAGGGCATATACAATGAATCTATATGAAGAAAGGAAATTTAATTATGTCCGAGAAAAAGCAACCTAGACCACGGCGTTCTTATACGCCAGAATTTAAACAGCAACTTGTAGATTTATATCATAGTGGCAAACGCAAATGCGACATTGTACGTGAATACGATATTGCCAAATCACTCCTGGATAAATGGATTGCCCAGGCAGACAATTCCGGATCCTTTAAGGAAAAGGATAATCGTACGCCGGAACAACAGGAGCTGATTGAACTTCGTAAGCAGAACCGGCAACTGAAAATGGAAAACGATATTTTAAAACAAGCGGCGCTGATCTTAGGACGAAAGTAAATGTGATCAAAGCAAATGTTCACAAATACTCTGTGTCAGTAATGTGTAAAGTCCTACAAGTTCCGAGAAGTACTTATTATTATGAAGCCAAGCAGAAAACAGATGAATCTGAATTAACTGCAGCCGTAATTGACATATTTAAAGCCAGTCGTAACAATTACGGAACCCGCAAAATAAAGCAGGAATTAAGTAAGAGAGATATGATTGTATCACGCCGTCGTATCAGTCGAATCATGAAGCAGGAAGGGCTTGTATCAACATATACAACCGCTCAGTTCCGTCCGCAGAAGGATACCTGCAATGAGTCTAAAATAGCAAATGTTGTAAATCGAGAATTCGAGGAACAACCATATCGAAACGTAGTAGTAAGTGATTTAACATATGTCCGGGTTGGAATGAACTGGAATTACATATGTGTACTTGTGGACCTCTTTAACCGGGAAATCATAGGATACAGTGCAGGTCCACACAAAACGGCAGCTTTTGTAAAACAAGCATTCATGACAGTAAACGAAAGCCTGGATAAGATCAATATTTTTCATAGTGATCGTGGAAACGAATTCAAAAATCAACTAATAGAAGAAACTTTGGAAACATTTGCAATCACCAGATCATTAAGTCACAAGGGATGCCCATACGATAATGCAGTTGCGGAAGCAACTTTTAAAATCATCAAAACTGAATTGGTAAAAAATCAAACATTTGCGAATTTGGACATGTTAAAACTGCAACTTGCTGATTATGTGAATTGGTTTAACAATCATAGAATTCATTCTTCGCTCGGGTATCTAACACCAGTCGAGTATCGAATGAATAACCTTAAAAAAGTTGTTTAGTTTACTGTTGACAATCCATACCGTCTTTGCAAGTTCCTGCATTCGTGCTAAGATATGGGATAAGGAACTGTCAATGGTCCTTAATACTGATACTGCCTCCCGTACTAACATTTTGGTCAATGGAGTACTGGAAGACAGTGTAGGAATACCATTAGATGCCAATTCATAGATTTCTGTTGCTTTGGATTGGCTCTGATGGTATTTCCTTTCCCGTGCCCACTCCATGTAAGCAGACAGGAAATCTTCCCTGCTCATAGAAGTGATCGTATCAAAATGCCAGAACACATCTACGAAATCACTGAGTTTATCTTTGTTATTCGCTTCATTCCAGCTTTTCAATAACTTTTTGATTCCAGGCATTGTATAGTCCAAGACATGTATCAATTCTTGAAGAGCCCTTACATGCTGCTCCATGTAATGCCGGTATCGGCGGCCTAAGAGTTTTAATTCAGCATATATTTCTTCATTACTTTCGTATTTTTTCATTGCATAAGGATTCACAACCGCTATGAAATAACCTTTCTCCTGAAAGAAAGTAAGAACCGGGAGATGATAAATCCCTGTCGCTTCCATCACAATCCGGATTTCTCCATCCAGCCGCTGAAGAAGTTCTGCTAACGATTCCAATTCCTTTTCCACATGCATGACTTCAAATGGACTGCATACAATCTCTCCATATGGTTTAAGAATACAGACCGTACTCTTCCCCTTTGAAACATCAATTTCTACACTTACCATTCTATGACCACTCATCATTAAAGAGTAGCAAAATAGTGTGGCAACAGTATATCTATAGGGTGTACTGGTGTCTTTTTCGTTGAAGGCAGAATATGAGAAAAGAACATTTGTTACTTGGGCTATTTCTTTTGGTGGTGTTGGTAGCAGGACTTTGAATTTATTAGATTTCCAGCAGATATCAAAAAGCAGAGTAGGAATATGAGGAGTTGAAAGAATATGTCTGGGAAAAATCAGTGGATTTGGATGAGAGAAAAGAAGATACGGATGAAGCAGAAAATGTAGAGACGAATTTACTATGAAACATAACCTTTCGGGTAGCCAAAAAAGTGCAGACTGCCCCTGTCAAACTTAAAAAAGTTGATTTTGAACTTAACTGTCAAACTTATGCGGCAACTACTGGAGCCTCCCAGCCAAGCGCTTTTAACTTTTTAAGGTACGCATTGATTTTGCGTTCCTTATTGAACTGATTGTAATAATCAGCTCCCAGATCCTTAAAAACAACACCATCCTTGAGGATGTGGTATATTGCAATGAGCATGGAATGAGCCACTGCCACATAGGCACGCTTTGACCCACGGTGGGCACTGATCCTCATAAATTGAGCATAAAAGTAGCATTTCTTGTTTTTTACAGCAGCATGTGCACAGGTAATCAATGTTGTCCACAAGAGAGCGTTTCCTTTTCTGGTTTTGCAGGACTTGCTTTTTTTGGCGCTTTCATTGTCACCAGGGCATAATCCTGCCCAAGAAGAAATGTGCTTATCTGTGGGGAAACGTTCCATGTCTGTGCCAATGACGGAAATGATGGCCTGAGCGCTTGTATTACCGATGCCGGTCACATCCTGAATGGCCTGTGAAGCCTGCTTTTCTTCCAGCTTCATAAAGTTGTCAATCTCGTCAACCAGGTTTTTGATATGCTTATTCAGCTTGTCCAAATGGACAAGAAGCTCTTTCATCATCCGATGCTGCAAAGAAGACATGACACCGTTCAGGTCATCAATGATCTGCGCTTTGGTGGCTTTGAGATTATGGGCGATCACTTTCTGCTCATACATTTCGTCGTATTTTGCTTCGTCAATGGATTCTCCGGTAAGGAGATATTCCAATATACTACGGGTACTTTTGCCATTGATGTCTGATACGGTTCCGGATAGCTTGATGTTGGCACCTTCCAGCATTTTCTGGAGGCGATTCAGTTCTCTGGTACGTTCACCAACAAGGCTTTTGCGATAGCGGACTAATTCTCTCAGTTCACGCTGATCCTTGTCGGGAATATAACTGGGCTGAAGCAATCCATGCTGAAGAAGGTCTGCGATCCATTCCGCATCCTTTACATCCGTTTTTCGGCCGGGAACAGCTTTCATATGACGTGCATTAACCACTATGGCGTTCAGGTCAGAAGATTCAAGGATGTTAAACAGCGGCTTCCAATAAGAGGTCGTGCTCTCCATGGCGACCATTTCGCAGCCGCCTTCTTTGAGCCAGTCAGCCAATGCAAGAAGTTCCCGGGTTGTTGCACCAAAGTCACGTACTTCCTGCTTTCTGCCGCATCGGAAGCAGGCAACGATAAGCTTTTTGTGCACATCAATACCACACATTTGTCGTAAATTTTATCCATTACTGGCACCTCCGAGGTGAAATTTACGGCATGGTACTCTGTCTCTTATCATTTTACTATACGTCCTTTTGCCGGAAAGTTGAGTTCTTCAAGCGGGCTGGACAGGTGGTGGTGCAAATGAGAGTACCTGAAATCAGTTTAGGCAGCGGGCTGCTGGCCCCAAATAAGCACGATTTTTGCCGTTACACTAAGTATAAATAACAGCACAAATAAATTCAATAACCTACAGCCTGCACAGTTTCATTTATGGTGGCGCCAAGTGTGCGGGCATGGTGGTTTAGGCAATAAGGCTAGGGAAATATGATTATGATTGAAATGAAAGATATAACAGAGGAATTAGAGAAAAAAGAGCATAACAACTTATTAGATGTAAATAGTTTATGGACAGAAATCAAAAAGTGGTTTTTGTTATATATTTAGGAAAGTGACCAAGTAGTAGAAAGCAATATTATAGGAAAAATTACATGAATAGTCGGTTTTGTTACGTAGACATAATTTGTGGTTTTATTAGTGGTATATTATAGAAAATTGGAAATTGTTAAATATCTTTCTTCAATGATGTGGATGAATGTCCAGTATAAAGAGAGAGAAAACGTTCATTATTTGAAATTGTTTTTAAATTAGTATATCACATAAGATTTTGGACATATCCCAATATACCAAGCAAAAATTATGATATTTACTGTGTCGAGAGATGGAAATATTTAGTGCGGGAGGGGATTAAGGAAAAAATATGAATAATAGAAAAGCAAATTTAAAGGAAGATTATACATGCTTCAATAGCAAAAAGGAGGAGAGCGTGAAATGATTCAACTGAGTGAAATGTCTCAATCTATATTTGTAATTTTTTTAATCGTAATTTTAGGATATCTGTTAGGTGCTGTTTCTGTTAAAGGGATTGCCCTTAGAACATCTGCTGTATTTATAGTTGCACTACTTATAGGTGGGATTAGTGAAAAATATAAAAACTCAATTTTTGACGTGGAAATACCAATAATAGTACAGAATTTAGGACTAGTGCTATTTATAACATCAGTTGGTATTATGGCAGGAAAAAATTTTTTTTCAAGTATAAAAAAATATTTTGTATCTTATGTGTTAACTGGAGCTGTATGTGTTCTAAGTGGTTCTATAGTATGCGTTATATTGATTAATTGTACAGGAGTGGAAACTAGTCTTGCGGTTGGGTTACTTTCAGGTGCTTTAACAAGTACACCCGGATATTCAGCGGCTCAAGAAGTATATTCAGGAACCGAATTATTACTAAAAAATGTAGCAGTTGGACATGCAATAGAATATCCTTTTGGAGTGCTTGCTGTTGTAATTTTTGTGCAATTGTTTCCTAGAATACTACATGCTGATATTGAATATGAAAGAAGCCAACTCATTTTAAGTCAAAACGAAAAAAGAATAGTACATTGTGGTAAAAAAATCGAACCATTCGGAATTTTAAGTTTTTCGTTTTCTATAGTATTTGGAATAGTTTTGGGAAATATAAATATCCCGATGAAAGGCGGAGTTGTTTTTTCTCTAGGAATGACAGGAGGACCATTAATAGTGGCATTACTAGTAGGTGGAATAAAAAGCATTAATGGCATTATAGATGTGAGATGTAATGAAAAATTTTTAGAGGTAGTCCGCGAAATTGGGTTGATATTATTTTTAATCAGTGCTGGATATGATGGAGGAAGTGCCTTTGTAGAGGTTGCGAAAAAGTATGGTTTTATTTTAGTTATATATGGTGGTGTAATGACGATAATACCTCTATTACTAGCCTATTTATTTTCAAGATATGTGTTGAAAATGGCACTACTTAATAATCTAGGTGCAATAACGGGAGGAATGACAAGTACACCTGCATTAGGCACATTAGTAAATGTTGCAGGAACAAGTGATGTATCATCAGCGTATGCATCTACATATCCAGTAGCACTAATTTTAGTAGTTTTATCTTGTCAAATTATAGCTTTATTTTTTTAGTAGAGGAGATATTTGCAAATGGAATATATTTTAGAAAACGTAAAAGTCCTAGATTTCTCAAGATTGTTACCGGGGCCTTATGCCACAGAAATACTTGTTGATTTTGGGGCAGAAGTAATCAAAATTGAAGAAGCTGTAAAAGGTGATTATTTAAGGGAATATGAAGCAAAGGAAGGGGAATTTGGAGCAGCATTTGCCTCTCTAAATAGAGGAAAAAAAAGTATAGCTGTAAATATTCATAGCAAAGAAGATTATAAAAAAATATTAAAATTGATAGAACATACAGATATTATAGTTGAATCGTTTCGGCCTGGAGTCATGAAAAAGGCGGGGTTAGATTATCAAAGTGTATGTAACATAAAGCCGGACATTATTTACTGTTCTATTTCTGGATTTGGACAATATGGAAGTATGTCTTTAAAGGCAGGGCATGATTTGACATATCTTAGTTATTCCGGATTATTAGATTTAATGACAAAAAATATAGTAGATACCAAAATAGAAGCAATTGTTCCCCCAATATTGATTAGTGACATAAGTGCATCCATGAATACAATTGTTGCAATATTGATTGCTTATATAAATAAACTAAAAACGGGAGAAGGACAGTATATTGATATATCTATTTTGGATGGTATTTATAGAAATTGTATGCCAATAATTCTCCCTAATTACCTGGCAAGTAGAGAAAAACCTAAATTTGATAGCAATACCTTATATGGTGCATATGCTAATTATTCAGTATATAAAACAAAGGATAAAAAAATGATTAGTGTAGCAGCCATTGAATGGAAGTTTTGGAAGAAATTTTGTGACGCAATAGGACATCCCGAATATGTTGAACTTATAGATGATGATAATGCAATGAAAGAGTTAAGATACTGCATTAGTGAAATCATACTTCAAAAAACCCAAAAGGAGTGGATGATGATTCTAGAGGATAAAGATGCTTGTGTGGCACCGGTTGTTGAGATAGAAGATGTAAAATTTGTAGAAAATTTAATAAAGAAAAAACTGCTTACTGACAATATATTATTGGAAAATCCAATAAATTTTTCGACAATAAAGAAGGTTAGCAATAAGGATGTACCAAGACTTGGAGAACAGAATGATTCTTTGAGGGAGGAGAAAAATCAAATATGAAGAGACAATACAATATAGAAAAGCAACATCAAAAAGGGAAGCTACATGCAATTGAAAGGATTAATATGCTTTTAGATAACGGCAGTTTTGTAGAGGTAAATGCTGGTACAGTCGATATCATGAGTTTCTCAGATGGGAAAGATAAAAAGGACTATGATGCTGTTATTACAGGATTTGGAACTATAGAGGGAAAAAAAGTTTGCATATATGCACAGGATTTTACTATAGCAGGAGGCACTGTAGGAAGCACGCATGGAGAAAAAATTGCAAATATTATTGAACTTGCTATACAGATCGGTTGTCCGGTTATTGGAATACTAGACTCAGGTGGAGCTAGAATTCAAGAGAGTGTCTTAGCAATTGAAGCATACGGAAAAATCTTTCGTAGTAATACGAAAGCGTCAGGTTTGATACCGCAAATTGCAATAATTGCTGGCACATGTGCTGGAGGAGCTTGTTATTCTCCGGCATTACAAGATTTTATTTTTCTCATTGACGATCTCAGCAAAATGTTTTTGACAGGTCCAACAGTGGTAAAAGAAGTTATGGGAATAGAGACTTCTGCAGAGGAACTCGGAGGAGTAAAAGTACATACGCAGGAATCAGGAGTAGCACAATTTAGATGTAATAACGAGAAAGAATGTTATAACCAGGTAAAAGATTTAATTAAAACATTACCAAGTTCAGTCAAAGAAAAGGTTAAAATACCATTATTTTATTCTCCTCAAGGCTCAAAGAAAAGATTATTTAAAAATAATAATGTAAAAATTGATAATATTTTACCGACTGATCCAAGAAGAACATATGATGTTAAAAAAATTATAGCATACATTTGTGATGATGATAGCCTATTGGAAGTCAATCAAGAATTTGCTCCAAACATTGTTACCGTATTTGCCAAAATATCAGATGTACTAACTGGAATAGTAGCAAACAATCCTAACTATTTAGGGGGGATATTAGACACTGATGCATCAGATAAAGCAGCAAAATTTATTCGATATTGTGATGCTTATGATATTCCAATTATAACATTAGTCGATACGCCGGGATTTGTACCTGGTCCTAAAGAAGAAAAGAAGGGAATCATTCGGCATGGAGCAAAAATGCTTTATGCATATTCTGAGGCAACAACAATAAGAATTACTGTAATACTTCGTAAGGAATATGGTGGAGCCTGTCTGGCAATGGGGTGTAAGTCCATGGGGATAGATTTTGTATATAGTTGGCCGAATACAGAAATTGCTGTGATGGGGGCAAAAGGTGCAATTCCAATTATCTATAAAAAGGAACTTGCAGATTCAGATAATGTAGAGGATAAAATCAAAGAATTAAGTGATGACTATAGAGAAAAATATGTAAGTGTAAAAAGGGCGTTGGAAATAGGATTTGTAGATGATGTAATTGAACCAGAGAATACTCGTGAATGTATATTTAAGACCATCCAATTTTTAGAATCCAAAAGAAAAAATAGTGCTGAAAAGAAACATGGAATTATTCCGCTATAAGAAGTAAAGGAGAATATTTATGAAAGAAAGATATGTTATTACCGGATTAGGAGTTATGTTACCAAATACTTTTGATGAAGATACTTTATGGAGAAATTTGTCTGAGGGAAATTCACAACTGGATTTTATTAGTAGTGTAAAAGTAGATAACTTTAAAGTGAAAGTTGCAGCTGAAATAGAGAATTTTGATTACCAAAAATATTTACCAGATCTTGAAGAGCGGTTTGCACAAAAGTATTCAAGAGAGATTTTAATTGGCATGTCTGCACTAGAAAATTGTATGGTAAGTAGTGGTCTAAGTCGTGACGATATTTCACCCAAACGAATTGGTATAGTAGAGTCAACATCCCGTTCAACTCAGGGATATTGGGCAAATGTATTGCTACATGCCGGTACTGATCAAGAGTTAATTTGTAGTAATAGTTTATTTTCTGGATTGAATGGTGTTACCGCATCACTGTATGCGATTTATAGAAATATACAAGGATTTGTAACTACATTAAGTTGCGCATGTGTTGGCGGACATCAAGCAATTAGAGTGGCATTAAACGAGTTGGAATGTGGAAATGAAGATGTTATGTTGGTTCTTGGAACAGAATTTCCTATCTGCAAAACAGTTTTAGGTCTCTATTCTGATGAAAAAACTTCTGTTATGAGTCACGAAAAGGAAAATCCTAAGAGAGCTATGCGTCCATATTCCATAAATAGAGAAGGATTTGCTTTGGGAGAAGGATCAGTAGCTATTTGTATTGAAAAGCTTTCGCATGCAAAAGAAAGAAATGCAAAAATATATTGCGAAGTTTTAGGAACATCTGTAACAAACGAAGCAGAACATGCTACACGTATGGATATAACAGGAAATAAGAATGCACAAATGTTGGAAGAAATGCTCAAGGAAATTAAGAAAAAGCCAGAGGAGATATCATATTATTGTGCACATGGAACAGCTACTTATTACAATGATTTAGCAGAATGTAGAATAGTAAAATTAATAAATGGTAAGAAGTGTCCGCCAATAGGATCAATTAAACCTATATATGGTCACTTGTTTGGAGCAGCGGGAATCTTAAATGTGGCAGCAAGTGCGCTGATGATTAAAAAACAAGTATTGTGTCCAACAATAAATGTTGAACAGCCAGATCCTGAATGTGACTTGGATCATATTACAGAAGGAAGCAGGGCTTGTGATGTTAGTTTAATCATTTCCATGGCACATGCAATGGGAAGCCAAAGTTCAATGTGTGCTATAGGAGCAGTGAGATGAAAAATATTATATACGATAATTTGGAAAAAATGATAGAGGAAAATGTTCAAGAGAAAATGTATATCCATATTGCTTCTACAATGGCTAGGCCTAATGCCTTAATTAATACAATGATTAGAATGTTTGAAGAAAAAAATCCACAATTTACATTTAGCGTTACAGCAGTGCACGGAAATTTACATGCAATTGCAATATCAGGAATAGCAAAAAAAGTAATAACAGGGTTTTTAGGAGATAACTACCCGAAACCAAGGACAAACAGTTTGTATGCTAATGTATTAAAATATCATATACCATTTGAAATAGAGATGGTTTCATTGTTGACTTTTGTATTAAGACTAATGGGCGGTGCATTAAACTTACCCTATATGGTGACAAATTCTTTAGGTGAAAGTGATTTGGAAAATTCAAGCTACACTAACACCATATTAGTTGGAGAGAACAAAGACCAAAAAATAAGATTAATTAAGTCTTTATTTCCAGATATTACAGTAGTACATGGAGTGTGTGCAGATACGAACGGAAATATAATACTAAGTTCACCATCTGGAGAAGGACAGTGGGGATGTCTAGCGGCTAGAAAAGGTGTTCTTGCCACAGTAGAAAAGATAGTGGATGCAAATACTTTTCAGATGCATTCTGATAAAGTAATTATTCCAGGTAGCCGGGTATTGGGAGTCTGTGAAGTCCCGTATGGCGCATACCCGCAGGCTGTACGTACATTTGGTATAGAAGGAATTCAAAATTATTATGATGATTACGATTATTTTGTTGAAGCACGTGAATTAGTTTCAGATCCCTTAACAGCTCAAAAGTGGTATATGGATAATATAAAAAAGTGCTTTTCACATGATTATTGGAAACGTATTACCAAACATAATTGGAAGTTTATCCATGAAGGAAAAAAACAGTATGAGGATATAAACATTGATTCAGAGCTTACTTTAAATGAAATTTTAATTATATTAGCCGCTAGAACTATTATACGAAAAGTAAAAAAAGGAAATTACAAAACAATTTTAGCGGGTATTGGAATGTCTCACATAGCTACATGGGTAGCACAAAGAATCCTTAATAAAGAAGGTATCGGGATTCATATTATGGCTGAATTAGGATTTTATGGGATGACGGCGGTAGATGGAGATGTATTTCTGTTTAGTCAAAAGATTGCAGATACTACTGAGCAACGATGCGATATTCTTCAAACGTTAGGTACACAGGTGGGATTTGAACGAACATGTTTAGGAGTTATAGGAGCAGCAGAAATAGATTGTTACGGAAATATTAATTCTTCACAATTATTTGATGGAACATATATGACAGGTTCAGGGGGTGCTAATGATATTGCTTCGGTTACAGATTGTATTGTTGTTTGTGTACCAGGAAAAAAGAAATTAGTGAATAAAGTAAACTTTATTACAAGTCCGGGTGCAAATATTTGTTCTATAGTAACTACTTTTGGAGAATTTGAAAAGGAGGACGGTAAATTTAAGTTAAATTCTTGGTATGATGCTAAGAAAAAATATATTACTCCACAAAATGCATTGTCAGAATATTCACAATGGGAACAGAATCAAATTAAAGAAATTCTTAAGTATGAACAAGAAATCTCAGAAGAAGAACGAAAAGTGGTATGGGAGATTGATAGGAAAGGAGTTTATAGGAAATGAATAAAGAAAATTTGCAGCAAAAATTCATCAATGCACCAGGGAAACTATTGGGCATTGGACATTATTTTCCAGGAGACCCTGTTACAAATAATACAATAGAAAAAGAATATGGATTTGATTCAAATTGGATAGTAGAACATACTGGAGTTAAAAGTAGACATTGGGCTAAGGAAGGCGAAGAAACATTTGTAGATTTAGCAAAAAAAGCTGGAGAATATGCATTGAAAAATTCTGGAATCCTTGTAACAGATATAGATATTCTTGTTTGTACAAGTTCTACAACAAGAGCATTCTTTAATCCATCAACATTAAGTAATAAGTATATGGATATTGCATTGCCTTTACAGGCAGAATTGAATTTAAGTAATGCATTATGTTTTGATATAGGTGGAGCTGCGTGTGTGGGATTCATTGATGCAACAATAACTGCAATTTCGATGTTAAAGGCAATGAATTTAAAGAGAGCAATGGTAGTATGTGTTGAAAATCCTAAGCCGGTACTAAACTTTAATTATAAAAATTCTACTTTATTCGGAGCGGGAGCTGTGGTCACAATATGGGAAAAATGTGCTAGATCAGATTCGGATTTGTTAGATGTTTCCTTATATACAGATGGAACTCATTTTAATGCCTTTGATATTGATGATAGCAACAAGATATTAATGAAAGGAAAAGAAGTTGGAGAGTTTGCCCCTAAATCTTTAATTAATGTCACAAAAGAAATTTTAGAAAGGAATAATCTAAAAATAATGGATATAGATTGGTTCATACCACATCAAGCTAATGTTAATATTATCAACCAACTTAAAGAAGAAATGGAGATACCAGAACATAAGATGTTGATTAATATAGACAAAAGAGGAAATACATCTTGTGTTGGTGGCCCTAGTTGTTTATCAGAGTATTATCATATGGGAAAGATAAAGAAAGGTGATCTAATATTTACGTGTAGCTTTGGGAGAGGATTCAACTGGGGCGGAATTCTATTTAAAGCCTAAGAGGGAGGAAATTATGAAAAATATAATACCAAAAAATATTGAGGCGCCAGTTAAACTTTTAGGTATGGGTCATTACTTTCCAGGAGATCCAATAGACAATAAGGCGATAGAACAGAAATTTGGTTTTTGTGCTGACTGGATAGTAGAACATACAGGAGTTCATACCAGACATTGGGCAGATAACAATGAAATATCTTTTGTTGATTTGGCTAAAAATGCTGCTATGGATGCATTGGAAAAGGCGCATTTGGATAAAGACGAAATAGATATTTTAATTTGCACTAGTGCTACAGCACGTCCTGTATGTAATCCATCCACAACATCAAATAAGTATATGGACATAGCACCACCCTTGCAAAGAGAACTTGGATTGAACAATGTTTTTTGTTTCGATCTTACGGCAGTTGCATGCTTAGGATTTGTAAATATTTCTATGGCAGCAGCAGCATTATTACATTCAATGAATAAAAAGAATGCATTAATAGTATGTGTAGAAAGTCCTAAGAATATCTTAAATTTTAAATTTAAAAATTCTACGTTATTCGGAGCAGGAGCAGCGGCTGCTATATGGCAAATATGTGATAAGAAAGAATCAGATTTAATTGATGTGGTGATCCATTCAGATGGCAATTATTTTGAAGCATTTGATATTGATGATGAAAATAAAGTATTGATGAAGGGTAAAAAAGTCGGTGAAATTGCGCCAAAAGTTTTAACAGAAGTAACGGAAGAAATATTAAGCAGAAACAAATTACAAATAGAAGATGTAGACTGGTTTATTCCTCATCAAGCAAATATTAATATCATTAAACAACTTAAAGAAAAACTAAAAATTCCTGAGGAAAAATTGCTAGTAAATATAGACAAAAGAGGAAACACATCTAGTGTGGGTGGTCCTGGATGTTGTTCGGAATTTATTGACAAGGGTACCATTAAACACGGTGATTTAATTCTCACATGTAGTATTGGTCGTGGATTCAGTTGGGGTGGAATTTTATTTAAATATTAAATTGAAAGGATAATATATGAGTACTTTAAAAACAAATGGAATAGAAATTATAGGTTGGGGACATTACTTACCCAAAAGAGTTGTTACAACGGAAGAAGTTAATTCTCGTATTACATTAAAGACAAGTTCTATAGATGAAAAAGTCATTGGAAATGTAGGAGTTAAAAAGAGACATTGGTCTAGTGATGAGGAGACTATAGAACTTATGTCGAAAATATCTGGAGAAAATGCTTTGAGAAATGCAAAATTAAAAGCTAGTGACATAGATTTACTACTCTTAGTAAATTGGACAGAAAGAAGATATGTTCCAGATTTGGCACCGTCGGTGGCAAATCTGATTGGAGCTAAGAATGCCATGGCTTTTGATTTGTGTACGGCTTGTTGTGGTTTTGCAACAGCAGTTATGACTGCGTGCATGTATTTGCAAGCACATGATAGAGTGGATAATGCCCTGATAATTTGTACAGAACAGTTTTCACATAGAGTTAGGCCTGGATCAAAAGGAGAATTAATTGTTGGAGATGCATCTGCTTCACTTGTATTAACTAAAAATACTAATGCAACTGGTGGAATTATAGATTTTGAATTAAAAAATGATGGTTCCCTGAAAGATATTGTAAAGGCAAAAATGCCAGAGGGATGGGTTAAAAGCAAACCTGAGTTAGCACAAGTAGCAGCTGAATTGAATAAAAGAGCTATTGATACTATATTTTCCAGAAATAAAATATCTATGCAAGATATCGATTGGCTAGTGCCACATCCAGGAACAGAAGTAGTTCATGAAGAAATTAAAAGACATATTAATTGCACAGATAGGAAATTTATTACCAATTTCAGCGAGGTCGCAAATGTATCTAGTGCATCAATCCCCCTAGTTATTTCGATTAACCTAGAAACGGGAAAGTTTAGAAAGGGTGATATTTGTCTTTGCCCTTCAATAGGTTCCGGAATTTATTATGGTGCTACATTGCTAAGATTATAGGAGAAAGTATATGGGAAAAAAAGAGATCGCTGTAGTAATTGGAGGAAGTAGAGGTATAGGATTCGTAATTGCTAATGCTTTATACATGCATGGATATAGAGTATTAATAACAGGAAAGAGTAAGGGAAATTTAAATGCAGCGGTAAAACGAGCAGAAAAAGAAAGTATTGTTTTGGAAATATATTGTATGGATGCAACAAGAGAATCAGATGTACAAGAACTTTTTGAGTATATCGGTAGCTGTGGTAAATTGTGTGTTTGCGTGAACTGTGTTGGGAAAAATTTATCAAAAAAATTTGTGTATCAAAACGCTGAAGGTGCGATTATTAAGCATAGTTTGGAAGAATGGGAGAGAACAATTTTACTTAATCAAACTTCGAGTTTCTTATGTTGTAGAGAAGCTGCCGCAACTATGATCGAACAAAAAACTGAAGGAATTATAATTAATATAGCAACTTCATTATGGAAAGGCGCGTATGCACAATGCGCATATACAGCAGCAAAAGCAGCTGTTATTTCTATGACTCGTTCAATTGCTGTTGAATTATCTAGATATGGGATACGTTGTATGGCAGTTGCTCCTGGTGCTATTATAGGTGATGCTTTAAGAACGGCATGTGAAAAAAGTGAAAGGCATAATGAGTATATGGATAAACTAAAAAATCAAGTACCATTAAAACGGTTTGCAGAAGAAAGTGAAGTTAGCGAGGCCGTATTGTTTTGTGTAAAAAACAAATATATGACAGGAAATATTATTGAATTAGACGGAGGTGGATATCCTTCAAAAGTTATTTTTAATAAATAGAGGTGGAAAATATGATTGAAAATTTATTGCAAAATGACAAAAGGGTTGTTGTAACAGGAATGGGATTTGCACTACCGGGAGTTCAGGAAGCGAATGGAGAGAGAGACTTATGCATCACTAAAAAAGACTTTTGGGACATTATATCTTCAGGAAAAATATGTACTGAAAATAATGGTATTTATTATGGGTTTATTAAAAAATCTGAAGAAGATTTGAAAAAACTTGTAAAATACGTTCCAAGAAGATATTTGGATAACTATAATTTAACACATCTATTAAGTGTTATTTCCTGCCAAGAAGCATGTGATGATGCAGGACTAAGTATTGAAAGCGGAGATTTTAAAGATGCTGCAGTAATAACGGCAAGAACTTCTATAGCAACTAATTTTAACAGCTATTCTGAATTTTCAACTATGGATTGTTTAAAAACAACGCCACAAGACACATTAAAAATGTTTAATAGATTGATGATTTCTGTTCCAGTAAACGATGCGGCTTTAGTTCAAGCAGCTATGTTAAAGAGTGGAAATGCCCAGTTTGCAGTTTCATGTGGATGTGCATCTGGAAATGTTTCAATTGGGTTAGCACAAAAAATGATATTAACTGGCGAAACAGATTGCGTAGTTGTGACAGGAGTAGAAAGTATAGACATGGAGGTTATTCAACAATATGTTGGTTTAGTTGAAGAAGCAGAAAAAACAGGAAAAAAAGCCTCTTTTTCGGCTCCGCCAACAAAATTTTTGTTAAATAAACTAATGGCACCATATGATAAAAGAGCTGAAGGATACAATTCCGGGATTGGTTCTGCCACTATTATTCTTGAAAGTGAAGAACACGCAATAAGAAGGAATGCACATATATATGGCGAAATTTTGAATCAGTGTACAGCGCGTGAGAATAATTCAAGTGCAGTGTCAATTGATGAAACAGGAGAATCTCTAGTGAGAGCAATTAAGAAATGTTTGGGTTCCAAATATTTTCTTGATGATATTGGATATATAAATGGAGGAGCACAGGGAGATAAAATATTTAATATTTTTGAAGCCAATGCTTTAAGAGCATTATTTAAAGAAAAAATTAATTTACTTCCGGTAACATCTCAAGAAGCATGTTTTGGGCATAATTCATCTGCATTAGGAATTACAGGAGTATCTGGTACTTTATTAATGATGAATAATAAAAAAATTTGTCCTACCGCTGGATGTAAACAAAAAGATGAAATATGTCTATTTGATCCAGTGCCGGGTAACAATACATTGGAAAAAACATTCAATTACGCATTAAGCTTTAATTACCAAGCAGGTGGTGTGTGCAGTGTTGTGTTGTTAGGGAGGTATTAGTATATGCCAAGCAGTGACTATATGAAATTAACTGGCATAGGGTTTGCTTTGCCAGATATTAAAAAATTTGGTATATGTAATTCAAAAAAAAGATTTTGGGAAATTATAAAAAATGGTGAATGTGTAATATCTAAGACACCAGAATATCAAAGTTATGATATCGGGGTGGCAGGTAAAATACACAATTGGCAGAGGGAGGAATTGAATATATCTGAAAAGCATATTGAAAAATACTCTAAAGCAACTTTATTGGGCATTTTAGCCACAAAAAAAGCTTTAGAAGATGCAAATTATAGTTCTAAGGAACTTTCAAATGCAAGAACACTATTGGTAGTTACTTCAACTATGCTTACATTAGAAACAGTAAATAAGCAATTTACTAAATTATTTAACTACAATAAAAGTAAAGTTGGATTTGACTTTTTTATTCAAGGAACACCTGGAAGTGTAGCTTGTGGTATAAGCAAAGTATTGGAATTAGATTGTCCTGTACTTACTTTAACAGGAAGCTGTGCTTCAACACTAAATGCCATACAGCTTGCTAGTGAAAAACTTTTATTAAATTATGTAGATAAAGTAATAATTATAGGCGTGGATGATTCAAATGATCCGTTATATTTTTCTTCGGTATCCTACCGAATGAAAACAGAAAAAACAATAGCTGCAATAACGGATAATCCTTTAGATATTAGGCCTCACGATGTGAATACAAAAGGAAATGCATGCGGTCAAGGTGCTATAGCAATTATTATGGAAAGAGAAGACAGTAAAAATAATTGTTCTGAAAATACGCAAGCATTTCGTCTTCATTATAGTAATTCAAGAAGGAATGGGCATGGAATGTTTGATTGCGGTAATCCAGACAACTTTGGAAAATCTGTGAAAGAAGTACTAAAAGATGCAAAAATTGGGCTTGGGGAAGTAGGGTTTATTAATGATTTCGCAGAAGGTGCGGATTTTATAGAAGAATTCTTTATACAAGCACTAAATTATATTCGGAGAGAAAATGAATATAATGGTGAAATATATTTAACAAACCAAGAAGCAGCGTTTGGACATATTGGAGGCATAGCTGGAATCTTGAAGTTAGTATGTAATTTAATGATGATGAATGAGGGTATAATTGCTCCGTCAATAAATTGCGAAAAAAAATTTGCAAGTTTATGTGCAACTCCAATTATAAAAAGATACATAAAGAAGAAATCCAAATACTCCATGTTGATGAGTTGTGGTGCTGGTGGAGACTGTTCAATAATGCTAATAGAGGATAAATAAAATGGAAAAATATGAAATTATTGGTAATAATAAAGTTTTAAAAAATGAATGTGAATACATAATTGAAAGCCTTCAAAAAAAACAAGGGGGTGATGAGGATAGACCATTTTTAGGGTGTATTATTAGCTTTTACAATACTTATGATAAAGAACCTCGAAAACTTATCTATCATGAAATTGAGTTACTGATTGAAAAAATGAAGAATATAGGTGGTGGAAAAATAATTTTCATCATGAATTATTTAGATCAAAGTTCTCGAATACCAAATGCTGCTGAAATTTATGGTGCACAAAGCGAACTTTTAAGTTGGGTTAAAACTAAATTGCTTGAATGGGGAACTTATAAAATTATTGCAAATTTTATAGACTTAGGTTATTGGACATATGTTGAGGATACTTCAATTGAATTAGAACCCTGGATGATTATAAAAAGAAAAACAATATTCGAAGACTTGTATTATGGTGTTGAATTTTTATATGGTATGGGAAACACGTATATGATAGGACAAACACTGAAGATTAATGGAGGGATTGACATTAATCCATTGAAGCCAATTTTAGATAATCCATTAAAAACAGTAAAAGCTACCACTTCTGTAAAGAGGTCCAGATATCTTATTATTGGAGCAAGTAGTGGGATTGGAAAAGTAACTGCTTATCAACTAGCGAGTGAAGGTGCAGATTTAGTGCTTTTTGCAAGACGTATAGATATGTTAATGGAAATGAAAACAGATATCGAGGAAAAATATCATGTAAATGTCAAAATAAATAAAGTAGATGTAACAGATAGCGATACTTTGCAAAAAGCTATTAGTGATTCATATAAAAGTGGTCCATTTCACGGAATGATTTATTCATCTGGATACTTTGATGGAGAAAACATGCTGAAAACTAATGACATTTGGAAGCAAATATGGGAAACCAATATGGAAGGATATCGAGTAGCGGTTTCTACTTATATTAATTGTTGTAGAAGTTCTAAATTGTTTGGAAATATAGTGGGGGTTTCTTCGCTTGGAGGAATTAGAGCACTGTTGCCGGGATTGGAAGCATATGGAGTAAGTAAATGTGCAATGATCCATTTTTCAAAGGCTGTAGCTCTAAATTATAGTAAGTACGGAATTAGAATTAATTGTGTAGCACCTGGATGGATAGAATCACCTATGTCAGAATTCTTAGATGAAAAATATAAGCAATATTGGTTACAGAAAATGGCAATAAAAAGACCTGGTTTTACAAAAGATGTAGCATTCGTTATAAGATACCTAGTAAATGACGAGTCTGCCCATATTACAGGAAGCACAGTTTGTATTGATGGAGGGGTTTCACTTGGTAAAATATACGGATATACAGGATAAAGAAAAGGATTTTATGAAAACAATTGATGATTCTGCATATGTTCTAGGAACTAATGATTATGCGAGATCATTGGCTAAAAGGATTCTAGAATTATTAAATATCGAGTGTATAGAAAAACGCAAAAAAATCGAAAGAACACCTAGAATATTAGTGTTTTCTTGTCAACATACGCAAGCTACAGATTTGAATGTAATATTTGAAGAAATTGAAGAGTATATAGAAAAACTAAAAGAACAAAATAACGGAAGAATTGTTCTATTAACAAATGGATTTGAAAGATATAAATATGAAATTAAATACTCTAGATCGTATTCTATACAAAAGGCCATTGTTACATTCTTTAAGCAGCAGGCTATTGATTTAGCAAAAAAAAATATCACGTATAATAATATAGAAATTGGATATTTCCCAGAACGAGACAAATCTTTTTCTATAAATAATGAATGGTCATATTTTCGAAGACTTGCTATACGCAGATGCGTCGAATTGGCGGATATCAAGTCTACAATGTCCTTTCTGCTTTCGGAAAGTTCAAGATTCATGACTGGGGAAACCATCGTATTGGATGGTGGACTTGAAATGAATCAAGTAACACCTCCGATTAAAGAAGGTATTATAAAAAAAAGCACAAGTATATTAGTACATCCAAAAGAAAACCAAAGAGAATTTGATTTAACAGGAAAGGTGGCAATCGTCTTTGGTTGTAGTTCTGGTATAGGGAAAGCTACTGTCCTTGAATTAGCTAAAAGAGGAGCTTGCGTATCATTAATCGCAAGAAGAAAAGAGAAGCTTGAAGAAATTCAAAAAATAATAGATATGTCAAAAACTAAAAGTCTTGTTTTACAAAAGGATGTTAAATGTCAAAAAAATATTGAAAATGCAATTATAGAAACGTGGCAGTTTTTTGGGAAAATAGATATTTTTATTTATGTTGCAGGAATAGGGTATGTTACAGATGAACTAAATGATGAAAATGACTATAAAACTATGTACGAAACTAATTATCAGGGATATTCTACAGCACTAAAAATGTTATTTAAAAAGTGGAAAGATAACAATATTAGAGGTGTAGGACTTGGGGTAAGCACAATAGATGTCAATTTCGTACCATCATATGGATTAGCTTCATATAGCGTGACAAAGGCTGCAATGACACAATTAACGAAAAATATTTCGCTTTTGGGAGCAAAATATGGTATCAGACTAAACTGTGTAGCTCCCGGGTATATTGATACACAAATTATGAATTTCACTACTGATAGTTATAGAAATCAATGGCGCAAAAAAATCCCTATGGGAAGATTAGGAAATCCAGAAGACATCTCGGGGGTGATTTGTTTTTTGGTTAGTGATGCATCTGATTATCTTGTTGGGAAAAATCTCATTGTAGATGGTGGATATTCCTTGATTAAGGTTCCGGAATTAGTAGATGAATAGGAGGATTGTGCAATGGAAAATATACATAAAGATGTGGCTATTGTTACAGGTTCATCAAGTGGAATTGGAAGAGCTATCGCTATAGCCTTAGCGCGAAAAGGTGTGAAAGTGGCTCTAGTCGCAAGAGATGCCAAGAAATTAGAAGAAGTAAAAAAGATTATAGAGAAATCTGGCGGTGAATCTATTGTTGTTGCTCAAGATTTGATGATTGAAAACTCAGTACTATCTATTATTGAATGCGTTCAAAAAAAGTTAGGAGCGATCAATATTTTAGTAAATGCTGCTGGAAGAGTTGCAATGGGAGGAATAGATAAAATAAATATGAAATTGTGGAAATCCGTAATTCATTTAAATTTAACTATTCCCTATGAATTTATTCATTACTTGTTACCAGAAATGAAAGAGCACGAGAGAGGATGGATTTTTAATATTTCATCGGAAATAGGAAGTCGAGCAATTCAGTATTCGGGGGTATATGGTGTAAGTAAAGCAGCCCTTAATCGATTATCGGAAATTTTGGATTTAGATGTTAGTGAATTTGGTATTCACATATATTCTTTATGTCCAGGATGGGTTAATACAAAATTAGCGATAGATCCTAGTTTATTAGGGGTAGATAAAAATGAGATATTACAGCCTGAGCAGATAGCAAAGATTATTACAGATTTGTATGAAATAAATAACTATAAGCTTTCTACAATTTTAAAGATTACTCCTATGGATCATAATGTTAGCACCGAAAATTCAACCCGAAAGTTTTTTGAACTAAATAAGCACTTAGTGTAGGACCAAGGAGGAATATATGTTAAATATAATTTATGATGAGAACCAATTAAAATTAAAAGATAAAGCTCATGAGTTTACCGTTAAAAATATTTTACCTTTTGCAGAAAAATATGATAAAGAGGTAACATTTCCCTTAGAAATTATTAAGTTGGCAAAAAGGGAGGGATTATTGAACTGTATGATTCCTACTGAATATGGTGGTCTGGGATATAGTATCATAGAACGCTACATAATTGCCGAAGAATTTGCATGGGGATGTGCAGGAATTGGAACCGCGTTACAAGTGCAAGATGCTGTCACAGTTCCTATTTTGTTAAGTGATAATGTAAAGTTAAAAGAGAGATATTTTAGAGAAATGTTAAATGGGAAAATATTTTCGTTAGCATACACAGAGGAAGAGGCAGGGAGTAACCTGACATATATTAATACAGAAGCCACTTATCAGAATGGTGTATATGTACTTAATGGAAGTAAAACATTAATATCTGCAATACCATTTGCTGATTATGCAATAGTGTTTGCGCGTATAGGTGAAAAAAGTCCAAAAGAGTTTTCTATGTTTATAGTTGACATGAAGAGCGATGGAGTAACCTATAGTGGTCCTATTCAAACTATGGGACAAAAGGCCAATGTTATAGGGAAACTCGAATTGAAAAATGTTATTATTCCATCAGAGCAGAATCTTTACTCGACAAATGGGCTTTCGCTGGCTATTAAAAGTATTGAATACAATAGAATCTGTTGTGCAGGAATGGCCGTTGGAATCGCAAGGAAAGCCAGAGACGAGTCTATGAAATATGCAAATAGAAGATATAGTTATGGAAAGCCAATTTGGAAGCATCAAGCAATTGGTCATACAATTGCAGAGATGGATATTCAAATCAAAGCGGCCAGATTACTTGGTTGGTATGCTGCTAAAAATCTTAAAATGAATTCCGATCCAGAACAATTATCGTCGTATGCTAAAGTATTTAGTACAGATATGGCGACTCAGATATGTTCTGATGCGTTACAGATATGTGGAGGTAATGGATATCTAAGTGACTTTCCATTGGAAAAGTTATATAGAGATGTTAAGGTGTGTCAGATTTACGAAGGAACCTCCCAAATACATAAGGAATCTATAGTTAAAAATTTAATGAACAATATGGAAGAAGTGGATTAGATGGTTACAAATAGAGTTACAAAAGAATTAAAGAAAATGGTTACTGATGCCTCAGAAGCAGCAAAATTGATAATGCCTGGGATGACTTTAGGATTTAGTGGTTTCACTCTGTCTGGAGATCCTAAAGTCATTCCTCAATATATAGAAGCTGGGGATTTGACCCTAATAACATCTGCTTCTGTTGGAGACAAGGCAGAAGGTGTATTATGCAGAAAAGGTTTAATCAAAAAAAGATATCCATATCAAACCCATTCTGATGTGAGACGTTGTATAAATAATGGGGAAATATTATATTCTGATATACATTTAAGTCATGTTCCAAGAATGATAGAGACTGGTATAATAGATATTGATTATGCAATTATTGAATGTGTAAAAGTAGATGATAATGGTATATATCCAACGACGTCTGTTGGAATTTCACCTTTTTTAGCTAAATATGCAAAAAATATTATTTTAGAAGTAAATACTCAAATTCCAATTGAATTTAGTGAAATAGCAGACATCTTTTATGCCGGTAATGCACCATCGGCAAATATTATACCCATATGTGAGGCAACGGATAGAGTGGGAACTACATATATTCCATGTGAGATAAGTAAAATTAAAGCAATTGTTTTTACTCACGAGGACGGAACATATCCACAATTTGTACCACAAGATGAAGAATCGGATAAAATTGCAGAGCATATTATAAGTTTCTTAAGAGCAGAATTAGATAGCAATACGGATTTATTAAAAAACTTTCCCATCCAATCTGGCGTAGGGGCAGTTGCCAATGCGGTTTTGGCAGGATTACGTGGTATTGGAATTAAAGGTTTAAAAATGTATACAGAAACTATGCAAGATACAGCATTTGAACTTCTTGATGAAGGTATAATTGATGGGATTTCTACATGTGCTATTTGCCTATCCAAAGCAAAAGAGACGGTATTATTTGATAATATAGATTATTTTAAGAATAGAATCATTTTACGTCCACAGGATATTTCTAATAGTGCCGAAGTGATTAGGCGTTTAGGCGTCATAGCAATGAATACTCCTGTAGAATTTGACATATACGGGAACGTTAATTCTACACATAAATTAGGTTCTAACATCATTAATGGTATAGGTGGTTCGGGAGATTTTGCAAGAAATTCTAAAATCAATATTTTTGCTACAAAATCAACGGCCCAAAATGGGTTAATATCTTGTGTTGTTCCTATGGTAAGTCACTGTGATCACACAGAGCACGATACACAGATATTTGTTACAGAACAGGGAATTGCAGACTTACGTTGGAAATCCCCCAAAGAAAGAGCTGAGATAATCATTAATAATTGTGCACATCCAAAATATAAGGAACAACTCTGGAGATATTATAAAAATGCTATAGAAAAAAACGGAAACAAACACACTCCTCACGACTTGGCAAATGCTTTTCAAATGCATGTAAACTTCAAGAAGCATGGTTCTATGATTTGAAATAGGAGAAAAATATGGAGTTTAAAAATATAAAAATTAAAATATTATGTGAAAAATATGGTCTTATTACCTTAACTAGAGAAAGATTCTATAATGCAATCGATGATCACACAACTAATGAATTAATAGAAGCTTTGAATTTATTTAAAGAAAAAAAGAGAGTTAAGGTGCTAATTATAACCGGTATAGGAGAAAAAGCATTCTCATCTGGTGGAGATCTAAAACGGATAAGATCCAAAACATGTTTTGATATTTTGCAGACCAATCTTCAGGACTTATGCTATCAGATAGAAAATTATTATACACCAGTTATAGCTGCAATAAATGGTGTTGCTATGGGAGGAGGATTGGAACTTGCAATGGCATGTGATTTTAGAATCGCAGTCTCGAGCACTTGTTTTGCCCTTCCAGAAACTTCTTTGGGATTAATTCCTTCAGCAGGAGGTACACAACGATTGATTAGGCTAATCGGTGAAGCAAAGGCGAAGGAGGTCATAATGCTCGGAAAAAGATTGACTTCTAATGAGGCGATAGAATATGGTCTAATTTCTAAAATAGTTAACAAAGAAGATTTAATTACTGAATGTATACGTATTAGCGATACTTTATCCCAGAAATCTCCAATGGCATTATACTTATCAAAAATGGCTATAAATATAGGAAATAAAGATAATACTTATTCTGGTATGCAATATGAGAAAATGTGTCAAGCTGTTTTGATGGAATATGGTGATAAGCAGGAAGGAATAGAGGCTTTTTTTTCTAAAAGAATGCCTAATTTTAAGGAGATTTAGTATTTGGTTTTGTAATTTATATACATGATTAATAAAAAATAAAGTAATTAATGTATGTTAGACTCTTGATTTGCAACTTACCCCATTTACTATTGAGTTTATCTTCTTATTTGCTATACTATCAGTAAAGAAGGGAGGACTTAGTATTTGTGAAACTTACAATGGAACAGATTTTTCAAGGGGAAAATGAAATTATCATTCGTTATAGAGAAATGAATAAAACGCTTCAAACGCTAGTCGAAATTGTTCACGGGAAAAGTAGAAAAATTGTTGCATCAGAAAACGAAAAAATGATATTTTTACTTCCAGAAGAAATATTGTACATAGAAAATGTTGATGGAACAACATTTGCATATACTTTCGATCATGTTTTTAAACTTTCTCAAACGCTTAAAATATTAACCGAAATTTATTCAGAGAGAGGCTTTTTTAGATGCTCTAAATCGATGATTTTAAACATTTATAAAATTAGTAATTTAAAAAGCGAACCATATAGTAGAATTCGTGCAACAATGGAAAACGGTGAGCAAGTAATTATTTCTAGAAAATATTCTGGTAGATTGCGGCAAATTTTACAAGAGGGGTATCAGGATGAATAATAGATGGAGTCAATTTTTAAGTAGAGAAATTGCTATTGAGTATAAAGCAAGTATTTATAGTATATGTGTTACTTTTTATTATTATATTTATCAAATTATTCAACATTCTTTGAAAGCTAATATTTTGTATCTAATGGAAATTGTTTTTGTTTGCTATTTAATGGGGTATGTTCAAGTTTACTTATTACAAAATTTTGATGAAGCTGATAGCCTCGGAAAGAAAGAGGTAGTCAAGATAATTATATGTTCTACTTTATATACAGCAATTTCTCAGATATTGCAGTGGTTTGATTCTTGTTGGATAAATACAGTTGTTTTTTGGGGATATATATTTTCTTGCTATACCTGTATATTTTTAATAAATAAATTAAAAAGAAAAATTGATACAAAGAGACTAAACTTTCTATTGGATAATTACAAAAAACAAGGAGGAATAAAAAATGAAGAAATTAACAATGAAAGATGACAAAGGATATGCAATAGAAATAGAACATCTTCAAAAATATTATAAAAAACACAAAGGTGTAGATGACATTTCATTAAAAGTTAAAGCAGGTGAAATATATGGATTTCTGGGGCCTAATGGAGCTGGAAAGTCAACAACAATCCGATGTATGCTTGGCTTGATTCAGTATCAAAAAGGAAATATTAAGTTATTAGGAAATGAGTATCATAGCCCTTCAGAAATGCGTGCACATATTGGATATATGCCTTCTGAAACTATGTTTTACCCTACTATGAAAGTAAAAGATGTAATACAATTAGCAGCAGACGCAAGAAAATTGAATTGTAAAAAAGAAAGTAACCGATTATGTGAAATACTTGAAGTTCCATTGGAAAAAAAAGTTGAAGAATTATCTTTAGGTAATCGGAAAAAGGTTAGTATCATTTGTGCATTACAACACAAACCTGAATTATTGATTTTAGATGAGCCGACATCTGGATTAGATCCATTGATGCAAGAAACTTTTTTTAATATTCTTAAAGAAGCTAATCAAAATGGAACAACATGCTTTTTATCATCGCATGTTTTATCTGAAGTAAAAAAGTATTGTACACGTGCAGCAATCATAAAAAATGGATGTGTATTAAAAGAAGATAGTATAGAAAAAATGTCGCATACCAATTTGCGTTTCGTAAAAATATGGCATAATAATAAAGTTGAAACATTTTCCTATACCGGCTCGATGAAAGAATTGATACATAAATTAGATGGTCAGTCAGTTGATGATGTACTTATTGAAGAACCTTCTTTAGATGAGCTCTTCATACATTATTATAATAAAAATGAAGGAGGTAAGTAGCATGACATTTGTAAAACATGAATTGAAGATGAATTTTAAAGTGTTTTTTATATGGAGTCTTTGTGTAGGAATAAGTATTTTGGGGTGCATTTTGTTGTTTCCAAGTATGACTGAAGGAATGGAAGATATGGCAGAAACATTTTCAAATATGAAAAATATATCAAATGCACTGGGAATGAGCAAAATTAGCATTGCAACAATGGAAGGTTATTATGCTACAACAATTAGTGTTATTTTTTCATTAGGGGGTGCAATGTTTGCTGCAATGATAGGTGCTTCTCTTCTTTCTAAAGAAGAAGAAGGACATACAGCAGAATTTATATATGTTTTTCCTTCGAATAGACACGCTATTGTATTTTGGAAATATGTAGCAATGCTTATTTTAGTTATTACTTTTAATATTTTTTGTATCATTTTTGAAGGGATAAGTTTTTTGGCAGTTGATGCCAATATTAAATTATATGAATATTGTATCTATCATCTTGTAGCTTTCTTTATGCAATTTGAAATTGGAAGTATATGCTTTTTAATATCATCATTTTGTCACAGAAAGCAGATTGGTTTGTCACTTGGAATTGCAATTTTTATGTATTTAGCTGATATTATATATCATACAATTACAGATGCAAAGTTTTTAAAATATGTAACACCATTTTATTTTGCAAATGCTACGGATTTGTTTGTAGGGGAGGAAAGTAAAGGTGGATTGATAATAACTGGTGTTGTCATTAGTTTAGTGGCAGCAGGAGTGGCACAATTATGGTATAGTCGAAGAGATTTGTGTGTATAATCTAGAACTAGTTTAGTTAAATACTTGAATAAATTTTTTGATAGTAGGTGATAAAAACTTTATAGCCAGTATTTAGCTAAAAGTAGACCATCCTTCCGGGTGGTGACTGTAAACAAACTTGAATAATTTTACTGTAAGTTAATGAAGTGGAAGCTTTGGTTATGATTATTATGCCCTGTCGTTTAATACAAAAGAAAATAATGGGGAGAGGATAAGTATTTCTCCATTTTCTGTATATATAAAAATTCGGACGTTAACTCATACTACATCTTGTGTTAATATGATTTTGGAATCTAGCTTTTGTATATTCAGTTAAGGATAGACAAGTGGTTTTAGTTCCGACTCAAAAGACCGGGAGGTAAGTTTTAAGGTGCGGTGCACTTTTAGTCGATAGGACCAAAATAGAATATTGAAAACAAATATAGACATTCAGAATGGAAGTTCTGGGTGTCTTTTTTAGGTATGACGGGCATGCCCTTGTTCTGTGGTGAAAGTCCACTTAGGCGTAGCTACCGACGAACTTTATAGCGACTCCCA
>NZ_CALPDG010000013.1 GCF_943193195.1 Mediterraneibacter agrestimuris | reverse complement strand
CATTCGTATTAAAATCTGCTCCTTATCCTGTTGTATCTCTGTTATCTTTAATTCCGTTTCCGGATAAAAACTATCTATACATAACGTACTGTGTGAACCTGGCATTTGACAGCCTCCTCATCTCGTTTGATATATTAAGTATACTACATATTTGATAATATAGGAAACTACAAAACGGTTAATTGCTTTCAGTTCCCTCACTATTTGGTAGGCTTTCGATTTTGACACACGCAGTTCCGCTGCCACTTCCTCCACTGTCATAAATGATTTCTCTGTCATTCGGATACCCTCTCCTTTCAATATTTAACTATTTTTGTTTAAGTCTTGTTGATATGATACTAAATAAATTCCGTTAAGTCAAGTGGTTTGTGAGAAAATCTTAACTTTTTTTATTTAAGTTATTCTTGCTATTCCTATTGCACCATGTTATACTAACTTCAACAGATTTGTTTAAGTACAGTCATGCAAGGCTGTACCACTTTCACTACAACGGAGGTTTTATTATGGCAATCGGCAAACGTATCCGCTTTTTCCGCAACCGAAAAGGCATGACACAGAAACAACTGGGCGAAATCCTTGGCTTTCTCGGAAAGACCTCTGATGTCCGCATGGCACAATATGAAACCGAAGCGAGGACACCAAAGCACGACCTTGTAAAAGAAATGGCGGGTATCTTTGATATAAGCACCCACGCCCTCACAGTGCCGGATATTGATACCTATACCGGGCTTATGCACACGCTCTTTGCGTTGGAAGATATGTACGGGCTGAAAATCGGGGAGATTGACGGGGAAATCTGTCTGCGCCTTGACAACTCCGACTATTCCACTTATACGTCCATGTTTGATATGTTCCACGCATGGCAGGAGCAAGCCGCCAAACTGGAACAGGGCGAGATTACCAAAGAGGAATACGACCAGTGGCGGTACAAGTACCCCGAACTGGACACTTCAAAGCATTGGGCAAAAGTCCCCTCACAGGCGGTCAGCGATATGCTTATGAAAGAATTTCAGAAAATCGAGAAAGAAGAAAAGAAAACAGCTAAAAAGAAAAAGCAGAAATAAGCATAAAAAGACCTTGCCGATATTCAGTTACATATCTGAAAATCAGCAAGGTTTTTCTTATGCCATTGATGTAATTATTTAATGCGTGATGTGAAAAATGTTGCCAAATCGTTGCCAACACCTAAACAATTTTGTTTGGAATCCGCATAAATACTAGCTTCTCAAAACCCATTTCATCACTCAAACTCCTTTGCGGACTGCGTTTCATGACACGCAAAGGCTGTTATTAGAGGCTCATACTTCGAACGTATGTTCTAATTTTGTGTTTTTCGCACCGCTTATGAAGAAATAAACTCCAAAATAACTCCATTTTACTCTTTATTATTTTGTTGTTCTTCTCTTGCGTACAGGAGATCCAATGCCTGACATACAACACCACTCATGCTCTGATAGTGTCTTTCTGCATACTCAACAAGTCTCTGTTTTTGTTCTGGAGTCACCCGTACTCGTATGTTTTCTTCTTTGCCATCTTTTGGTGTTTTTCTAGCCAAACATATCACTTCCCTTCCACAAGTACAGTTTACTACTGATTACTACAAAATGTCAATCTATTTTTGTTATTTATATATATATTCTCTTGGACTAATCTTGAGATATCTTGGACTAATCTTGGACTAATTTATTTCTCACTCCTGTAGATCTTTATCTACAATCTCCCAGTAACCATTCTTTGGAGAGCCATGTCTTATAAGAATACCATACTCTTTTAACTTCTTAATATTGTTCTCTATATTTCGACTGGCAACACCGATTTTTTCAGCTAACTTAACCGCTGATAATTGATGATCTTCTGAAAGCAATTTTATAATCTTTTGCTGTGTATCGTTGAGGTCTGTTCTCCACTCTACTTCCGATGTTTCTCCGATGCTTCTCCGATGCTTCTCCGATGCTTCTCCGATGTTTTCTTTTTCATTTATCATCGGAAATGAATTACGAAACAGCTCTACCCGAAACATATTATCGAATTCCTGAAATTTCGGCTTCGAAAGTCCATACTCTTCTGCGGCATTGAGGATTCTTTTTATTCCGCTTCCCCATGCCTCAACAAGTCCCATCTGGCTGAATATATTGGCAATTCCCTTATTTCTGATCTTAGAATGACCATTCATGACTTCCTCATAAGTTAATCCGTTATATAATCCACCCGGAGAAGTCACCTCCAGTCTGTCATCATAAACTGCGACCTGAATACAAGATTCATCCAACAGGTTACGGTGACAATGGGCATTAATAATCATTTCCCTGATTGCTTCCGGTGGTAACTCATATTTCTCTTTTCGCACCAATCCGTCAATTGTTGCTCCAAGCCGAATATTTCTCAATACAAAATCTACTGCTTCTTCAATTTGTGTATAAATCGGTCCTGTAAATTCTCTCTTATCCAGAAACACTGCACGATCTGTTCCCTTGAATACCGCACATTGTGTTTTGGAGAACGGAAAATAATCCGATGTCAGCAACGCATAGGCATTCGTTGCCAGAAGCTGTCCCTCGCTCTGCTTCAAGATTTTCCAGTTTATCAGCTGCTCTTTCTTTACAGAATGTTCTGACATTCCTGCTTTCTTCCGGAACTTTTCGATATCCTGACAAAGTTTCTCTGTTGCTTCCTCTGAAACAGGATAACCCACACAAGTAAGCTCATCCCATGAGATTCTGGCTCCTTCCATTTCCAGTTCTTTTATCTTCTCCGGAAATGCCTGTCTTGATGTACCTGCTACACGGATATAAGTACCATTATCTTTTCCCTTTGATTTCAGATAATACGGTCTGTTCTTTCCAGCTTCTACTGATACAACAATGACCGTTTTCCCGTCTACTGTCTGTGGTTCAATATCAGGAATGATCTGTGGCACACAGGAATCAGAAACTGCATTGGCAATTCCATCCATCAGCTGAAACAACACATCATTTTCCACACCAACAATCTGGTGTATTTTATCATCTACTCCAACAATCAGCTTGCCGCCTTGTGTATTGGCAAAAGCTACGATTGTCTTCATGTACTTTTCACTTTTATCAGGTAAGGATACCTTGTACTCAATATTTTTTGATTCCCCGGAAAACATAGTATCTTCTACCATTCTTTCACTCCTACTCTTCTAAGCTGTATCATCAGCTGTGTTATTTCTCCAGCTTCAACATAAATTTATCCGAATCATTAACAATATTATACGTTCCATTGCCATCCTCCGGCATGTAAGAAAACGAAAACATCTGTGTTCCTTTTGCTGCCTGTCGCTTTGATGAATATGCCGTCACATATAACGCATTCGGAATCGACTGATCGTAGCTGAACCGCACACTTTTAAATGAATTTTCCCTGCAACGTTTCACGATTTCTTCTGCACATACTTTCTGATCCTCTACATACAGTTTATTTACCACTACCGTCAAACGCTCCTCATGGTAATTGTCCGCTGTCATTGCATGGGAACCATACACATCCATATCTCTTCCAAACTGGAGATATCCCAGACAACCACCTGTAATTATTATACCGATTATCAGACTGATAAACCACCTTTTTCTCATCTTCTCGCTCCTTTATACCCCTGTATTATAATACAAGTGTATGACAGCACAGCTTATTTTTCAATACAGTTGTATTTATAATTTTAAGAAAAGACGAGGTGCCGTTATGATTGTATATATGGATTTGGAAAATCTACTTAAAGAAAAGAATATCAGCAAAAACAAGCTTTGTGAAGCCTGTAATTTACAGCGCACACAGCTTAACAACTACTGCAAAAATAAAGTAACCAGGATTGACTTCACAATACTTGCAAAACTCTGTGAATTTTTGGACTGCACACCGAATGATATACTGAAATTAAAGTAGGGCATTGGTTTTTTCTCCAGTGCCCTTTTTTGATGATTGGTTTTTTCAATTACATTTATTTTTTCATCTTATGATCCGATGGCAGTCTCACTTCTCCGGTCCTTTTCTTCATAATAGAATTCTGCGTCTCCATCTGTGTTGGAATATAATCGCTTTCCTGCAGAAATGCACCTGCTGCCTCAGTATATGATTCATATCCAGCTGCTTTCATTCTCTTTAACATTTTTGCCAAAGCACTGTTCTTGTCTCTGCTCACCTGACGTGTGCTGATGCCCAGTTCTTCTGCTATCTTCTTGACCTGTTTCCCCATGATAAAATAATCGCTCACGATTTTCTTTTCTTTCTCTGTCAGATCACTGAAGAGTTCTTTGAAGAAGATCTCGGTTGTGATGTCCGATGCAATGTCACATCCTCTATCTGCTATAAAGTCTGTCGCACAACCGTTTTCTGACTCTAAACCACAAAATAATACTGTATTATTTCTCTGATGCTGCTGGTCGAACATATAATGTTCCTTATTATAAGAAATATTAAGAACTTCCAGCTCCTCTGCAGTAATATTAGCGTATTTCACCTTCTGATATCTGTCGTAAAATGTGTATTTTCTTTCTTCCATGATTGTTCCTCCGATTTGTCGATTAAATTGATTTGCAACAAATCGAAGGTCATGGATATCTGGCATAGTGCCAGCCTTTTGCCTGCATTTCGATATGCCTTTCCCTTCCGGCATTTATGCCGAAAACGAAACAACATAACAAATATGTAACCTCATTTTGGGCATAAAAAAAGGCCATACCCTTCCGGGCACAGCCATACGCCTAAATATTTGAGAAAAGAAAAACCTCCACAAACAACTGTCTGCGAAGGTCTATTTCTCTCAGCATATCAAGTTTAGCATATTGATTTTTTCAAGTCAGTACCAGCACTCTTTCATTTATCTTCCATTTTAGTACCAATACGGTTTCACTTATGTTTCACTCCCCTCTGTAAGATTATTAGTCCATAATAATTTAGAATATGTAATTTCTGCTTCCTTAAAATATCTATAGTAAGTGGTTCTTGACATATCAAACATTTCCGCAACCACCTTGTGTCCATTATTGAACCCCGAAAAGTAAAACTGATATAGCATGTCATAATATATCGCACCTTTCCCTGGATATTTGCGAAGCCATTGTAAACACAGCTCCATTCTATGTAGCAACGTGGCTGTAGCAC
The DNA here is from genome assembly GCF_943193195.1 of Mediterraneibacter agrestimuris. Taxonomy (GTDB): domain Bacteria; phylum Bacillota; class Clostridia; order Lachnospirales; family Lachnospiraceae; genus Schaedlerella; species Schaedlerella agrestimuris. The sequence continues at coordinate 70,704 of NZ_CALPDG010000013.1, read as the reverse complement.
GCACTTCTACCAATTTATTTTCAAGATATTTTCCATTGAGCATTAAATCTTCTCCCAAAACAGAATCAATAAGATTTTCTATAGACTTCATATCACTGTCAAAAAGTTCATCTTCCACTTCCTGTGTTCTAACCATCACTGCAAATTTCGCCATCTGGTATGATTTTAGTAATACTTTGGTCTTGCGTAACATTTCTTCCATGATCGTACCTCCTTATTATCCTAAGACACTTTCATGGGGCCCCTTTGATATTTATAGTGTATCACGAATATATACCCTATTCCAGAACATGTTTATTTATTTTTATACCTTATTCAAGGTATTGTTTTATTCCTGTATCAGGTATATAGTTTTATTATAAGGTATTTCATGGAGGTGCATAATAATGAATCAGCCACAAAAAAATAATTCCCAAACCACCGATATTCGTCAGAAACATATAAATGCAATACGTCAAAGATTAAAGCAGAAGCGAGAAGAATATTGTAAAACACGTTCAGATAAAAATATACTTGGACCTGGTGCAATCCATAATTATTTAAAAGAAAACTACCATGTCTACACAAGCCAAACAACTATACAGAACTTTTTTTCCAATAGTGACGGTATTCAAAAAATTGATATTTCCGCCGTTCTCGCAATGTGCGATTGGTGGGGATGTGATCCAGGCGAAATATTAGCTTTTCCTGATCAGTCTTCTTTCTCCACAAGTAACAGTTATAAGCAAACACCACATCAACAGTTGTTATTGGATACCAGTTATAATGGAAAATTTCATTGTTATTTTTTCAAAATCTCCGGAACTGATTCTTCATTTAACACACCATATCCTTACTCCCTGAAGAAAAGGGAAGATTTAATCAAAGGTACAATTACCTTTAATATTGATCCCGACAATGGCTCAAAAGCTTATTTTGAATACAAACAACTTGTTCATCAGTTTCAAAAACCTGACGAAATAAAAGTCAAACGCTGTACTTGCTTTCCAATGGAATCTACACTGAATCATAATATATATTTGGACTTTGTCGATCAGGACGGACGTTTCTACTACATTTTTTTCAATCATCAAGTGTTTATAAATGGTCCCTTGTATTTTAGGATTGGTGGTATGATAACAGAATCATCAGAGCATGATAATGGTCCATTTTTCCAAAAAATAGTTCTTTTTCACGAAAGACCTGACGATTCACAAGATGACTTAATTCGCGGATTACTTAATACAAACCCATACAATTACTTATTGGATGAACGAGAACTTGAGCGACTTGCGGCAACTGATACTGATATCAAAAAATTCTGGGATAATTATAAAGATTTGCTTGCTCCTCGTAAAAGAGAAATCTACTTTTTTAACGAAACCTTAATTACCAAAGAATCTGGATATCTTAGTGAATATGATGCCAAAAAGACGCTCATTAAATTACGCCACCACAGTTACTCTCAAAACCAAATCATCATTGGTCGTGATGAAGATGCTCACCGAATAGCCCGACGAATGCAAAATCCGAAAGACATTGAGCATGATGATTACCAATAAACGGTAACAGGCACATTATTGTGCCTGTACCTTTCTGGCTACTCCCCAAAGCATCGCTGCATACAAACGAATGGCTTTTTTCCTCTTTCTGTAGTATGTTGTATATGGCATATCTTCTAGCATCATCATAACATCTTCATTCGTATTCTTGAACGAATCAAAGTACCTGTATCGCAATAGCCGATAAAATAATTCTCCATCATCCGGGTATCTTTTTACAATTAGCAGTGCATCTTCCATTATTTCGAGTAAACACAAATTGAAATTATTTGATGCAAGTCGTTCTTGAATTCTCCTCTTTTCTATTGTGGAATCAAAATCAAGTATGTTGTTCAATAATAGAGTTAGATTCTTTCTATCCTCTATATAAAGTTCTTCATCTATTTCCTCAAGATTTCTATACACACGAAACTTTACCTTCCGATATAAATCCAGTAACATTTCCGCATTTTTATACATTTCATCTGTTACCTGTTCCACTTCATCTAATACTCCAAACAAGTTCTGCATAATTGTCCTCCTTCCCGACCGCTTCCGCAGCCAGACCAATCATTGTATTTTTTATTCCATTCACAGTCTGTCACTGTCCTAACATCTCTTCATGCAGATTCCGCAGAAATATCCGCTGTGGGATGGCTTCTATTTCTGGCTGACCGGAAACTGTATGATCTATTGAAAGCAATCGGTTCTCACGGGAAAGGATGTATCCCCGACTGCTGATGTTCTCATCGAATATCTATCTCTCCAAAGGGGGCCCTGATTCAGGGCTCCCTTTTAGGGCGCCGCTATTTACGTTCCATAAACCATTTATAATTTTCTTCATAAGTCAGATGACAGATTTTCCCGCCCACCTGACAGGTATAGCGATATCCGGTTCCGCCAGCTTTTCGACTGGCACAACGTTCCGGTTTTGAAACCTTATCAATCGCATACTTACGTCCATCTTCCCAGACAAACGCTGTAGGGATCAATTCTCCTTCCCGGCTAAATACCGCCAGGACATCTACATACACTTTAGCTGTCATTGCAAAACACCTGCTCTCTCCTATCCATGAAAATATGCTTGTGGATGAACCGTGTGTTCCTTTGCATTCAGCTGTGCCAGTATCTTATCCTGATACATAAATGCCCTCTGAATACTCTGATAACCGAACCTTCCACGGATCTCATCTACCACCTGGTCCATCTTTTTAATTTTTTCTCTTTTCGTTTCATCCATAAATAACTCAAGCTGATAAGGCATCTCTTCTGATACCAGATCACATCCTCGAACACCAAGACTACGAATCGGATGTTCCCAGTTATAGTTTTTCTGAAATAACTCAAATGCAGTTTTGGCAATTTCTTCTGTAAGATTACTTGCCCTGTCCAACTTGCACTGTCTCGTAAAATGATACAGTCCATTATCCCGAATCGAGATTTCTACTGTCCTGCACTGAAAACCATTTTCACGAAGCCTGGCTCCTACACTTTCTGAAAGCGCCATCAAAATAATCTTCACATCCAATTCACTAACAAGATCTCTTGGTGTTGTTGTGCTATTCCCGATAGACTTGATGGGTGCTTTATATCCTTCTACTGAAACTGGAGTCTCATCCCATCCATTTGCAAAGGTATGAAGTACCAATCCCATCTTTCCAAGATATGGTTCTAATATAGAAGGTTCTGCTCCTGCCAGATCTCCGATTGTACAAATGCCTAGTTTCTTCATCGTCCGTTCGGTGCTTCGTCCTACCATGAGTAAGTCTCCTACTGGAAGTTTCCATGCAATATCCTTGTAATTGTCTTTGGAAAACTCTGTGATGGCATCTGGCTTTTTATAATCAGAACCGAGCTTTGCAAATATCTTATTCCAGGAAACACCAATACTTACGGTAACGCCCAGTTCATATTTAATCCTACTGCTGATCTCTTTTGCAATCTTCATTCCGTCTCCCTTGATAGAAGTACTGGCAGTTACATCCAGCCAACTTTCATCAATCCCAAATGGTTCTCTCTGATCTGTGTATTCACTGTAAATCTCCTGTGCCATTCTGGAAAATCTCAAATAAAGATCCATGCGAGGCGGTACAAAAATTATTTCCTGGCAAACCTGCCTTGCCTGCCACAATGCCATACCTGTTTTTACTCCGGCTCGCTTTGCAATATAATTCGCAGTCAGCACAATTCCATGTCTTGCTTCCGGATCGCCCCCAACTGCCATCGGCTTTCCGGCAAGTTCCGGATGATGCAACATCTCGACACTTGCGTAAAAGCAATTCATATCTGAATGAAGAATTGTCCTGCTCATAACATTCACCTACCAGTCTAAAAATCGTAATAAAACTTCTTTGCTTCATATTGACTTTGTGAAGTTTTTGAATTATAATTTCTACTAACTTCACGAACGTTTGTTTGTATTCTATACGTGATAATGAACTCTGTCAATAGTTTTTATGAAGTTGATGAAGTTACGATTTCAAAAACTTGGAAAGGATCCCACTATGAATTTTTCAGACAAGATTAAATTTCAACGAGAACAAAATCATCTGACACAGAAAGAACTTGCAGAACTGGTCGGCGTATCCCAGCGTGCAATCGCAGCTTATGAAAGTTCCGGCACAATCGCACGAATCTCTACTATGAGAAAACTCGCTCATGCATTAAATGTCTCTTACGATTATTTAAAACATGATGAGATCACAGATCCTTCTTATGGAATTGAAAAAATGGATTATATTGATGAAGTCAATGGACAGCTTGGTGAAAAAGGAGCCAGGGACATCAATGAGATTCTCGAAGCCAACCGTGCCCTTTTCGCTGGTGGCGAACTCGATGAAGAAGCAAAAGATGCTTTCTATCAGGCTGTAACCAAAGCATATCTTTCCTGTAAGATGGAAGCTAAAAAAACATTTGGACGAAAAAAGAAAAACACAGAAGCAGAAAGTGATTCATAGGTGTCCGTATTTTCGTACAGCACTTTTGCTACTCTATACTTGCAGCAAACTATCTTATGAAATATCGAGGTGTTTTTATGAGTTCAAAATGTATAAGAGACACTGTTAATAAAGTAAAAGCAAAATATCAGGAAAGTGATCCGTATCGTCTTGCAGCTGCTATGCATATTATTGTTAAGAAGCTTCCGCTTGGAACTGATCCAAACTGTTGCAAAGGCTTCTGTATGCGGGAATGTCGAAAGACCTGCATCGTCATTAACTGCGACCTGCCGGAAATCATACAGCAGATTATCCTGATCCACGAGATCGGTCACGCAATCCTTCATCAGAAAACCCTTCAGATCAAGTGTTTTCATGATTTTGAATTATTCGATGGAGTGTCACAATGTGAATATGAAGCGAATTGCTTTGCCGCTGATTATCTTCTGGAGGATGAAGATGTCCTGGAGATGCTTAACGCTGATATGTCCTTTTTCCAGGCTGCCGCCGAACTGAAAGTTCCACCGGAACTTCTTGATTTCAAATTCCGAATGATGAAACGAAGCGGCGTTCAGATTGTAGATTCTCCGATTACTTCCAACAGTGACTTTTTAAAAGATATCCCTACTTCGGGAATAATAGAAAATTACTAAATATGCTATTTTTGAAAAAGGAGATTTTTAAAAATGATCAACTTAAATAAACATAGAATAGATTTTGGAAAAGGGGATGTAGGCATTGGTGTCATCGGTAACACTACAGATTCCGCACAACTGGCATTTTATAATCAGAGTGCACGTCCCATCCATATACTCAAGAATCCAGATCAGAATCCTGGGTTCGAACCCATGGAATTTAAAGAAGAACCTTTTATCATGAGCTTCTCCAATCCTGAAAGCATTGATGCAGTTATTTCAATTTTACAACGTGCCAAATATATTAATTTCACTTCCAAAAACGAACCGCAAAAAACAGAATAGATGAATGATGTATCTTATAAAGAATGGCTGTCTTTTCTCCAATGAACAGGCAGCCATTTCTCATGTAATTCTTTAATACAATTCTCCCACATATCCATCTGCTTCCAGATGCATATAGCACTCATCCACCTTCTCTGATTCCAGAATCCGCAAAACGTGTTCCATACCTGTAGCAAGTTCTTTTGTTTTTAACTCTTCTAGCGGAATCCAATAAACTCTTCCTTCCTCAGAACTCTTTAATTCTCCGGTAAACTTATCCGCTTTATACAAGGTAATAACATAGTGCACTCCGCTCTTATGCCAATGATATAATCCTCCAAGCTTCGGTGCTTCAACCGTAAGTCCTGTTTCTTCCCAGACTTCCCGAATCATAGATTTCTGAAAAATCTCATTTGCTTCTACGTGACCGCCTGGAAAAGTTGTACCGGTATAGCTATCATTTACTTTATCCAGAGCCAGTACATTCCCTTTATGATCCTGAATCATACACATATTCATAAAACAGACCTTCTCAATCCGACTCTCTTCTTTTTCATTCAGAGATTTTCTGACACGTTTGTTGATATCCGATCGTTTGGATTTATAATGCTTGAAGACCTCTCCATACGGAATCCAGATTTCTGCATCTTCAATTTTTTCATAAACAGTATCCACTACTTCTTCCAAATGTTTGTCATTCGGAAAAGTGCATTTTTTCATATAATAATCTCTGGTTGCCTGAAACATCCATTCCGCAATCTTTTCTTTCTGCTTTATCTTTAACTGGGAATACTTCTTATTCGTTTGCAGTAGTCTCCCATCTATCATCTTATGGTTTTTCCGTGACATCGGTTTGACCTCTTTTCTTCTTTTTCGTTCAGATTTTACTATACCACAGAATCATGCCTGCGTCATACTTCTGAGTTTCGATGTCTTCTTTTTCTTCTCTCAGTACCTTATTTATAGAGGAATCTTTTTTAAGGACTCTCTTCCGGCGGCTGTGCCACCGGTAAATAGCAAGGACAGGAAGTGTATATACACTTCCGAAAAACCAACAATTTAGGGAACCCTGCCCTAAATTAAAAACTCAGAAGTCACTACTTCGAAGAACCAATGAAAGGAGAATCTGCCTATGGCAAAGAGAAAAAGAAATATACAAATTTTGTTTTGTGTTTCCCCGGAAGAAAAAAAGCTGATTCGCAGAAAGATGATTGAATCAAAAACAAAAAATATGGGAGCTTACCTTCGTAAAATGGCAATCGACGGTTACATCGTCAACACCGACACTACTCCGCTAAAGAAACAGTATGAGGAAATGCACAAGATTGGCGTAAATATCAATCAGATTGCGAAAAAAGTAAACAGCACCGGAGATCTGTATCCGGAAGAAATGCAAGAATTGAAAGAGATGGTGAAAGAATTATGGCGTATCTTAAGATCTTCCCCATTAAAGTAACAGACAAGAAAGCTCTGGACTATATTACAAATCCAGATAAGACAGATGAAAAACTGTTAGTTTCCAGTTTTGGCTGTTCTCCGGAAACTGCAGATCTTGAATTTTCTATGACAAGAGAAATGACAAAAAAGAATGGAATGGACAAAGGTGATAACCTGGCATTTCATCTGATCCAGTCATTTAAACCTAGAGAAGTTGATGCCGAAACTGCCCATCGCTTAGGGCAACAATTTGCAGATGAAGTACTGAAAGGAAAATATGAATACGTGATCAGCACCCATGTTGATAAAAATCATATCCACAATCACATCATCTTCAACGCTGCAAGTTTTGTTGATCATCACAAGTATGTTTCCAATAAGCGGAGCTACCATAAACTCTGCAGAATCAGTAATCGTATCTGTCACGAAAATGGACTTGCCACCAGTATGCCAACCGGAGAAAAAGGCAAAAGTTATAAGGAGAACATGGAATATCATCGTGGCACCAGTTGGAAAGCTAAACTTCGTGTTGCGGTTGATAAGGCAATCTGGTCCTCTATCAATTATGAAGAATTTTTACAGAAAATGCAGTTGGCAGGATATGAAATACGACAGGGAAAAAATTTATCCTTCCGGGCACCTGAGCAGAAAAATTTCACCTATATGAAATCTCTCGGAAGCTACTATACAGAAGAAAATGTCCGACTCCGCTTAGAGAAAAATCGTTATAAGACGAAAACTCCGAAGCCTTTGTCCAGAGAAGCTCGCCTGTATATCAATATCTCCACCTATATCACAACAGGCAATCGTGAATGCTTTGAACGCTGGGCAAAACTGAATAATCTAAAAGAAGCTGCAAAGACGTTCAACTATCTCTCCGAAAATAATCTCTTAAACTACGAGGACTTCCAACAGCATATTTCCAATGTTGAAAATTCCATCAAAGCGGCTGATCAGCACATCCAGAAAATCAACACTGAGCTAACCACGCAGAAAGTCATTCAAAAACATTGTGACTCTTATCGGCTCTGTCGTAAAGTTATCGAAGATGCAAAATCAGCTCCAAATCCCACAGCATACCGGAGCAGACATCAGGCTGAATATCAGCTCCACGATTCGTTAAAAAAAGAGCTTCAGGATTTCGGCATTACCAAAATCCCAAGCTCTGAAAAAATTCAGAAACGAATTGACAATCTTGTATCTGAGAAAGCATCTACTATACGAGAGAAGCAGGAATTGCGGAAAAAGCAACTAACACTGGATATCATTCAGCAAAACTTTTCAGCACTACTCAACACGCAAAATATTGCATTATCCCATCCACTTCCCGAAGAAACTTTGTAATCGAATAGGCGGGGATTTTGATTAAATCCCCGCCTATTCGATTATTGAAGAGAAGATGTATCTTTCTACTGTTTGTTAATCGAACATAATATACTTTACATTGCTTTATGATTACTTACTTTAAATTTTTAGATTTATTTTTCTCTACTCTCTCAACGATCTAAGCCTTGTTTGTGTTACTCCGTATTCCTCACGCTTTTATAAACTAATCTTTCTATTACAACAAGCTCTTTTTCATTCATAGAATTTAGGAGTACATCAATGTGCTTTCTGCAAGAGCTTGACCTTGCCCCTCCGTCCGCATGAATAAACTGGTCAACTGAAACGTCAAACATGGTAATGAGTTTAACAAAAAGGTCGAAACTGGGATACTGACCTTTGTTCTCAATATTCAAATGGTACGGGAGTCACGGTCTACTAATTCCGCAACATAGGCTTGTGTCCATCCCTTTTCTTCTTTGGCTCGTTTGAGAGCCGCCCCGAGGCCGTGAAAGTCAAACCTTCTTTCTTCTTGGTCCATTCTCATATCACCCTATATCATTGTACATTTCGGGTCGGGTTATGAGAATGTAATGAGATTTTACACAAGGTAGTATTTCATTTCATCAATATGCAGCCTCCAACTTGTATTGTTCGAGATAAAGAACTATAATGTACTCTGTGGAGGTGCGAAATGGACTATATGACATTGAAAGAGGCCGCCGAGAAGTGGGGCGTGACACCTCGTAGGGTAAATTATTATTGTGCTGGTGGGCGTATCCCCGGTGCTGTGAAAATGGCCGGTGTTTGGCTGCTCCCTAAAACTGCGGAGAAGCCGACTGATAGGCGCAGAAAGGAAGGAAAAAAGAATAATGAAGATTCTCTTAATTGAAGATGATATAGAAATAAGTGAAATGTTATGTAGCTATCTTATAGCAGAAAATTTTGAAGTTGTCTGCGCTACCGATGGTCAAAAGGCATGTGAGGCTTTCGACATTGGTTCTTATAGTATCGTCTTGTTGGATTTGATGATTCCCAAAATTACAGGTATGAATGTAATGAAGTATATTCGTCAAAAAAGTACGGTGCCAATTATCATCATTTCTGCAAAGGATTCGGATTCCGACAAAACTTTAGGTTTGGGCCTCGGTGCGGATGATTATATTACAAAACCGTTTTCCATAACAGAGGTTATGGCGCGTATTAAAGCAAACATACGGAGAAATACCGAATATGCTGCCGTACAGCCAGAGCAAACGAAACTTGTGTGGGGCCCATTGGTTATGAACTTGGAAAATCACACCGTCACAAAATCAGGCGAGATTATCGAACTGACCGCAAAAGAATTTGATATTTTACGGCTGCTTCTGGAAAACCCACAAAGGGTCTACACAAAGGCTCAAATCTATTCTTTAATTTGGAATGATGCCTATATGGGGGATGAAAATGCCGTCAATGTTCACATCAGCCGTTTACGAACGAAAATTGAGGATGATCCACGAAAGCCACAAGTTGTTATAACTGTATGGGGAATTGGCTATAAGCTGGGAGAACAGAAATGAGCAATGCGACAATTATCTTTTTACTAACCCTCTGTATTATGATTTTAATCTGTATCATTGTGTACCAGCAGTTTGTATTCCATAACGGAACAAAAGCAAAAATACATGAGATCAGCAGCAAATTGAAAGAACTTCTTGACACCGACAGCGACGAAAAAGTGACAGTCTTTACCGATAATAAGGCACTGATAGAGCTTGCAACACAAATCAATCGAATGTTGGAAGATCGGCAAAAAGTAAAAGTTGAGTATCGGCGGGCTGAAATGGCATCCAAAAAGATGTTATCTAACATTTCCCACGACATTAAAACTCCCATGACAGTGATTCTTGGCTATTTGGAGATTATGCGTTTGAACGGAACCCAAAGCAATGAAATGTTGCAAAAGGTAGAAAGCACTGCCCAGCGGGTAATGGGATTGATTACACAATTCTTTACGCTTGCTAAATTAGAGGCTGGCGATACAGATATGCCATTGGAGCGTTTGAATGTGAACGAAGCCTGCCGGGAAAATATTTTGGATTTCTATGAACTCCTTTCACAAAAAAATTTTGAAGTGGAAATTAACATACCCGATCATGTATTGTATGCAAATGCCAATAAAGATGCGTTGCAAAGAATTATGTTCAATTTGATTTCCAATGCAATTCGCTATGGCGGCGATGGAAAATATTTAGGTATGTTTTTGCGGGCAGATCAGGCACATATCTATATAGACATTGTGGACAGGGGCCGTGGAATTGAAAAAGAATTTGCCGATTCGGTTTTTGATCGGCTGTTTATGATGGAAGATTCCAGAAATAGTGCTATGCAGGGAAATGGTCTTGGACTGACGATTGCGAAAAATCTTGCCTTGCAACTCGGTGGCGATATTACTTTAGAAAGTCATCCGCACCAGAAAACAGTTTTCACTATTATGCTCAAGAAAATGGCCTATTAAACCATAGGTCATTTTTTCAAGAAAGAAATTTGTAAGAATTATTCAAGAGTTTTGAAAATCGAACTTTCTATAATGTCAGTAGAAAGGAGGGCAAGACAATGCCATTTATTTTACAAACAAGTGGTCTTTCTAAAAAGATCGGTAGTAAGGCACTTGTCACTGATGTTAATATTCATATTCCCAAAGGGGAAATTTATGGTTTTCTTGGTCCTAACGGAGCTGGTAAAACCACAGTGATGAAGATGATTACTAACCTTTGGAAACCTACCAGTGGGACTATTGAGGTGTTTGGAGAGGTATTGACTCCAAAATCCTATGAAGTCTTAAAAAGAATGGGAAGTATCATCGAGTTTCCCACCTTTTATGACCACATGACCGGGCGTGAGAACTTACAGCTTCATTGTGAGTATATGGGCTATTACAATGTTGACAGTGTTGAAAGTGCGTTGCAAATGCTGGACTTGACATCAGCAGCCGATCAGCCGGTCAAGAACTATTCCCTCGGCATGAAAGAACGCCTCGGAATTGCAAGAGCCATTATGTGCAAGCCGGAACTGCTTATTCTCGACGAACCCACAAACGGCCTTGATCCAGCAGGAATGAAACAAATCCGTGATTTATTAAAAACACTTTGTTCGGAGTACGGTATTACCGTTATGATTTCAAGTCACATTTTATCTGAAGTGGAGAGTATTGCGGATACCGTTGCTATTATCCATCACGGAAAAATGATGAAAGAAATTCGTATGCAAGATATTGAGGAAATGAACCTCAATTATGTGGAGCTTTCTGTCACGGATGAAAAGCGGGCTGCCTATGTCTTGACTGAAAAGTTGGGTCTGCAAAATTTTAAGATTCTTGACAGCGGTAAAATTCGCATATATGACCATGCAGCGTCTACCCAGCAGTTGACGAAAATACTGGCTCTGAATGATGTTGAAGTTGTGAGCATTGGAAAGAAATCTGAAACGCTGGAGGACTACTTCTTGAAGCTGACCGGGGAGGTGAAATATCATGCTTAAACTCATTAGGCTGGAATGGAAAAAGAATAATGTAGGCAAGTACATTCGCAATGTGGTTATCATGTCGGCTCTGATCTGCCTGTTCATATTTGCCCTTTGCTATTTGGGAATTGCCAATGATCCTGATACGGGTGTTCCTGATGCGGTGCCGGGTAACAGTGCGATTTCTTCCTCTATCGAGCTGTTTACAAGCATGGCTTTTCTGGTGTTTACCAGTGTCATGTTGTCCACATACATTGTGAGCGCCTATAAAAACAAAACCATGAACTTAATGTTTTCGTATCCAATTAAGCGACAGAAAATTCTCGTTTCTCAAATGTTAGCTGTATGGATTTTCAATTTTGTGGCTCTGGTGCTGACAAAACTACTGATTTACGGCTGCATTTTACTTGGTTCACAATTCATGGTTTCCTCATTCCCACTGGACTACAACATGGCAAGTATGGGGTTCTATATTCAATTACTCTTAAAGTCCGTTGTCATTGTAACCATGAGTTTTATCGCCTTGTTTATTGGTATGGCTATGAAGTCCTCAAAAGCTACCATCGTATCATCTTTTCTGCTGATTTTTTTGACACAGGCTAATGTGGGCGATTTTTCTTTGGCGGATAATGCCATTCTTCCTGTTGTACTTATGATACTTTCCTTAATCTTTGCGTTTCTCTCGATTTACAATGTGGAAACTAAGGATTTGAACTAAAATGCTCGATGAAAAGGAAAGTTCTTATAGTGATGCCAATTATAAATTGATATTAAATAATTATTAAACTGCCGGGCGACGGCAAAAGAAAAAAAGCCGTCGTCCAGCAGACACATTTCCATGCGCCTATGAAGCGGCGGCTTTGAGAAAAATCAGAGCCGCCGTAATTTAGAAATGACGCGTGAAGATATGATATGCTCCCTTCTAAGTAGACAAGAGAAATAATAAAATCTTGTTTATTTAGAAGGGATTTCTTTATGGCACGGTGGTCCTTTTAATCATATTGGGCAATTCTGTTTTTTTATAGCGTTTCCCTTTGTATATATGATGTTTTTAATATATTACTCTGCATATCGTATCCGATCAATCAAACTCAATTTTCGGAAATTTGCAGATACTCCATATGTGAGCAGTACCTGTAAAAAGGCAACCACACAAATCAAAAGCACTGCTGGGACCACTGGAAAATGATACTCACTGATCTGAAAGATGTGTTTGGTTTTTGCATAAAGAAATGCACCATATCCTACAAGACTTCCAATGCCCACAGAAACTGCCAATGTTCCCAAAGTATAGATGATTCCTTCCAGTTGCAGCATACGGATCAACTGTTTTTCAGACATTCCTATCGCCTGTATCATTCCAAGCTCCCGCCTTCTTGTGTAAATACTGTTCATCATAGTGTTCACAAGATTCATGATTCCAATTCCACCCAGAATAATCAGAAATGCATAACACAAAACGCTCATCAACCGCATATTCTTTTCCCACTTCTGAAGTTGCTCTTCATAACTTCCTGTCACCAGGTATTCACTGTTGTCGGCAAGTGCCTGAAGTTCCTGATATGCACTGTTCTTTTTCTGATCATTCACTGTGATTTCCAGTGTGTAGTTCAGATTATTGGGATTCATTTTTTCCAACACTGATTGGGGCAGATAAAATGAACTTCCGCCAAGGCTTTCATAGTAATCTCCGATGGCTCCTATCTCAAAAGTCTTTTCTACCTGATCATCTCCCATATTCAAAACCATCTTCAAGGAATCTCCCACTTTCAGTTCCGGGAACCAGTATAGCATATTAGCAGACATGAGGATTTTATCTCCTTTTTCCAATTCTTCATATGTCACATGTCCTTGTATCTCTCCTTTTTCCAGCGTTTCTGCATAAGATGCATCCAGTCCAATAATATCCGCGCCCCAAATTTCACCATCCATAGATAGTTTCGGAATTTCGCCATTCATAAATGTTTTTACCTTTACCTCTTCCACACCGTCTACATCATGAACCTGATCAATAAACGCTTTCGTCAAGGGGTTATTCTGCTGAACCTGTCTCCAGTCTCTGTCCGGATTCATTTTGTCCCCACCCCATGTTTCCAATTCAATTTTATAATCAGATTCAATATCCTTTCTTGCAATTTCTTTCGGTGCCGCGCAAGATAAAATAGTTGCCACAACCATGAACAGAATACCAGTTGCTCCTAATGTAACAATCGTAATCCCAGTCCTCTTTTTATTTCTTGCCATATTTGCTTTTGTCAAACGAAAAATCGTGAGATTCTGATAGCCTTTCCGTACTTTTTTCCCACGTTTTTCTAACCCCTGATAACGCATAGCCTCAATGGGCGAAACTTTGGCAGCAATTCGCATCGGTTTTGCCAAAGAAACTGCGGAAGTAAAGAGCACCGCCATAATGGTAATCGCATAAATCCACCAGTGCAACAAAGATACCTCACCATTTTTTACAAGTTCTGCTGCTACCTGCATTAGAGGGTCTTCGCCTGCCATAAAAGTAATCATCTGTTTCATAATCCATCTGGACAGGAAACTACTGATAAGCAATCCTACAGGGAGGGCAAGCGCCGTAACCAGCATTCCTTCACGGAATACCATCTGCCGAATCTGTCTTTTGGTGGAGCCTATGGCTTTTAATTTTCCATATTCCTGTACTTTTGGTATCATAGACACATAATAAATACTGTAAATAGTCAGGATTCCTGCTAAAACAACCATAACGATTACCACGATCATTCCTTTTACAAATGACGGATCCGTATAATTTGCAACCAAATACTCTCTGTTTTCTACCACATTTCCCTCAGGTACACCAAAATCCTCTCCGATTTCTTTTCCCCTCTCTTCGATTTCATCTGTTGTCATATGCTCTGCATCTGCCAGACGGAACATCACACGATATTCTCTGTCTGCTTCCGGTATCATCTGTTTCGCATATTCCATGGAATTCATCACAAAATACATTTTCTTTTCTTTATTCAAATCAGAAGATTCCATAAAGCCACAGATGCGGAAAGTGTCTTCTTTCGCATATCCCATACCGTCTTTTTCGTAAATTTGGTATGGAATCGTGATTTCATCACCCAATTTCCCCTGAATTCCCAGTTCCTCTAAAACTCCCTTGGAAACAACAATATCTTTTTCATTTTTTGGGAAAGTTCCTTCTTCTAACTCCGCTTTGTTCAACCGAATCCCATTATTATCCATAGCGGTCATAATGATTGTGGCATCATCATCTATAATCTGTCCCAAATCCATTCTCAGACCGATTTCTTCTATATCATTATGCACCTGAAGTGCTTTGGTGTTTTTCTCGGAAACTTGGCGGAACATAATATGGTAAGTTGGATAATAAGCATCCACCGATGCAAGCTGTACGCGGATCATTCCATATCCCACCGTTAAAACAACAAATATCAGAAACGTAGTCAGTGCAATGGCGCATCCACATAAAAAGTTTCTTCCTTTGTTCTGTTTTACATTGGCAAGCGCTGTTTTTGTTACTGTTTTCATGCTCTCACCACCTTACCGTCTTCAATGACAATCATACGGTCAGCCATCTGCGCAATGGTCTCATCATGCGTGATCATAACCAGTGTCTGCCCATATTCTGAAACACAGGATTTCAACATAGAAATCACTTCTAACTCCGTCTTGGAATCCAAATTTCCTGTTGGTTCATCTGCTAAAATAATCGCCGGGCGGGATGCCAACGCTCTTGCAATAGCAACCCGCTGCTGTTGCCCACCAGAAAGAGTATTCGGTAAGGATTTCAATTTATCCTCCATTCCGATTCTACAGATAATATCCATAACATACTCTGTATCCACTTTCTTTCCATCCAATCCAATGGGTAGCACAATATTTTCCCAAACATTTAAGGATGGTACTAAATTATAACTTTGGAAAATAAACCCAATCTTTCTTCTGCGGAACACTGCAAGTTTTTCATCTTTCAGTTTAAAAATATCTCTTCCTTCTATCAAAACCTTTCCGGAATCAGGACGGTCCAATCCTCCCAGCATATGAAGAAGAGTACTTTTTCCCGATCCAGAACGTCCTACAATTGCTGTAAATTCACCTGGTTCGATTATTAAATCTGTATGGTCAATAGCTTTCACCAAATTATCGCCTTTTCCATAATATTTCACAAGATCTCTTGTTTCTAATATTGCTTTCATAAACTTTGAAGCCTCCTTTTTCTTTGCTAATGTCATTCTATCAATCCAGTCTTACAGTAGGCTTACAAAAAGCATAACAATTTTGTAAGAAATCTTTTTTTCAGAAATCTATTTCTTTGGTAATGTCACCACAAAATTATTACCGCCTTCAGGTGCTACTTTTACACAAATCGTGCCTTTCTGCTCCTCCAAAATTTTTCTGGCAAGATAAAGTCCAACCCCAGAGCCCTCCTGTTTTTTTACATACTCTTGGTTTCCTCTGTAAAAACGCTGAAATACCCGATGCGCCTCTTCTGCCGGAATACCTGTTCCCTGGTCGATAAATTCCAGCATCATGCAGGTAGCAAGCTCTGTTACCCGAATTCGGATTTCTGTATGCTCCGGCGAATACTTTACTGCGTTGTCTAAAATATTTACGAACACTTCTCCTGTCCATTTCGAGTCGTGTACAATTTGCACATCCTGAAATTCATCCAGAGAAATATCTATGGATTTTTCATACGCTTTCATATACACACTGTTTACAGCCTGTACCAATGTATTTTTCAGACTGCCCATCTCTGGCTGAATCTGAATCATCCCAGATTCCAATCTGGACACATGAATCAGTGAATCCAAAAGATTTTCCAGTCTTTGAATTTCATCCCATTCCTTTTTATAAAATTCTTCCCGTTCCTCCCAGGTTAAATCGGCAGACCCCGCCAGTTCACAACTCATCTTCAATGAAGCAATCGGTGTTTTCAATTGGTGGGAAATATCTGTAATTAAAGATTTTATATTGTTTTCTTCTCTGGAAAGTTTTTCTCTTACTTTTTCAAAATGATTCTGCAGTTCTATATATTTTTCCCGAAGTTCTTCCTGGTTATTTTCATCTTGCTGCCGGTCTCTTTTATTTCGCAAAAACAAAACCCATGAAACTCCAAGTCCTGCCACAAAAACCATCGCCATTCCTATTCCATATGCAGCAAAGGTTTTCACGCTTCTCCCATCAAAAGGAGTATACCCGTAACGCTCCTCCAGCTCTTTCCCCGCTTCCTCTTCCTGACGATTTCTTTGCTTTCCTCTGTCAAATAACTCTATATACTCCGTCTCCTGTTCCGGATGGGACAGCACTAACGCCCCTAATTTCCCCTGCTCTTCCTTGTATAAACTATTTCCTGCCAGAAACAGCAACAATATCTCTGTCACAAACAGAAAAAGCAGCCCTGCTGCCAGAGCTACTCCTGTACGCTTTCTTCGGTCCATATATATCCCATCCCCCTTACATTTTGTATATAATCATTCCCGATTTTTCCTTTCAATCGGCTGATATTTACAGGAACTGTATTATCGTCTACAAACTGCCCGTCAACATCCCAGACATACTCTAAAATCTGTTCTTTTGATAAAATCTGCCTTGCGTTTTCCATAAAGTAAATCATTATCTGAAGTTCCTTTTTACTTAATGTCAAAGGAGTCACTCCATCAGCATTTCGTTTTAACGCTCTCATTTCTCCATAATTTACTTCGATATTTCCCGATAAGATTCTGTTGTGTCCGCAGACTCCTTCCATTCTTCTCATAAATGCCTGAACTTTTGAAACCAGTACCATCAGGCTGAATGGCTTTGTAATATAATCATCCGCCCCTGCATCATAGCCGTTTACCATATCAATTTCCGAATCCATTGCCGTGAGAAACAGTACAAAGACTTTGCTCTTATTTCGAATCTTCCTGCAAAACTCCAGTCCGTTTCCGTCCGGCAGAGTAATATCACTGATTACCAGATCTATTCTATTTTCATCAAACAATTTTTCTGCCTCTGAAATCTGAAAAGCGGAAAAAACCTGATACCCTTCTTTCTGCAGTTTTAGCGCGATTCCACGGTTCAGATTCTCATCATCTTCCAATAACAAAATTGTCCTCATTTCATCTACCTTCCTAATCTCCTAACATGATAAACAATCACATTTTACCACACTCCTCCAAAACTGCATAGTATCCACCTGCTCTCCAGAAAAGAAAAAGGACCGCTGCACCTCTATGGTGGTGCTCTACGACGGCTTTTTTTCTTTTGCCGTCATCCGGCAGATTATAGTTCTATTCTTTACCTATATGCTATATGGAAAATTTGTAGAATTTATAAAGATTAGAAAAAATAATGAGCGATACCGCAGTAAAATCAAGATGTACATCGTTTTTTTGTTTAGTAACTGTCAAAGACAGGATATATCATCATAGGTTGTTGCATTTGTCACATAAAAATTTGAAGCACTATCATTCAAAACAAAAAAGCCGGAAGCCACGTTATCATCCGTGACCTCCGACTCATTGTGCTTATACTACACTGTCCTTACACCCAAATCAGCTCCTCTCTCCGGCTTATCTTTTCCCTGCTTTTCCTGGATGATTCTCTTATTGATTTCCAAGCGTTCATGGATTGACGGTTTCTTTTCTTTTTCTGGCATTGTCTTTTTCTGTGCTACTGCCTTTCTTTCAGTTTTCCCTGCATCCTTAACTGCTGTACTTGCTTCAACGCCAGTTCTTGGCACAGCTTCTCTGCTCTCATTTTTCTCTGCTATCTTCTGTTCTCGTCTCTCCTGCACACCTTTTTCTTCCAGGCTGCAAAAGCTCTGCAAATACGGCAGTACATGATTCTGCATATCCGTCAGATCTTCCACATACTTCTGATATTCTTCATTGCCTTTTCCTTGCTGATAGTTAATCCAACTTTCGTCCGTCAGTCTCATTTCATTCTGCAGCTTTAACTGACTGAGAAGACCTCCGTTGCCAGTGCCAATATCTATTTTCCCTTTGAAATGATGCAGCATCTTGTCGCCCTTCTCAGCATAATATACTGTAAAAAACATCTGTGCTGTCGTTTTTGGTTCGTTGGTGTTGGGATCACGGTCAGCATACCAGGCTTTGTCCTGTTCTATGGTTTTGGAATCCAAATCAGATAACTTCTGGCATCTTGGATTCCCCAAATCACTTTTCTCACAATAATTTACATACACCATCGGTTCTATATCTTTTGGAAGCTCCGGTTCATAGGCTTTCAGTCTTTCCAGCAATACGCCTGCACGCACAGACTGGTCACATTCTTCGTCTACGATATCCTTCAGATACGAAATATAGGAATGAATATTTCCACTTCGCAAATCCAGCATCACTTCCTGTACCGTATTTTCTCCTATCTCCACATTATCTCGATACTCATACGGATCAAATGCTTCTGCAATCTCATCCAGTGCCTCTGCCAGCTGTTCTGTAGTCATCTTCTCTGGATACATTGCTTCTCGAACATCCCGCATCGGTACGTACTTATAGTCCGGCAATGCTTCATGAATTTTCTCAATCCCTTCCCGTACCAGTGCAAGTTCTCCATAAAATCGAACATCGTCCATCAGATTTCCAAGTACTGTATTTCCTTTTACGATTGCAAATTCAGCATCATCGTAGTAACTGTCTTCCGGATCACGATAGATAATCCCCATACTGCATACTCGATAGGCATTTTCAGGATTTTCCCTATATTTTTCATAGACCGCAGCAATCTGATTAACATCGGTACTTTTTTCATAAGCTCCCATATCATGGAACTCATCGCATTCTGCTGCAAAGTATTCCAGATACGGTTCTTTCTTCGGTGGCATATTGTTAAGTACATTATCAATCATGTTATAATTTGCCTCTTCCAGTTCTTCTACCTTTGCCAATGGCTTATATTCGCCCTGGCTTTTCTGAATCTCTGCCATTACAACCTCATCCATTTCTTCTACCTTTTCCATCAACTGATCATAATCTCCACGGATGCGTTCTCCAGTCCATCCTTCGTCTTCCAGAAGTTCCTCTGCCGCTTCTTCAATAGAAATTTCACCATTTTCATAGACGCCACCATCCATCAGGCGGAAATCTTCATCGTAAAAGGAATAATCATATCCTTCTTCTGTTCTCTGAATAGCAAAGTAACGTTCTCCTACCTCATATGCCAGTTCACTAAGAACCTGTTCTTCCAGATTCAGGAAAGAATCCAGCTGTTCAAAACTGATACTGTCTACAAAATGAGCTGTTACTTTTTCCCCATCATTCAGAACTACGATATCACTGACAGACAGGGAATGCCCACGGAAGTCTTTCGGTCTATCAATGTTGAACCTTTCAAAAATATCATCCAGTGACGTATTTCCCAGTAATTCGCCAACATAGACCAGCTTATAATCTTCTTTTTTTATCTGCATACCATGACTTTCAATAAAACTCATATTCATAAATGCATAGTTTTCACCCGGTGAATCATCTTTGATCTGATAAATACCAAAGGTTCGCCTTGTTCCTAACAACAGGTTTGCCTCTTTCAAAGACTGAATATGCGGATATTTTTGCATTTCCCATTCCAGGTTACGAAAACGCTCCCGTTCTGCCATGGACATCTGATAATGCTCCGGTCCTCGTTCGATTTCCTTGCGTTCCGTAACATAGACCGGTGATGAAAAATTAGTAATCAGATAGATATCTGCTCCTGTATCGTATAATTTCAGTGCTTCTTCCTGATCAATGACACTCATAGGCTCCTGAAATGCTCCAAAATCTTCATCTGCATAATCCAGATCCTGATCCCTTATCCGTTCCCACATCTGTAATTCCATACCAAACAGCCCTTCGTGTGCCTGTATCATTTCTTTACTTGCATACTCTCCCTTACCGCCATCGCTGCCCAGGCAATAAATCTTAGAACCCATTCTGTGATAATCCAAAGCTGCTTCTTTTCTGAGCGGCACCATGTCTTCTGCTGTATATCCATAATCACGTAATTCCAGCTTACCTATGGTTGGATCTGGTAGGTCCTGAATATCCATTTTTGCATCATCCAGAAGTTCCTCTACTTTATCTTCATCTGCCTGATTGATTGCATCTGTCAGATTTCTTACCAACGTCCTTACTTTCTCTTCCTCGCCAATCAGATTTGCATATTCAGAAATCTGTTCTTTTACATCTGTTGGAAATTCTACGCCTCTACGCTCTGCCTGATTGATCCGTTCCTGCGTATATTCCTGCATTTTCTGTGTTTCTCTACCTATTATCATACTTCTTGCCATGTAAGTTCCTCCCGTATTCTGAAAGAAGGCATAACCCACAGAACATTCTTTCTGCCAGATTATGCCATCTTCCTTGTTTTCTTATTCCAGACCGAAGTCCCGTTTTCTATTTTCCTTGCCAGTTTCACTTTCCCGCTGACTCTTTTCTTTATAAATCTGCAGCTTCTCATGGATAGAACCTCGTGCCGGTCTTTCTTCTTTCTCTTTTGATTCCGACTGCTCTGTTTCTGTATCTTCCCGTTCATCCATATTGAGAAGTGCATTTAATTCTGACAGCCGCTCCAGTTTTTGGCTCAGTTCCTCTTCTTTTGGAAATGGCTTCCCGACTTCCTCTTTGGCATTTGCCATCTGCTCCTGTACCGTTTCCAGCCGTTGTTCTGCTTCTGCCAGTTTCTCCGGATAACTTTCTAAAAGATTATTGATACGAGTGATATTTCCCAGGGCATCGGCTCCCAACCGAACTTTAGCTACTGATTCATGCTTTACAGACAGGATAAACTCTTTGCTCCAGCTGTCGAATTGGATTCTCATGTTAAATCCCTGATAACTTCCAATGTCCATAGCTGCATCTACAGACTTAATGTCTTTGCAGACCGCCAGAAGAGCCGCTCCTGCCTCTTTCTTTTCTGTGAACACTTTGCCACTGATTTCCATAGAAAACTGCTCTGGATCTGTAATTTTATGCTCAGAAAAATGAGCGATATCTGCCTTATAGCTGTCAATAATCTCCGTCAGTTTTGCAATCTGTTGCGGGAAATTCCTTGCAATATCATCTTCCAGTCGGTATTGGTTATTCATGTGGTTCGCTTTTAAAAGCTTTAATTTCGCCACATCCACATCCAATGCCATCTTCTCTTTTACTGCTGGATTTCCGGTTGCAAGTGCTTTGACCTCTGCATAGGACAGCGCCGCTTCGTCCACATCTTCACAACTTCTGACCGGTGCTTTGCTCGTCATAATCTGGGAGATGAATTTCTGCTTATTCTCGATCAACTGCCACATATAACTGTCGAATGTGGATTCTGTTACATACCGGAAGATATGAACCTTTTTATTATGGTTTCCCTGACGGATAATACGTCCTTCCCTCTGTTCCAAGTCAGATGGTTTCCAGCCAATATCCAGATGATGCAGGGCAATCAGACGATCCTGCACATTAGTTCCCGCACCCATTTTTGCTGTTGAGCCAATCAAAAAACGAACCTGTCCGGATTTTACTTTTCCAAACAGCTCCGTCTTCTTTGCTTCTGTATTTGCATCATGAATAAACGCAATCTCTTTTTCCGGCACTCCTTTTTCCATCAGCTTCCGTTTCAGGTCATCGTAGACATTAAAACTGCCATCGCCTTTTGGTGTGCTCAAATCACAGAAAATCAACTGTGCTGATTTCTGTGCTGCTGTATCTTTCCAGATTTCATAGCTTTTCTCTGCACAGACTGCTATTTTACTTTCCGGATTATCTGGCAATAATTCGTTCACCAAACGCTGATCCAGTGCTAACTTCCTTCCGTCATTGGTAATTTTCAGCATATTATCGACCGAGGCATCTACCCCTCCGTTTCTGACAACTTCTGCACGTTCTCCAAGGCTTTCTACAATTTCTTTCTGCTGTTCCGTTGGTTTCAGCACCACTGTTTCATATTCCGCTTTCGGCACTGGAAGCTTTAATTGATCGGAAGTCTTGATATCTGCAATCTCCTTGAACATATTCATCAGTTCCGGAATATTATAAAACCGTGCGAATCTGGACTTTGCACGATAACCTGTTCCTTCCGGTGCAAGTTCGATACTCGTGACAACTTCTCCAAAAGTGGAAGCCCAGGAATCAAACAATCCAAGTCCCATATTTTGTAATTTACTGTTCTGCAGATACCGCTGCATAACATATAATTCCGTCATGCTGTTACTGATTGGTGTGCCTGTAGCAAAAGTAATGCCTTTTCCTCCGGTAATCTCGTCCAGATATTGACATTTATTGAACATATCTGCCGACTTCTGTGCTTCGTTCTGTGCAATCCCGGCTACATTTCTCATTTTTGTATAAAGAAACGCATTTTTATAGCTGTGTGCTTCATCTACATACAAGTGATCCACTCCCAGTTCTTCAAACGTAACTACCTGATCTTTTTTCTC
Source organism: Mediterraneibacter agrestimuris (assembly GCF_943193195.1). Lineage (GTDB taxonomy): Bacteria > Bacillota > Clostridia > Lachnospirales > Lachnospiraceae > Schaedlerella > Schaedlerella agrestimuris. Next base: position 47,621 of record NZ_CALPDG010000013.1, on the reverse strand, counting down.
TTTCTGATTCAGTTTTTCCAGCCTTGTCTGCAGTGTCTTTCTGGTCTTTTCAATCTGTTTGACGGTATAATGTCCGCCATCCTGTTCATACCTTGCACTCTGAATTGCCATTTCCAGATCATCAATCTGCTTCCGTAACATGGCTTCCTGACGTTCATCAGAGATTGGAATACGCTCAAACTGGGAATGTCCAATGATAATAGCATCATAATTTCCCATAGCGATCCGGGCACAGAACTTCTTTCGGTTTGCCGGTTCAAAATCTTTCTTGGTTGCTACCAGGATATTGGCTCCCGGATATAACTGCAGAAACTCCGCTCCCCATTGCTCCGTCAAATGGTTTGGAACGACAAAGAGGTTTTTCTGAGATAATCCCAGACGTTTGCTCTCCATTGCAGCCGCTACCATCTCGTAGGTCTTCCCAGCTCCTACTACATGAGCCAGAAGCACATTCTCTCCGTAAAGCTGGTGTGCAACAGCATTTTTCTGATGCGGACGAAGCTCTATTTCCGGATTCATTCCTGGGAAAGTCAAATGACTACCATCGTATTCACGGGGACGGATGCTGTTAAATCGTTCATTGTACACTTTTACCAGCCTCTCTCGTCTCTGCTGGTCTTTAAAAATCCAATTCTTAAATGCTGCTTTCATGGCATCCTGCTTCTGTGATGCCAGCATGGTTTCTTTCTTATTAAGGACACGGATCTCATCACCATTTTCATTGACACTCTTATCATAGATGCGTACATCTTTCAGGTTCAGGGTATCTTCCAGAATCTTATAGGCATTTGCTCTCTCAGTTCCATACGTTGCATAGGCAAACGCATTTTTGGGACTGTCGGCATTCTTTCCTGTAATCCTCCACTCACCATTTACCTCAGAGAATTTCACCTGTATTTCTTTCTGAAGCAGATACCATGGTGTATGCAATGTTTCTTGCATAAAATCCTGATAATCCGAAGGTTCAATCCAGGTAGCTCCAATACGCACTTCAATCTCCGATGCTTCCAGATCTCTCGGCTGAACTGCCTCTAGTGCACGCACATTCGATGTGAATTCCGGATGATTCTCTGCAAAAGTTCTCGCAGTATTTAATTTATCCCTAACATTTCCGGAGAGATATTCATCTCCGCTTTCCCACTGGTCTGTCAGTGGATTTTTGAAGATAACTCCAACCAGCTCTTCTGTAATTTTCTCTTCGGTCTTTCCGGTCAGCTGTGCCATATATGGGAGATCTACTTTAGCCCTTTCATTTAAAGACAGAGCAAGTGCTTCTGTGGCTGTCTCCACACTTGTCACAGCAACCGCCTTTTTGATGGTTCGTTTGGTGAACATGTCCGCTTTCCGCTTCAATGTTCCATCTTCATTCAAGTCTTCCAGGGAACACAGCAGACAATAAGAAGAGTCATCAGAAAATGCCCGTTTATTAGCATTACTTCCAATAACTCCATACTTTGCTGTGTAGGTATCATACACCTGATTCAGTTTTTCCTGCTGTTTTTGGATTTCTTCGTCTGTGACAAATTCTTCCATCTGCATGGCGATCAGCTCACGAACGATATCACGGATTGCAACCATGCCTTTTACACGTTCTGCAGTGGCTGCAGGCATTTTCACCTGATTCATCAAAGAGTTGACACGATAATATACCTGATCATCTACCACCGTATAGCTGTAATTTCTAACATTCGGATCTGCCGGAATACTCTCTGGCATCTCATCCAGTTCTGTTTCCACATCTACTGCCGGTACCATGCTTCCCTTAATTTGTTTCACAGCTTCTTGTAACTGTAATTCCAAATCAGCTCCTTCCATTGGAGCACAGATTGTTTCCATACCATACGGACCGGACACTTCTTTCATCTCACCCAGAATCATTTCCGGATGCTGAACAAAATACTGATTGACCGTAATTCCATTGACATCACTATCCAGATTTATCCATTCCGGCATTTCTTTCGTAAGGCTTTCCCTCTTTTGGAAAAACAAGATATCAGCACTGACTTCTGTTCCCGCATTTGCCTTAAAAGCTGTGTTCGGCAGTCGGATTGCTCCCAACAGATCTGCCCGCTCTGCCAGATATTTCCGGACTTCCGGTGACGCCTTATCCATAGTTCCCTTTGTTGTGATCAGTGCCGCCACACCACCTGGACGTAACTGATCTATCGTCTTGGCGAGAAAGTAATCATGGATCATGAAATTGTAGCGATCATACTGACGGTCATTGACCTTGTATGCACCAAATGGCACATTTCCAATCGCCACATCAAAAAAATCATTAGGATAATCTGTCTTCTCAAAACCTTTGATCTGAATATTGGCATCTGGATAGAGTAGCTTTGCAATTCTACCGCTGATACTGTCCAGTTCCACACCATAGAGTTTGGACTGGTTTAGATTCTCCGGAAGCATTCCAAAGAAGTTCCCGACTCCCATAGATGGCTCCAGAATATTTCCTTTTGTAAATCCCAGATTCTCCAACACCTGATACATACTTTCAATCACAATCGGCTGTGTATAATGAGCATTTAAGGTGGAAGCTCTGGCTGCAGCATATTCCTCTGGTGTAAGAACCGTCTTTAATTCCAAATATTCTGTCTCCCATGCAGCTTTTGTCTCATCAAATGCATCTGCAAGACCTCCCCAGCCAACGTACCTGGATAAGATTTCCTGTTCTTCCGGTGTTGCATTGCGATTCTCATCCTCACATTTCTTTAACAACTGGATAGCCATGATATTGGCACGGAACTTTTCTTTTGCTGTACCCTGTCCAAGCTCATCATCTGTGATGCGGAAGTTCGTTGCTGGAATCGGTTCTGATATTCCGTTAATCTCTTCCAAAGATTTTTTTCCTTCCGATACCTCAACTTCTCCAGATAATTCTTTTTCTTTTTTATCATAATCTGTCCACACACGTTGAGAAATAGCAGTAAAATACGAGGACTCTTCCCCCATAATTTCTTCCCTGATTTCCCGTAATTCATCTAAGGTATCCGCATTTACAGTTTTGTTGTGATAATGATAATAAAGTACTTCTTGTCCGAGTTTTACATCCAGACGTTCCAATTCTTGTGTTGACATTCGATTCCAAATATCATCTTTTTCCGTATGAATCGTGAAACCTTCTCCATCATCATGATATTCTAATGTGTATTGAAGTCGATTCGCTTCTCCCTTAACTTTACAATCAAAATCATGAATTGTTGTTCTGGTACCAGACATATATTCTGAATCAACTAATCGCAAATCCGTTATATCTTCCGCTGTCAAAGTATCCTGCTCCAGCTGTTCTCCTAACATCTGCTGTGCTTCTTCCAAATCTGCCAGTCTTTGTGCTTCCTGTCGTTCTTCGTACTTTTCCATTTCTTCCGGTGACAAATAATCATCTGTGCGGATTAACTGGCGGACACGTTCTGCAACTTTGTTCCACTTTAATAAAACTTCTACCTCTGGACTGCCAATTTTCCCTTTTGCAAGTTTTAATCCTTTTGCATCATGGGATGCGTCGGAAGCATCTGCTCCTGGTATTCCGGGTGAAGAACCACCTGTTCCATACTCATTTTTCAGGAATTCAGCTGCATCTTTCATATCATGGTGCTCCATGAAATATTCATAAATCCGGTTACGTCCTCCGGCAGTAATGCCGCCTCTTCTTAACACTGCATCTATTTCATCCTGTGTGATAAAGGATAGCGCCGGCCGCTCTACCTTGAATTGCTGATCCACCCAGGAAAAATCTCTCTGGAGATCACGAAAGCGCTGAAAATACACTGGATTGTGCTGTATTTCCCAGCGATGATAATCTTCTGGATTCTTTTCCATATCTTCCTGAAGCCATTCAAAACGATAGGCTGTCGCAGCTGCTTCCTCCGGTTCTGTCCAAGCCGCCCCCACTACGTCCTGCCAGTCAGAATAAGACAACTGCTCTTCTCTGTTTCTGCTCGTATCACGGAAATGGAGTGCCAGAAGATCTGTCATTTCTTTCTGTTCCTGCTCGATAGCATTATTGGAGATAAGATTATCAACGTAATTTCCCTCCTCATACATATCCTGGATCCTGTCAGCAGCTTCTTCCCACGTAACGATACGGTCAAAGTTTCTTCTTGCAGAGTCACCTCTCCGGATACGAATACCATCGTTGTCGTACCAGATACTGATTTTCTGACCATCTATGGTAAATCCTTTTCCTCCAGTACCATATTCATCTTTCAGGAAGCTTTGCATTTCTTCATTATCCAGACCTTCGATCAATCTTGCAGTAATGTGAAACAGTGTATTTTTCTGTCCGCTTCCTGTTCGGAGAATATCATCTACCACTTCATCAGAAATAAGAAAAGCGGCTGGCTGTTCTAATGCAGCTGCCGCTTTCCTTATTTCTCCTAACTGTTCCTCTTGTGTTGGGAACAGGCTTAATTGTAAATAATCTCCTGAATTACCAGTTCCTCTGCCTGTGCTTTGATCTGGTTCATGTGTCTGGTCCATGCCATTGTGTCTGCCATCTTGTCCGGTGCCGGATCTTTCTCCAGAAGTTCGTTCATTAGATTGTCTACTCTCTGTCTTGCCTGACTGTCGATCTCCATCAGATGACTGTCCAGACGATTCTGCAGTGTCAGAATGTTGAACCTGGCTACCTTGTGATTTCTCAGATACTCTTTCCTCATCATTCCGTACTTCCCGATCGTCCCTCTCGTCTCCTCCAGGCTGATATCCGGAATCTGGTATTCTCCGTTCTGACTGTAACTGATCTCTCTCATAGTCTGCTTCCTCCTTATTTTCTTCTCTATCTGCTGTACTATTTGCTATGCTTTCACGGATTAACGTGTTAAATTCATTATAAACTACTTCTTTTTCTTTTGCAACCGTTTTCAGGTCATTTTCCAGATCCTTCAGAACATATCGTCCAATCTGCATCAGGACTGGTCTACTGATTTCGTTGACTGCACTTCCCAGATGTCCTAATACTTTCAGCTGATTGAAGTCCGTTATATGCCGAAAATCCTCCGCATCCAGATATTCCTGTGCATCCAGCCCACATCGGTTTAGCAATACATACCAGACACTATTGGTCATCAGTTCCCGGAATTCTACTTCCTGATTCTGTTCGTCCAGTTCTTCCAAAAATGTCCCTGTTACATCCAGTCTCAGTTCTTTCAATGCATCTGGAAGCCATTCCTGCATACTCTCCTTCGCCGCCTGATGCAGACTTTCAGCAAGTCCTCCTTCTATATCTTCCAGTGATAACTGCTCCTGCAGATAATCTGCCACCAGCTGTTCTCCTTCCATTAGAAGATTCCATAACTGAGGATTCTTTCCAAGATTCCGCACTTTATAAGTGTCCTGCACATCAAATACATACCGAAGTTTTGTTTTCGGTCCAGAAGTATTGTCAATCAAGGCAATCCCCTTAGATCCCTTTTTGATCCATCGGTACATCTTCTGATTCCAGATTTCCATGGATGCTACGGCAGTTGCTTCCGGTCGCTGTGCATAAATTAAAAGCTGTTCTGGAAAAGTGTATTTGTACAGTCTGGATGCCGTGTTTAGGAACCGCATCCATTCCTGCGGACTGGCAGCTACATCTTTTGCCACCTCTTCCGTCAGCTGTTCCATTGCATATAATTTATTTGCCATGTGCTACTCCTTTTCATAAAATCAGGGACTGCTTAGCACAGTCCCCTTAAAATCATCGTTGTTTCTCTTTATAATGCTGCGGCAAGATCTTTTGACTTATCCTTTGGGGCTTTATTTACCTCTTTCGCTTTGATCTCTGCCTTGGCTTTCTCCAATCTTCCATGGATTCCACCCTTTGAAGCCGCTTTTGTCTCAGCTTTTTCTGCTTCTTTTGCTTTTTCAATACGTGCTTCTCTGCGCTCAGCATTTTCCATAACTGCCGTCTTTCCATCACAAAACTGAACTTTATCGGAAAGCTGCTCCTGTCTTTCCACCTGTGTCTCATTGACTTCCTGCACCATTGCATTTAATTCAGAAACCTGAAAAATTCCGTTATCTGGGATAATCAGCACTTCATGAATGGAAGATGGGATGACAAAGTAATTGCTTTCCAGGCATTCCCCAATCTGTTTACGAATATCTTCCTGCAGTAACAAAGAAGCTCCATTCATCTTTGATTCATTTGTAAGACAGAACATTGGATTCTCCACGGTTTCCATATCCAGTTTTTCATTTAAAAGATTTTTTGGTGTTCCTCCAAAAATCATGGATTCGATAATCTGTGTCATATCTACCAGTCGCACTCCTCTGTTCCTATCTGCCATCATCGCATCTGCCTGAATCTGTTCAACAGATACTCCCCATTCATTCATCAGAGAGATTGTTACCGGAATACTGCTAATCCCTTCTCTATTTTCCTCCAGATTTATTGCATAATAAGCTGCAAAATCTCCATGTTCTGTGAATGCTTTGTCTTCCAGACGATCTGTATTCCATTCCTTGTCACAAATTCTCACCTGTAATTTGTCTTTCATCTTTTCATAATCCAGAATATCAGGAACTCCCATATTCAAAAATTCTGCTTTGCCCTGTGCCTCAATACGCATGTCAGCTACATCACCAACACAAGAATCTACATCTTTTCCATTGATATATTCCTGATAAAGGGAATCCAGATAGATTGTTGGTACGATTCTCTGATCTCCATTTGGAATTGTGATACCTGTCAGCTTCAACCCATTATTCTTTTCAACTTCCTGAAGTTTAATCTCGCCTTCCTCATAAGACTTTGGCAAATATGCCTTTACATTATCTTTTACATATTCATAAAATTCTTTTCTGTTCATCATACGTTATTACCCCTTTCTGATTATGTGATGGTTCATTCTTTTTCTGCTGACCATCTGCTCGGCTTTCTTCTGATAAGCCATCATTCTCTTTAAAGTTTTCTCCTGGTTCTTTTTTGCTTCCTGTCTTTTTTCCATTGTTTTCATCATAGTTTTCTGTTCCTTTCTTTCATTAGTTGTATTGAAAAGGGAGCCCTGATTCAGGGCCCCCTTTACTGCAAATTAATTACTTTACTATTTTCTGTTTTTCTTTTTTCTGATATAAAGTCCTGCCATACCTCCTGTGGAGATTACCAGAAGAAGGATCGGCAGCCAGATATTTGTGCTGTCACCTGTTTTCGGTGCGTTTGATACCTTCGTCTCTTCATGGGACTGTGGTGTCTCCGGTGTGTTCGGTGTTTCTGGAACTTCCGGTTTCTCGTTTGTCAGATTGAAAGTAACTTCCACAACTGGTGTACTGTCATTCACATAAGAAAATGTCACTTCATGCTTGGTCTGATCCAGCGTGTATCCATCCAGTGTTTTTGTTTCCACCAGATAATACTTGATAGCGGTATCATATTTGCCATTCTTAAATGTGGCAATCTCATACAGCTTGCTTTCTGCATGACCGGCAGCATCTGTCTTTAAGGTTTCCAGAACTTTTCCTTTGCTGTCACGGAGTTCAAATTCTACCCCTTTCAGTGGTTCTCCTGACGATTTATCTGTCTTATTGAGAATCACTTTTCCCTTAGCAGTATCATCTTTCATAACCACTTTTTGGATTTCTCCGGTATCTTTCACATCAAATGTCACATCAGCAGTCATAAGATATCCTTTCGGTGCCTGCTCTTCACGTAAGGTATATTTACCGATTGTCAGTTTTTCGATATAGTGTGTTTCCTCTGTGGAAATCCAGCTCTCTACTACCTGATCGTCCTTATCGAGAATCGTCAGTTTCGCACCTGGAATCTCAGTTTCTCCTGTGATATCAGTCTTACTGATCTCTACTTTTGTCACATCATCTTTCATCTCATGCTTCTGAACCTCTGCTGTATTCTCTACTGTGAAAGTAATACTTTCTGCAGTGACATATCCATCTGCCGGTTTTGTCTCTGTCATGGTGTATTTCTTACCAACAACCAGTTCTTTGATCACATGGGATTCTTCCGTAGAAGTCCATTCATCTACTGTATTGCCATCTGAATCCGTTACTTTCAGGTGTGCACCTGGAAGTTCTTTACCTGTTGTCAGGTCTGTTTTGGACAGCTCCACTGTGGTTGGCTGATTTTCAAAAGTAAAGTCGTAGCTTACTTCTGCCTGGTCTTCTCCGGCATATTCAAAGGTAAATTCCTGTACTTCTTCTGTTGTAACAAATCCGTCCGGCGCAAAGATCTCTTTCACATAGTATTTTCCGTCTACCGGAAGATCTGCCGTAAAAGTAATCTGTCCTTTTTCATCTGTTACTCGCTGCTCGATCAAACTGTCTTTCTCAAGAAGTACCTCGCCCTTTGCATTTTTGATATCTTCACTGGTATAAAGACCGAAGACACCACCTGCAAGAACACGTTCTGTGTCTTTTTCTTTCTTCAGAACCGTAACCTTTACTTTCTGACGGGCATTCTGCCATTTTTCATCATAAGTGATGACTGGTGTATTCTGGTCTCGGTAGGAAAGGTCAACATATCTCGGCTCTCCGTCCAGCACATAACCATGGGCTGTTTTTACTTCCTTCACATAGTATTTTCCAGCCGGTAGATCTCCCATCTGTGCAACACCATTGGAATCCGTAGTAATGGTTCCTACTTTTTCATCTGCTTTGAAATAATCTTCGCTGACACCATCTGCCGCTTTGATATCTTCCGCAGCAAATACATCGAAAGTTACATCTGTAAGACTTCCAGTTACATATTCAAAGAGATGCTCCACAGTACCTTTTACATGATCCAGAAGTGTCACTTTATCCAAAAACTCTCCATTTTTGTTGATGATCAGAAGTCCTGTCGGTACTTCATCTTTCATCTCTACTTTCTGAATCTCTGCGGTATCTTCCAGCGTGAACTTCACATCCGTTGCTTTCAGATAACCATAAGGTGCCATTTCCTCACGAAGGGTGTATTCCTCTCCAACTGTCAGTCGTTTGATCACATGTGGCTGATCTTTTACAGAAATCCACTGATCCACAACATTTCCTTCTTTATCAAGAACGGTGAGTTTTGCCCCATCCAGTTCCACACCTGTTGTTACATCAGATTTTGTGATTTCTACTGTTGTCGGCTGGTTCTTTTTCACTGTTTTCAGTTTTACTGTTTTCACATCCTGTCCCTGGTAAGAAGCATCCAGTTTCAGAATTTCATCAGAGGATACAAATCCCACCGGTGCTTTTAACTCTTTCACATAATACTGTCCAAGTGGCAGATCCAGCGTACATGCTGCAAGACCATCATTATCAGAAGTCATTTTCTGTAAGAGTGTATCTGCTTTCACAATCACTTTTCCATCTGCCTTGATATCCGCCTTGTTATAGATACCAAAGACAGCTCCTGCTACGGTTGCACCATTTTCTGCATCCTGTTTTTCTACCTGGATTGCAACTTTCTGGCGGTCATCGCCAACCGTCACTTCCTGTTCGATCACAGGTGTATCCTGATCTGCATAGACAAATGCGACATCTGATCTGTCATGGTTCAGGACAAATCCTTCCGGTGCAGTCTTTTCTACTACATAGTAAGAACCAAGTGGCAGATTATCAGCAACTGTTTTTCCGTCTTCTCCAGTCGTTACCGTTGTTACCAGTGCATCTTTTGCATAGATCAGCTGTCTGTTTCCGTTTTCATCTTTCTGATAATCCGGTGTATAGATATTTTCAGATGCATAGACATGAAATGATGCACCCTTCAGGTATCTTTCTTCATAAACAAAATCCTTTTTAAATCCGGTCAGCATCTCACCTTTTTTATAGATCGTCAACTTTCCTTTTACCGGATGGTTCTCGTAATCTACCGTAATAATGGCCTCTCCACTCTCAGAATCCATCTGGTATGCTGTGTTAGCATCCACCGCAATCTCTACATAATTCTTATTAATCGTGTACCCTTCCGGTGCATTGACTTCCTCAATCCTGTAATGTCCGATCTTCAGATTCTTCGGCATGATCAGATATCCCTGGCTGTCCGTAAAATAGGACTTGTGAGTGGTTGTCACTGGGTAAGTTGTTACCTGTTCCACATACTTTTTGTTGTCCAGGTCATATACCTTAAATTCTGTTCCGGCAATCAATACGGATTTCTTTGTTTCATCGTCTTTTTTCACGATTTTTAGTTTTGCCTTAAACTCTTCATCCAGAAGCACTCGCCAGATCTGCGGCTCATTTGGATGGTGCTCTGTGATATTCACTTCAAAATCATCGACTGGCTTATAATTGTGCGGTGTTGTAGTTTCACGCACGATATAGCTTCCAAATGGTAATGGAATACTGCAGGCATACCCTTTTTCATCTGTGAAAATCTCAGTTGCTCCATTTTCTCCGCTCACTACTGGTTTGGCAGAATCAAAATCATAGCTTCCATCTGCTTTCTTTGTAAGGGAAGATTTCAGATAAACTGTAAATCCAGCTCCAGATAACAGATCTGCATCTGTCTTTCCATTGTTGGCTGCTTTGATGATCTGGAATGGCTGCTTGATGACCTGCTCACTGGAAGTGCACTCTCTTTTTACTTCTGCTGTCATATCTCCTTCATAACTGCACGTAAGATCATGCTCTTCTGCATCTGCCAGGTATCCGGTCGGCGGAGTAATCTCTTTGACATAATATTTGCCAAGATATAAGCCATTTACAGAAGCCTGTCCTTTGTCATCTGTTGTAAGAGAAGCTACCTGCTCTCCTGCTTTATAAATAGTTCCCGTTGCTCCATCCGGGTGCACAATATCTTCACGGGCATACAGACCATAAACTGCACCTTTCAGTGTGGCATCTCCCTGTGGTACTGCTTTTCCTGTTTCTTTATCAACTTTGAATAAATTGATCTTTGCTGTCACACGGTCATTGCTGAAGGTATGGGCAAAAGATACGGTTGCTTCTTTATCATTGGTGTAAGAAAACTTGAACGTATACACATCTTCTGTATTTCTTACATAGCCTTCCGGCGCCTGATCTTCTTTTACAGAATAGGAATATCCAATCGGAAGATCTGCTGTAAATTTTGCAGTTCCATCTTCGCCAGTAGTTACTTTCTCAATCAGCGTTCCTTTTTTCACAACAACGCTTCCGTCTGCATTTCTGATATCATCGGATGCATACAGAGCAAAAATACCGCCTTTCAGTGGTTTCTTGGTGTCTTTATCCTGTTTTACTACGGAAACATCTGCTTTCTGTCTCTCGTTGTTAAAAGTCACATCTGCAAATACAACTTCTTTATTCTGACCAGCATAAGTTAGAGTCACTGACTTTTCTTCGCTGCCGTTATAGAAAGAGTCCGGTGCTTTTGTTTCTTTTACCACGTAGGTTCCAAGATGCAGGTTTTTCAGTGTGACAGAACCATTCTCACCTGTTGTCAGGTTTTCTTTTACAAGGTCACCTTTGCTGTACACTTTTGTGCCATAAGCTGTTACGATATCTGCCCCTGCATACACGTTATACACTGCATTTTTCTGTCTTCGGTTTTCATACTGAAATACCGTTCCATTTTCACTGACATCTGCTCCGGTCAGAACCTGTCCTTCTTTGTAAATGGTAAGCTCTGCCAGCTGTTCTTTATTTTCCACGGTTACAGCTGAGGTCTTACTTGCTACCAGTTTTACATTTGTTGCCGTTGCATTTACTACATATCCCTGTGGTGCTGTGATCTCTTTCAGATAAACCGTATCCTGTGTCTTGATGATCGTAACAGAAGATTTTCCATTCTTATCTGTTGCCGGCATCTGAGTGATCAGCTTTGTACAAGCCTCATCGCTGTATACACCGAATACTGCACCTGCAAGATTGACATCCGCTGTATCGTCTTTCTTTACGATTTCGATCGTAGCCTGTTCAATCCAGGACACCTTTAAGCTTACATATTTTTCATCAGCGACACCTTCTCCAAACACAAATGCCAGATCCTGAACACTTGCATTCGTAGTCAGTTTATATGCTGAATAATCTTTTGTAATACTTCCCTTCATCTTTGCAGAAAAAGTAGCACTTACATCTTTTGTCTGTGTCAGAGGAGCCGAGAGATAAAACGTGGTTCCTCCTCCAATTGTTACGCTTGCACCTGCCGCACTTACATTTCCAGTAGATACATTATGGAGCTTTACTCCCTTTGGTAAGTCCATTGTAATTTTCTGCTGGGAAGATGCGTTGAACTGAATGTTCTCCGTTCTCTGAACATTTCCATCTACATAAGCTTTTACATTCGGTTTGGAAAATGACATCGCTACATCTGGTATTTCCGGCTTATTCACACAATAATTATAGAGTTCTTTTGCCAAAGCCTCGCCTGTAGCATTTGTTCCATAGAATGCATCACTGCTTCCATTGGCATAAGATGCAGCCATGTGAATAATGATGAATCTTTTTCCTTCTGAAAAATCTGTGTGTTTATTAGCGAAAAAACTTTCGCTTCCTGCGGCATCTGTACCGTAATAACACACTTTTGCTAACGCCTGATTGTCTCCAATCTTTGTAATTGTATAATTTCCAGATCCAGGCCCTGGCTTAGCTGGCTGTACACAATACGCAATTGCTCTGACGCTTCCGTAGCTGATATAGTACGGCTCTGTCAGATAGGTTCCAAGATTATAATCTGCATATCTATACAGAGGTCCTTTTTCAATCGTTACCTGCTGTGTACTTCTTGCTGAATAAGCCGAAACTGCTTCAAAGGTTGCAATCTCTCCCTCTTCCATAGATTCAAGATCCACACCTTCGTCTCCTGCCTGTTCCAAAACATCATGAAGTTCTAACCCTGATTCTTCATCATAGGTATCCTGATTCTGTGCCTGCTCGACTAAATCATCAAATTCATCAGCATCAATATCGGTAATCTCCGAGTCCGATTCTGAATCCTCCGCTTCTTCTGTCTGCTGTTCACTGCCAGCTGTTTCGGATTCGGTTACTGCTTCACTCCCTGCAGTTTCTGTCTGCACTTCTGTTTCTTTCTCACGCACAATCAGCTTTCGGCTGATCTGGTACTTCGGATGCTCCTGATTTACCGGTTCCACATAATAGACCGCTTTGTAAGTGTCCGCATGATCTGTCGTAAAATCCTCATTCTTGTCGTTCTTTGCTTCCTCAAATATGACTTTGACCTTGTTATCATCCTTGATTTCCAGTCCTGTGTAGTCTGATTTCACATCAAATACACTGCCTGTTTCGATTTCATAATCTTTGGCAGTCACCACCTCATCTTCATCCAGAAGGTCTTTCACTTCCTCATAAAGTGGCGGTTTTTTCTCTGGCTGGATCTCCGCTGCATATGCAGTCATCGGAGATAACACGGTACTAAGCATTGTCATGCCTGCCAGCAAGCCAGATACTACTTTTCTAAAATTACCTTTTTTCTTCATGCTAAGGTCCTCTCTTTCATATATTTGTGGCAATTGTTCAGAGCCACTATTTTTTTATAAAACAGACAGTCCTTAGACTGCCTGCAATACACTACTTATCGTTGTGGAAAAATCAGATTGAACTGCACATTTCCCTCGCCAGGATCAACCATTTCCACAGTTGCTTCATACTGTCTCCCTGTTTTTCTGGATACCAGATCCTTATAATGGATTTTTCCTTTAGACAGGAACTTCTTTGCTGCCGCCTTATCCATCTTTTTCCCCTGGCTTGCAAGGAATTTATCATTCTTCCACAAGGTAAAAGCACAGTTCCGGTCAGAACAGTAAAAGTTTACTTTTCCTTCCCTGACATCTGCTCCACAGCGGGGACATTTGCCAATGACTTCTCCTTTTGCTTTTCCCTGAAACTGCCCTTTCTTTTCTTCTGAAATACCCTGATATCTGGCAACCAGTTCCTGCATCAGCTCTGTAATCCCATTTAGAAATTCATCTGCTGTCTCTGTATTCTGGGCAATGTGATTCAATGCCATTTCCCACTCTGCTGTCATCTTCGGGGATTTAATCTCATCCGGCAGAACCGTAATCAGTACATTGCCATCATCTGTCGGCACCAGATTTTTCTTTTCCCTTTTCACAAAACCAGACTGAATCAGTTTTTCAATGATTGCTGCCCTTGTTGCCGGTGTGCCAAGTCCTTTCTTTTCTGTATCTTCGGTCAGTTCTTCATTCCCTGCACGTTCCATTGCAGAAAGCAGGGTATCTTCTGTGTATTGTTTCGGTGGCTGTGTAAAATGCTCCGATACAAAAGAATCACAAGGGCCGTAATGCTTGCCTGCCCAGATATCCAGCTCCGGCTCTTCTTTCTCAATCTTTACGCCAAAGAACTGTTTCCATTTATTTTCGATCGCCTTGAATCCTTCCTGCTTTGTTTTCTTTGCTGTGAGATAAAACGTATGATAATTACAGGTAATCTGACATTTATGGCTCTCATAAATATAAGGATCTGCGGTTGCTGTCAGTACCCTGGCACTGATCAGATACAAAATCTTACGGTTTCGTTCTTTCAGTTCACCAATATCTGCTTTGGCTACTTCCATGGTTGGGATAATCGCATGGTGATCAGATACTTTCTTTGAATTTAATAACTTACTCACGTCTGGCTGATATTCCATGCCTTCAGCATAAGGCATTTCCCCAAGTAACATCTGAATCAGAGTTTCTGTGCTTTCTCCCATCTCATCTGTCAGATACTGGCTGTCTGTTCTCGGATAAGTGACAAGCTTCTGCTCATACATCTCCTGCACGGCATCCAGCGTCTGCTGTGCGGTATAGCCAAACATTCTGTTTGCTTCCCTCTGAAGAGTGGTCAGATCATAGAGTTTTGGAGGGCGTACCGTCTTCTCTTTCACATCATCCTTTTCCACTTCGCACATACGCTCCCGACAGTCCGCAGCCACTTTATCTGCATCCTCTTTTTTCTGAAAATGCTCTGTGACTGCATCCATATCGTCAAACTTGATATGAGCCATATAATATTTTTCTTTGGTAAATTCCTTGATCTTCTGATTTCGATCCACGATCATGGCAAGTGTTGGTGTCTGCACTCTTCCGACTTTCAGATTCTGGTTATACAGAACGGAAAAAAGACGGCTCGCATTGATTCCCACCAGCCAGTCTGCCTTTGCCCTGCAAAGTGCTGACTGATAGAGACTGTCATAACACGAACCGTCTTTTAATGACGCAAATCCATCTTTAATTGCCTGCTCCTCCATGGAAGAGATCCAGAGCCGCTTCATCGGCTTTTTGCATCCTGCCTGCTCATACACCAGACGAAAGATTAACTCTCCTTCACGTCCTGCATCAGTAGCACAGATCACTTCATCTACATTGGAATCTCTCATCAGTTTTTTCAAGATTCCGTACTGCTTCTTTGTTCCATCCAAAACCTTGTGTCTCCAGCATTCCGGCACAATCGGCAGATCTTCATATCTCCATTTTTTATATTTTTCATCGTATTCCGATGCATCGCATAATCCAACCAGATGTCCTACGCACCAGGAAACGATATAACCGTTTCCCTCCACGTAGCCATCTTTTCTTGTTCTGGCTCCAAGCACGGAAGCCAGTGCCATCGCAACCGATGGCTTTTCTGCAATCACTAATTTCATTTACTCCTGCTCCTCTTCTTCATCTTCCAGTACATCATCATTAAAATCTTCATCTCTCAGGATTTCCGGTTCTGCACTTTCTTCCTGCTCATCTGCATCGTCTACTTCCCGTTTTTCTGACTCTGAATCTTCGGATTCATCTTCATCCTCTTCCATCTCATCTTCGTCATCATATTCATGCTTTGGTTTATAGACTTTGAAATAATATCCTCCTGCCGCAGCTCCGACTGCAACCAGTGCAATCAAAAGATACGTTCCAAACGGGCTTTTATCTTCTGGCATCTGGATTTCATCCTCTACCTTATCTTTCTCGGCTGACTCTGTCGTTTCCGATTTTTCTTCCTCTGCTTTTTTCTCTGGTTCTGCATAAACAGTATCTACTTCCGGAAGTGTCACTGAATCAGAAAGTGTGAAGTTCATCAGATCTTTCTCACTGACTTCGGTAAGGAAATACACATTATCCTGAGATTTTGAATTGTCAATAATCAAATAGAAAATCTTACCACTCTTCGTTGAAATGGTATAAAACTCTTTTGTGCCTTCCGTAGCTGTTTTGGTAACGGCTTCTGCCGTCTCGCCTTCTTTATTAAGCTGTTCCTCAATACCTGTTACTGTCCGATCATCCACGGTTCCTTTTGCATCTGTCGGCTCAGAAGCCTGTGCATCCTGCGGAAGCGGAGAAGTCGTTGTTTTTTCAGTCCCCGTTGCATCTGCACTGGTCGTAGTTGCCATTGCACCATTGCTGTCACTGGAAGATTT
Organism: Mediterraneibacter agrestimuris; assembly: GCF_943193195.1. GTDB lineage: Bacteria > Bacillota > Clostridia > Lachnospirales > Lachnospiraceae > Schaedlerella > Schaedlerella agrestimuris. The sequence continues at coordinate 31,369 of NZ_CALPDG010000013.1, read as the reverse complement.
CTGTTTTTCTGCCTGCTTCTTTGCCCATTCATAATAAGGATTCTGCAGTACATACTTCTCAGAAGTATTTCCGGCACCATCTGTTACCGTGATTTCAATCTGTTTTGTTGTAAAATCTTTCTGTGTCAGCTGCACTCTCAGCATTCCATCCTTCAGATCTGTATAAGTGGTGCCATTAACTGTTACCGCAGTAATCCCTGATACTGTATCATTCCCCTGAATCGTCAGCACACCATCTGTCAGAGAAGCAGAGAGTGTCGGCTTTTCCGTGTCATAACACTTAATAGAGCGATTCTGCTCATAGACCTTCCCCTCACCATCTGTCACACGCACATACACTGTCTGATTTCCAGTGATCGTGATACTTCCGCTTCCGGTTACATCCTGCCAGCTTCCATCTTTTCCTGCTTTTGCTTCAATTTTTGCTATTGAGAATCCTTCCGGCATATGACTGGCATCTACCGTGACAGCAATGGTTGTTTCTCCCTGTTTCCAGCCATCCGGTTTCTCAATCGTGATTGCAGGTGTGGTATTTTCAGCTGCATAAGCAGTCTGTGTCTGGAGCAAAGGTGTTGTCAGGCAAAGAAATGTCGTTGCTGCAAGCAATCCTTTTTTCACGCTATTTTTAGATTTCTTCTGTTTCATCTTCTCTAAATTCATCATCAGACCTTGTTTCCTCCTTCTGTATTTCTACCCTGCCGGGCAGTTCATTTTTCATTCTCTTTTTGAAAGCTTCCAATTCCGGAATACTCATATCCATTGCACGGATAATTTTTACAATTTCCAGATTTTCCGCTTCTGTTTTTGCAATCTCCGCAGCCTTGAACCGCTTTAAATCTGCTTCATATCTGGCTTTGGATGCTTCCATTTTTTCCTTGGCTTTCTCATAATCCGCCGTTGCTTTTTCAAGACTTTTCATCGCTTCTCCTTTCCGGACGGCTGATGCAGCCGCCCTTTTTTCTTACCATCGTCCAAATCCATAGAAATGGCTCTGCCAGTATGGGGAATTGATGGACGTATACTGCACCGGATGTCCACAATGGATCATCTGACCATTGCCTACATAGATTCCGATATGCGTTACCGGCTCCCCTGCGTCGTAAGTTCCAGTAAAGAAAATCAAATCTCCCGGCTGTGCCTCCGACTGGGATACTGGTGTACAAATGTTGTACAGTCCCTGTGCTGTTAGTCTTCCTGTATTCCTTACACCAGAGTTTGTCAGACAGTAGCTTACAAATCCGGAACAATCGAATCCACTTGGGGAATATCCACCCCACACATATGGTGTTCCGAGATATCTCGCTGCTTCATTTAACAAACGCTGTGCTGCTTCACTGGTATATTCATTGCCGCCAAATCCTGCCCCTTCTCCTGTTTCCAGATAAAAGATCGGGTTTAACCGCTCTCCATTTTTCAGAAGTTCAATATGAAGATGGCTTCCTGTGGAATTTCCAGTATTTCCTACAAGACCTATCTCATCACCTTTCGTGACGGATGCTCCTGCAGATACACTCCGGCTGCTTAAATGTGCATACCGTAGTTCATAGCCTTTACTGTCCTTGATCACAACATAATTGCCATAGCTGTCGTTATAAGCAGAAGTTGTAACCGTTCCGGTCAGCCCTGCCATTACTTTTGTCCCTTCCGGTGCTCCGATATCCATACCATTATGAAGCTGATTTGCTCCTGATATTGGATGAATCCTGTATCCATAATAGCTGGTCACACTGGAATACCAGTTAAAATCAACCGGTGTTGCAAACATCTGCAAGTTGCCTTTTGTATCGTTGTAGGCACTGAACAGTTCTTTCTGGAAAAATCCCAGCCTGTCCTGACAGATTGACATCAGGTTTCCACTATTTAAGGTGACATTCAGCACATCTACATCTCTTGTCCTGGTCACTTCCACTTCATTGCTTCCATTATCATCTGCCAGATAACATTCCCATGTTTGATGTCCATGTGCAGATGCTGCCGCATGACTGTCATAATAGACATCAAACTGTACACCGTATCTTGCGAAAGCTCCGGTATCTTCTACAGTATATTCGACACCATTCATAACTACCTTTGTTCCCATTGGTACAAACGGATTGGAAGCATCTACCGCTAAGGTATGATTGGCAGTTGGATATGCTCCACTGGCAGTCGGTCCTCCGCTCCAAATACCACAACAAATTGGGCAGTTACAATACCCACTGGTCACAACCTGTCCCAAAGATTCTCCAACTCTTACAGTTGCTGTCTCTGTCACAGTCTCATTGACTGCTTCTGTTTCTAACCGATACTGCAATGCAAAAAGAGCATCCAGTTCTGGCTTTACCTGTTCAAAGGTAAATTCTTCATACTTTGCTGACAAATAACTGATCAGGATAAACGGATCATGCTCAATAGGTCCGATGTTATATCGGTATTCCTCATGTCCCGGTTCTTCAGATTCCATGTTGTTGATCCGCTCCTGCAGATTAGCTTCCAGCTGTGTGTAATACAGTTCCGCTTCCCGGATTGCCTGATCCGATGACAGATAACTGGTTCCGGTATAAGTGATCACATTTTGTAAAAACACTGCAGAGCAAGACGTGACATTCGTTATGATCAGAAACATCAATCCGATCAGAACTGCTACACTGATATACACCTTCCGGTTTTCTTTAAAGAAGTTGGTGACCTTACCGCCAATCTTCTTAATATAATCAATCGTACCTTTTGTAGCTGTTCCTACTGTCTGTTCACTTCGCTTCGCTTTGGCATAATCCCGTTTGATCTGTTGCTTCTGAATCTGTTTTTTCAGTTTCTTCTGCTCCTGACGGGCTGCAGCCTGTGTCTGTTTCTCTTCCTGTCTTTCAAGTCTGCTTCTTTTTCTGGATGCCCTCTGTTTCCTGCGTCTGGCACTTCTCTGTTCCAGCCGGTAAACACCTTCGCCACTTTCTTCTAACTTATGGGCACCTTCTACTGCCGCATTATCGTCTTCATTTTTGCTGATCTCACGGTGCAATGCTACGGAAGTTGCACTTCCTGCTTTCTTAACAGCAGAAGTTTTTTCTGTTTTCACAGATTCACCTTCGCCAAACTTCAAGCGGGATTTCTTCTTTCCAGGAGCTTCCCCTTCATTTGCCCGATAGACCTGTGCCTTCTTGGAATGCTGCTTAGCTTCCTTTTTCTTTTTTGCTTCCTCATAAGAAAACTTTTTGGCTTTTTCCTTCTGTTTTTGATGGCGGAAATTGACTCCATCCGTATCCATCTGGTTCAATTTTTCCATATCTTTGTCATTTTTCACAGAAGCACCAGTTTCCTCATAAGCAAATTTCAAACGCTGTTTTTGTTTTGGCTTTTTGCTGCCGCCGGTCTGATTTCTCCGGCTGTCTCCTCTGTTTTCTGATAGATCAGCACGTTTTTCTTTCAGTCTCCCTGACTGTCCGGCTTCAGATTTTTCTGCAAGTCTGGATTCTTTTCCGACTTCAGCACGAATCCTTTTCCGGTTTTGCTGCTTTCTATTTTGTCCAAAATCCTCACTTTGCTTCTCTGTCCGTATCAGTTCCGGTGCATCTCTGGATTTTTGCACAGAGGGACGAATATTTTTCCCACTCCGTTCAGACTGGCGGGGAGACTTATCCACAAGGTTTTCTTCTTTTTCCCCCTGTTTTCTTCCCATCCGCACATCACTGGCACGGTTACTGACACGAACAGAAGATTTATCCGTCAGGTTTTCTTCCACCAGACCATCCTTGGTCATTTTCTGGACTTTCTTGTCCCTGACTTTCATTCTCTGTTCTGCCACTGATTACTCCTCCTTCTTCGGATACCCTTTCCCTGCCTGTAATAAACAGAGAAAAGCGATGCCAAAAACAGCACCGCCACTAAAAGTTAATACATATGAAATTGCTCGTAACATTGTTTTCTCCTTTGTTTTAACCTGCTTCAGAAGTCTCCTCCAAGCGGGTTGTCATGATTTTATAGAGGGAATTCTTCGGGAATCTGTCTACAAATGGGATAATGACATTTCCATAAAACAGAAGTCCTTCACCCTCATTACTGTTGGTTACATAGGACAGCTGGGTTGGTGAGATATTCAGCTGTTTTGCCAGAATCTGCCTGTCTCCGGAAGCCTGGTTCAGCATATAAATGAAGTCTGAATTTTCAAATATATTCTCAATCTCTCTGGAAGACAGTAGATCTTTGATATTTTGTGTTATCTGATTGTTATTATCAGGCGGCTTTTTATCCACCTCTCTGGGGCTTTCGCCCATTTTCATCAGCGTGTCATTTCACGCTCAGCATAGCATATCTTTTTACCACGATTTATATCGTACCGGCTGGCAATGCGGCCTCTTGGAGCTGTTATATTCTGCTTATGCAGGTTCAAGCTCTATGCGTTGCGTGTGACTATTTTATTATAAATAGCCTTCCACTCGGATTAGGACGCTACCCCTTTCCCGTTTTTTTCCGCATTGATAATTCTGACTTACTTGCCGGTTTCAGTCAGAACGGCGATAGTTTGCACTTTAAGCGACTAACAAGTAACAAACTAGTTCACCAGTTGGAATACCACCCCATTTACGGAATCTCTTCCAGATCTCCACACTATATGCTGCTGTCTGCTCCTCTTTTAAGAGAAGATGGAACTCATCCACATAATATCGGGTGGATTTATGGGCAGAACGGTTCATCGTCACCCTGTTCCAGACCTGATCCTGGATTACGAGCATCCCAATCTTTTTCAGCTGTTTTCCCAGTTCTTTGATGTCAAAGCAGACAATGCGGTTATTGATATCCACGTTTGTCTGATGATTAAATACATTCAGAGAACCTGTAACATAGATTTCCAACGAAGTGGCCAGTCGCTGTGCTTCCGGCTCTTCCTGTTTTCTCAGAAGGTTATATAAATCCTCCAGGATTGGCATCTTCTCCGGCACTGGATCGGCAAGATATTCCTGATATACTAACCGTACACAGCGGTCAATGATGGTCTTTTCTACCGGCTCCAGTCCATTCTTTCCTCCAACAATCAGCTCACACAAAGACAGAATAAAATCTGCTTTCAGTGACAGTGGATTATCTTCCTCGGAATAGTTCAGGTTCAGATCCATTGGATTGATATACTGGTCAGATACTGGCGAAACCCGAACTACCTGCCCATGCAGTGCCTGCACAAGTGCCGAATATTCGGCTTCTGGATCACAGACAATGATATCGTCTTCCGTAATCAGGAAGCAGTTTGTAATTTCCCTCTTTGCTGAGAAGGACTTACCAGAACCAGGTGTACCAAGAATCAGTCCATTCGGGTTCTTCAGACGTTTCCGATCAACCATGATCATGTTGTTGGATAATGCATTCAGTCCATAATAAAGAGCTTCCCCTTCCTGAAACAGTTCCTGTGTCGTAAATGGCACGAAGATCGCTGTTGAAGATGTGGTAAGCCCTCTCTGAATTTCAATTCGATTGACTCCCAGTGGAATACAGGACATGAGTGCTGCTTCCTGCTGATAATCCAGTTGTTTTAAAGAACAGTTATATTTCTGTGCAATTCCCTGCACCTGGAAAATATTATTATCCAGCTTCTGACGCTTCTTTGCGGTATTCATTACCAGAACTGTCACAAGGAACATTCTCTCATTTCTGGACTGCAGATCTTCCAGCAGATTCTTCGCCTCTTCTCCATAGGTTACAAGGTCTGATGGAAGCACGTCCATATCATAACCGGAACGTACCGCCCGTTTCTGCTCTTCAATCTTCATCTTATCCAGATCTGAAATCTTGCTCTTGATCATTTTGATTGCTGAACTCTGATCAATGGACTGGATATGAATGTTGACATTGATGCTGTCATCCACATCCAGGAAGTCTGCAAGCATCCGGTCTGTCAGCTCCGGTGCAAGAATCTGCAGGTAACTCACACTCCCCATCGTTCTTCCCATCATAAATGTCTGATTCTTGGAAAAGTTAAAGGAAGTCGGTGCAATAAAATCTTTGGTCTTTAATCCGGTTTCCGGCAGCATCTTATACTGGAACTTAAATGGTTCAATCCGATCCTGGTTGAACACATGATATAGAATCTCCAGCCTTTCCAGACCATTTAGTGAATGTGCCTGTGCCCCCAGAACCTTAAAGTTGTTTAAGATATCTGTTTCGATTCTTTCAAGCCTTGGTCTTGCCACCTTCAGGCTTTCTGCTTCGATTCCAAAAGTGATATACTTTGTCTTCACCAGACCATTATTTCCTTTTGAAAGCTGATTTTTCAACATAGTACGGTACTCTTCACGAATGGCATTGAAGTCATCGTTCTGATCAGGAATGTCAATGCTTTTCTCAAATTCTGCCACATCCACCTGCTGATTGATAAAAGACAGCTGCACACTGATGGAAGAATCAAAGTAATTTAAGAAATCACAATAATTCTCAAATATCGTGGTCTTATCCTCATTTAAAGCAAGCTGATAGTTGATGTCATAAAACTGAATCGTCTTGGAAAAAAAGGTCTTTGTCACCTGGCAGATACCATCCTGCAGCATCCGAATATACGGAATACTCTGCTGTGCTGTTGTAGGAATGTTTTTCTGTTTCCTGCGGTCCCGTTCCTGCTTCTTCCTACGCTTTTCCTGTTCTCTTTCTTTTCTGCTTTTTTTGTTTCTTCTTTCCTGACGGTTTCTTTTTTCCGCCAGGGACAGACGCTCCTGCTGAGCCTCCTGCTTTGTCTTTTTTGCCATCCGGCACACCCTCCTTTTTTACAAGTGTGGAAATCTCCTGATAAAAATTCTCTGTCTTATATGGTCTTACCGCCGGACAGATAAACTTCTGTCGAATGATATTTGCCACCACTTTTTCAAAGGGAAGACCATCTTTTTCATACATTGCCATGAAGAAAAACGGAAGCATGATCGTTACCATCAGGATGGCTGCGATACTGGAACCGATTGGTTTTCTCATGACCAGATAAAACGGAATTCCCACAACTGCGGCAAGTGAAAAGAAAATCAGCTGCCGCTTTGTCAGATTTAACGCTACTTTTGTTTTGACCTTGGTAAGGTCTTTTGGTACTGGTACATACGCCATGGTATGCGCTCCTTTCCTGCCCGCTAATGGGCATTGAATATTGATTTGCTAAGGCTTCCGGTCTTGAATAATGAAAATGCAAGAATCACGGTATAAGCCGCTACTGAAAACATTGCTGCATGAAGGTCACTGGATATGGTCATTGCATTTACTAAAACTGCATAAATTCCCACACAGACCATCATGAAGAATCCCTGAAATGCCAGTGCGAACAAGCCTTTTAAATAGTTGTTTCCGATATTGCCCCATTCCTTATTGGTCATGGTGGCAAACGGAATTGGTGCTATGGAAGTATAAAGGTAAATTTCTATCATTCTTCCGTACAAGATTACCGTAATGATAATTGACAGAATGTGCATGGTAACACTGATCAACATCGTTTCCATGGATAGCAGGAACAAATCCCCTAACTCCATATCCTCCAGGGCATCCACAATCCATGTAATTGCTTCTGTTGCATCCACCGCAGTGTTTCCTGATATCACCCCGGCTGCATTGTTGACCACATGCTGGCCAACATCAAAGACCGCCATCGTGATATTGAACGTATTTGTCACCAGATAAATGGCTACATACGCTTTGAAGATCCAGAGGAAAATGTTATAAGTCTCAAATTCATGGAAATTGTTTTTCTGTGTTACCATCGTGATCAATTCATAGCACAGGACAAAGGTGATGATCAGTCCCGCAATGGGGACAATCACCGTTTGGGATATATTCTGAATCAGATTAAAAATCCCTGCATTCCATCCCTGCGGTGTCTGTCCCACTTGCCCGGCTATGGTTCCCACCTGCTCATTGACAGACGTGAACATGTTATCCAAACTTGACTTAATAAGCCCGATCAGGATATCCTTTATCGCTTCCGTAATTCTCTCAATGATGGTGTTCATCTACCACTCCTCTTAAGAGAACAATGTTGCCAGCTGTGGAATCAGGGTAGTTCCCAGCAGCATGATTCCGGCACCAGCCATCAGCTGTTTGATGCCCTGGCTCTTAGCGCCGGGATTGTCATTTCCATATCCTTCCAGAAGGTTTACGACACCCCACACGCCAAGACCTGCGCCGATTGCGACTACAAGAGTTTTTAAAGTTGTAATTGCACTACTAAAAAATGCCATATACATTCACCAAAACTGACTTTTTTCAGGTGTTTACGGGAATGAAAAAACACCGACTAAAAAGCCCGGCGCACCCAATGTCAGTTATTCCTTTCCTCATTATTTTTCGTTCATTCCCAAGGTTACTCCGACAGTTCTACGTGAATCACTTCCACCTCTTCTTCGGGTTTCGGTGTGTACTGCGGATTTAACTCTTTCTCTACTTTGTATCGGTTTTTCTCGTTTTCATCTGCAAGATACCGATAATTTTTGTGTTTCGTGATATCATATTTGTCCGAAAAGAATGGTCTGGCACCACGGATCTGCAGGATACATTTTCCTCCATCCATGACCGCAATCTCATCTTCCGTCATCAGCTGTTTGCCAGTTTTCTGGTAATTCAATCCAAAAGACTTCTGATTACTCCTCGTCTCCGAAGTGTTATACAGGTCATGAGGTAAGCGCCTCGTGGACGCTCCCTCCCGAACCGTGCGGGCACCTCTCGATGCACACGGCTCTCCATATGCCGTCAACTAACAAAGTCAGTCTTTTCCGTGTATCTCACGGTGGCACGCCGGGCATACTGCCAGCGTTTTCCTGCGGTTCTTTAGCATAACTTTTTCCCACTCATATTCACCGCTAAGGCTTTTCAGCCGTTTTACCTGATGAATCTCCACGTCATTTGTGTACTGTCCGCAGAGTTCACAAGTTTTCGAGCGCAGTTTTGCCGCTATGCGGTTTGGTCTGTCATACCGCTTGTAAGCCGGCAGAATATCTGCCTGCGGCACATTGGGCTTATCCTTGCGGATAAAAGGCCCCCTGTAAAATACACTCTCTTTCATACCGCTTTTTGTCTTGTAAATGACTGTAAACCGTCCATCTCTAAAATATTTCTTCTTAATCTTTCTGGTCTTTGTGCGGTATTTATTTGCGAATGTTTTCAGCATACTGTAATGCATCAGACCCGCAAACTTGCTCATTGCGCATATATTACATGCCAGTGAGTAGTAGTTGTACAGACCTCTGATTTCAGAGTTGTACTTTGACAGAATTTCAATGTCTTTGCGGTTAATGAGCTGTGGTCTGTGAATGGCTTTCCAGTGCTCTTTGTGTGTAACTTTGTCTTTTTTGATACGGATTGCACCATACTCCAATAGTTTCGATTCCCATTTCTCATGCGGCATATATAGTTTCACTGCGCCGCTGTATCCCTTCACTTTCCTTCCCTGACGTTTTGTGACTTCCCGGCTTTTTGAAATTGAAATATCGTAGCCAAGAAACCTCGCCCGGTCAGTTGCGTGAGTGATTTTGGTTTTCTCCACTGACAGTGTAAGGTTCAGTTTTTCTTTGAGGAACACGGCTAAATCTGCTTTTAAGGCTTCTGCATCCTTTTTGCTCCCGATAATGCTTATGATAAAATCATCCGCATAACGGACGTATTGCAGGTTTTTGTAAGTTTCATCCCGAAACTGCTTAGACGGGATTTCCCTCTGTTTCTCCCGCAGTCTGCGTAATTCCCCGGCACGTTCTTTCTTTTCGGCTTCACTAAGGCTGTCCCATACTTCCCTGTTCTGGCGCATAAACCTCTGCACCTCACGGTTCCGTCTGGCGTATTCCGGATTCACTTTGCGGTTTATCCTGTTTCCTTTTATAAAGCCTGCCTTGTATTCCTCCACGTACATATCCAATTCATGCAGATAAATATTTGCCAGGACAGGACTGATGCCAGAACCCTGCGGAGTGCCGCAGTATGTCCTGTTGTACTGCCATTGTTCCATATATCCGGCTTTTAAAAACTTCCACATCAATGTGATAAATGCTTCGTCATCAATGCGTCTGCGCAGGATATCAATCAGCACATGGTGGTCAAAGCTGTCAAAACATGCCTGAATATCCCCCTCCACAAACCAGTTTGCCCCGGCGAATGTCCGCTGTATCTGTTCGAGGGCTGTATGGCAGCTCCTCTTTGGACGGAACCCGTGGGAATAGTCGGAGAAAGTGGGTTCATAAATGCTTTCCAATATCATTCGGACTACTTCCTGCACCAGCTTGTCATCCCCGGAAGGAATCCCAAGCGGACGCTTTTTACTGCTGTTTTTCTTCGCAATATATGTACGCCGTGCAGGTCTCGGGCGGTAGGAGCGGTCTTTCAATGCGCTGATGATGCGCTCTATTCTCGGACTGCCTATCCCGTCCAGCGTTTCACCATCCACACCCGGCGTCATGCTCCCCTCATTGGCGTAGATATTCCTATATGCCAACAGGTAGAACTCCGGGTTGTACAAGTTCCGGTAAAGCCTTTGGAACTTGTACGATAAATCTTTAGACTGTTTGTTCAGGCTATTTAATACATCAGTTGGATTTCTCATGATGCCTCACGCACCTTCCTTTCTTGTTTGTATTAAAGACATACTGCTCCCCTTCGTCATGTGGGCGGCTCTCCCGCTTCCGTTTTTACGGCTATCCCTGTAAATCCAGAGTCCACGGGCTACTATGGGAGCTGTGTAACCATGCCCACAAATGAGTGGGTTTAGGTCATCCCCGGTAGCGTATGCCATACATAGCGTTCCGTGTTGTCGGTAATCTTTGTAGATATGTGGCGTTCGCCGTTCAACCTAATCTAAGGCTTGCCTTGCTTCGGATATCACGCGCCTGCCGACAATTGAGCGACAGCCGCCAAAGCACCATGCGTTCCATCTTCTTTCGCACGTAGGCCAGATACTCCCAGGCTCCGGCTACCAATCAAGCAGTTTAGCTTTCATCCTCATACACGGATTTTCATCCCCACATAAAATGACGGTTAGAAGATTGCGCCATTTTATACCAGTTATAGCAGTGGTTGCTACAACAACGACATGCTACACTCCCCAGAGGGTTTCCCCTCACGGATAAGTCGTGGAATGATAGACAGTAAATTTTCACCTTCCTTTCTTTGATATCTTTGTCTACCGCTTGCTAAAGGCGGTTTATGGCATACACCCTAACGGGCGCACAATGGTTTCCTTACCCAGAAGCTCGCTCATTTCCTTTAAGGTAGTTTTCTCTTTTCCTCCAAGAAATAGTGTGGTATCACAGTTACCCAGAATAGTATCTGCACTATCCTTATACATTGCCTTTAGCTGACTCTGTGACTGCAAAATAATAGAAGCAGAGATTTCCCTGCTTCGGATGGTTGCGATTAGCTTGTCAAACTGTGGAATCTGCCCGATGTTGGCAAACTCATCAGCAATGATACGCACATGAACTGGCAGTCTTCCACCATACTCATCGTCTGCCTTGTCGCAAAGCAGATTGAAAAGCTGTGACTGTAACATGGCAATCACAAAATTAAAGGTTGTATCTGTATCGGACATAATCAAAAACAAGGCTGTCTTCCTGTCCCCGATCTTATCCAGTTCCATTTCATCATAAGACATGATCTCACGAAGTTCTGCTATATCAAATGGTGCCAGCCTCGCACCACAGGAAATAAGAATACTTTTGGCAGTTTTGCCAGCCGCCATTTTGTATTTTTTATACTGTCTGACTGCAAAGTGCTGCGGATCTCTTTCTTCCAGTTCCTGGAACATCATATCCACTGGATTCTGGTAAGTTTCATCCTCTTCACGGGTTTCGCTTTCATTCAAAAGATCCAGAAGGGTATTCAGATTCTTTTCCTCTTCATCTCCTTCATACCAGATAAAAGCAATCAATGCCGTGTACAACAGCTTCTCTGCTTTCACCCAAAAATCTTCGGAAGCTTTTTCCCCTTCGCCTTTGGTATTAACAATGATTGTTGTAACCAGCTTCAGGATATCTTTTTCAGACCGTATATAAGCAAATGGATTGTAATGAAGCGATTTGGAAAAGTTGATAGTATTCAGAACCTTAATCACATATGGTTCGTGTACCACTTTTCCTGATTTATCTTTCATAATATTTCCATTCTTATCTTTCTTAGGTGGTCCCTTTGCTAACATCTTCCCGCACTCCTCGATCAGAGTGCCTTTGGGCACCATTTCGTCAAGTAGGAATTTGAATAAATGCTTATTTTTTTCAAAATGCCAGCAAACCCAGTATTTACGCTGGGTTACGGACTTCCATATCTAACTCTGCCTTCATAATTTTCATTACTTTTTCCTGCATGGTCATGCTAGAGTTTTGATTAAAATAGTAATTAACCTGATAACAGGTGTTCCCGATTTTCTTTTCATAGTCTGGATTTTTTTCTTCTGTAGTCTGAACTATATTTCTGTCTTCCATAAAATTTTTCTCCTTTCGCTAAATTGCCCGACAGAGAGAAGGATTGTTTTGTCTCTGCCGGACGTATTCATTTAAAGCTGTAATTTGCAACTGGCAACAACATGGTTGAAACTTTCTTTCAAGTGTTTTTCACCCCTCTTTTTTCCAATTTATAACACTACTATTTTCTTTTTTGAAATATCTTGTTGCCACCTAGTAAAAATAGCTGTAAAGCCTTTAAAATCAATGGCTTTCGTTGGATACAACAATGGCAACAACCGATAAACAACCGGGTAAAAATCAGCCTTCCGGCTTCAAAAACTATCCTCTTTCTCTGTCGGGCTAGTTAAAAGGAAGTGCCATCTGTTCGGCTTCGGAAAGGTCAATAAATCCCTCTCCACCTTCGTTGTTGCCACCATTTGCATCTCCCCGAATCCAGCATCTCTGCTTCCCATAGCCTTCCTTTGTAAAGCGATGATATCCGCCTCTCTTCCACCCAATAATCTGAGTATCCATGATCTGACAGATTTCATTTGTCTCAAATTTCTTCGGCTCTCCGTCATAATGGTTAAAGGCATTTTTCCAAAGCTGAATAGAGCAGACATAATTTCCGGCATAGCTGTCAAGCCACCCTTGAATCATTCCTGCCATTGTATCTTCCTGCATGAACTGTTTCCGATATTCATTGATATTAAATTCCATCTCACTATCAAACCGCAGTAATTCCGATTTATTTCCAGTTGCATTAAACAATACCATTGCTTCTGCCCACAGCTGGTCAAAACACTCTCTGGCTTCTGGCTCATCATCAAGAATGTGCTTCTCTGCTTTGCTGCTATCAATTTCAATCGGTAGAAATCTTCTTGCCCCAGTACGATCAAACGGAATGAACTGCCGATTATTTGATGAGCCGGCAAACACACACTGCCTTGGTCTGTCTTCCTCATATTTTTCATAAGGATTGCGGTGGGTTTCCTTCATTCTTGATAAGAAAGATTTTGTTTCTTCGATACTCTTCGCACTGATTGCAGCTGTCATCTCTGACATCTCCAAAATCCAGTGTCCCCGAAGCAGTTCATAAGGTTTTTCCATATTCAGATTTTTCAAGCTATCTGAAAACCATTGATCGTCCAGTGCCAGGAAACGGAAAAAGGTGGATTTTCCTGCCCCCTGCTGTCCTACCAGACATAACATTTCATCAAATTTACACCCCGGACAGTAGATACGGTTTAAGGCTCCCATCATAAAATGTTTCAGCATTTCATAAACCAAATCTGAATCTTCCGCACCCATATACACTTTCAATACATTACGGATTCTTTCTTTCCCGTCCCATTCGAGGGTCTCTAAATACTCACAAATCGGGTGGTATTCTTTACTGTATGCTTCCAGATCCAGTGCATCGTCCATAACTCCTTCATTAAATAGACCATAATATTTTTCAAAGAAATACCGAAGTGCTTTTCTCCCTTTGTTTGTCAGTACACATGGTTCTTTATTCCACCAGAGAATTTTTGTCACGTCAATTTTCTCTGTCAGTCGGTTATATCGAAGACTACCTGCTAACAGTGGATCTTTTCTTAATACGGTCACATAATTCTCCATTGAATTTTTGACTGTCCCTTTTTCTGTCATATTCAGGGTTTCTCTGATTTCCCGACAGTCCCCCGGGTTCACCATATGAATCATTTTCTTTATCAAATCTTTTTCCTCTTTCGTTGAAATATCTTTTGCATTTTCGCTCAATATTCTCTATCTCCTCTCTTTTTTCTCTCACGATTGCCTCTTTGTCCGCATGCTCTCCAAACAGCAACGTATCCAGATAATAATTAACAATCACAAGTTCTCTCAGGGCAGTTATAAATCTTTCGTCCCATTCTTCTGTTCTTGTTCTGGGTCTGTACTGTTCTTTCCAGTCCTGCAACAGAATCCGATAATCCAGATAAGCTTTCAGGCATCTCATATATTCTTTTTCCCATTGTTCTTCTGGTGTCGGTTCCGGCTTCCTTATCAAAACATTTCTTCTTGCCGGGGAATCCCTTCCTCTGGCAGAGTATTTAATTCCAAAATCATCTGCCAGTTTCATTGCCGCATCTCTTAATCCCAGTCCAAACAACTGTGCTGTAAAATCAATCGCATCTCCTGTACAGCCACAGCCAAAGCAATAATATCTCCGGTCTACTTTCATACTGGGTGATTTGTCATTATGAAAAATACAACGGATCAGTCCGCTCCTGTTGAGCTTCAATCCATACCGCTCAGCAGCCTGCCGAACGGTTACGTTCTGTTTTACTTCATCAAATAATCCCAATTCATTTCCTCACTTTCTTAAATCTGCTTCCCAAATCTGGGAAGCAAGTTTTCACTAAAAACAAAAAAGGCACTTTGTCCTGTCCTTACGGAATCAACAAAATGCCCTATATCTCCAGATCACTGGAATGCGTTTTCCCTTTATTCAGTTGTTTTCTCTCTGCCTCTTCCTTTTGAATCTTTGCTACATTTAATGCAAGTTTTTCTCTGATAGACGGCTTAACTTCTTTTTTGATTTCTTCCACAACGGCTTTTTTCTTTTCTGGCTGTTTCAACTGGCGGACGATTTTTACAACCGCTTTTTCCATTGCATTTTCAATTTTCCGTATCAGTCCATCTAACCTTTTTATCGCATATTCTTTTTCTTTTCGTGATGCTTTACGTTCCGGACTCTGTATCCATCTTTTAGAATCTTCAGCCAGATAAATATCATCTTTTCTGGTAGCCAGCACAGCTTCCTCTGCAACTTTCTCTACTGCCTTGTCATATGCTTCACTGGATACTTCATCAAGCAAGGTTTCTACATCTTCAATACGGACTGTAAGCTGTTGCAATTCCTGTTTCTGTTCTTCGATCAGATCACCTTGTTTAAATATCCGATCAGAATTATTCGCAAATTCTTTAATCTGCTGTTTTATCTTTTCTTCCTGTGACTGGATAATTTCTTCGTTTGCATTCACACGACTTGATTGTTTTGCAAGTTCCAGACGATTTTCATTTACCTTATCTATCTGCATTAAGATTGTTTCCTGTCGGTCGGCAATCTCTTTTTTCTGCTTCATGCGGATATAATCCTGTTTCTCCAGATACTGTCGTCCGCCATAAGCCGGTTCTTCATCAAGTTCCAATCCATGCCGTTTACAGATATCCAGAAACAGCGCCCGGCAGGCAGAATCAAAAACGACCTTACGGTTATTTGTCTTTGACCTCTTCTTTTCTGGATTTGGAAGTTCAAAGCCAAGTTCTTCCAGTGCAGCTTCCTGCTTTGGCTCAATCTCTCCATATCGGTTTGTAGCATCAAACACATGACGCTCATGGATATGAGGAGTTGCTTCGTCCATATGCAGTGACCAGTCAATGATATGCACATTAGAACCAAACCTCTCATCAAATTCTTTTTTAAATTCATCGAAAACCTTGACCAGTGTTTCTACAGAAGCATGTTCATCTATCGTCCCCAGCTGATAGATACTTTCTTCCGGACAGGTCTTTTTATTTTTCAAAATATCTTCCACACCCTTGCATCTGTCTGGGTGTCGGGCTTTCTCATGTCGCTTATTCTGGTTAATCACATAGTCGCTGTAATGCTCCGAATAATAAGCCAATTCAATCTGGCTAAAAGAAAAATTATTCTCTTCTCCCCGGTCTTCCATTGTGGTATATCCTTGATAGCAGTCCCAGTAAATATTTTGGCGGACTCTTTCATTGTCGATATGCTCACTGTGTTCCGGGTCAAATCTTCGATCATTGTGGAGAGGATTATAAACGCCATCTTTTCCAGATCGTCCATTATGCCTTGTGCCTTTCAATTCACATTTCCCCTTTCTTTCAAGTTTTTCCCCGAAGGGAATTGCAGCGAAGCTGCTAAAAGTCTCTGTCTCCGTTACAGACAGTACCCAGTACTAAGTGGCGAAACGCCTCTTAACTGGGCAATGGCTGCCGCCCTTAACCTGCTAAGGGCTTCGCCCCTTAACCCCAGCAAGGTGCTGCCACCCTTTGCAATCCAGGCACAAAGAACTTCCAGCCTTCTGTACTCCCGGCAGACAAAACGGAACTCCTGCCGCTATCCCTTCGGCATGAACTCCGTCCCGTCTGTTTTTCAAAAATCCTCTGCACCGGATTTTGTGAAAATAAAAAAGCCGACGTAGTTTCAACTTTTGCAAAAGTCCAAATACATCGGCTCAATCCTTTTGACCTGATCGGTCACTATTCAATTTTTCTGACTGGCTCATACAGTCCTTTTTTATAATGAGCAAAACAAAAGGCACTAACTTTTTTACGGTTAATGCCCTTTGGGTTAATCATTATTTATTATCTGTTTTTATCTGATTGAGAAAGAACACTGGCAGCTAAACTCTTTGTTGTTCCAGAATACTTATTACTATTCATTACCATAGATGCTTTTGTCTCCATAGCCTTACCAGTAATTTTTCCTGTATTTCTTTGTGATAATACGCTTGCAGCTAATGACTTCTGAATTTGAGAACTGTTATTTGATCTCATAATTTTTGAAGCTTGTGTTGATAATTTTTGTCCACTTGATTTTTTATTCATATTTTTCTCTCTTTCTTTCAGAGAGAATGTGACCATCAAACATTCTCCGACATCTTGTTACTTATAAATTATTTACTCGTCTTTTCCTTGGTTTCTTTACGTGGAAAGCAAAATGCTTTTTTTCCAATCTGTTTAGCATACAAGCGATTTCCATTTTTAAGGGTAATGTATGCAGTAAAAACCATTTCAGTCTGGTCACATTTTTCCATGCAATCTGCCTCCTTTCCAAAAGATTTTTCTCAGACGAATCCGAGAAAGTATGGAAATCGGCAGAAACAAATACTAAAATACATTTGAAAGATATGGTTTTAGTAGATGATCTTTGTCTCTGCTATTTCCGCTGGAGTTCGTTTGAGGGCCTAATCTCAAATGAACTCTTTTTTTGGAATCAGAAAAGTTGCAAGCCTTATACCATAGTGACTGCTTCATTCAAATCAAATAGCATTAAATTCATTTCAGGAACTAATACGCCATTTACTCGATACGACAATTGACTCAAATCCCAATCGCATATTCTAGCAATCGTGTTAATCAAATCTTTTGCATTCCATCGAACTGACAAAACACCATTCGATTTTTCCTTATAAAACTGCACTGATTTATCATCATGTTCATCACATGCCTGAACAGCAATCTGTTTGTCAGATTCGTTAATCAGAAGTTTTACATATGTTGGATACTTCATCTTCATAATTACAGATTTATTAAATGTAATTCCATTGCTTGTAATTGAGATATATGGTACACCTTCACTAAAGTCAAACGTCTTAAAATTTGATAAATCAATCACTCTGCTCGCCTCCTTTCTGTTTTCCTGTTGATTATACCATATTCATTTGTTTTGTTCAATCCCATTTATTTTCTGTGTTTCTCTCTTGTACGCTCTTCGTCTCCCGTTTGTCACATTATTGCAATATTTTTCACTTTAAAAGGACACCAACTTATCTAAGTTAATGTCCTTACATCTTTTATTTGTTTCCATATGGTGGAATATCTTCAGCTACTTTGTCAGCTGAGATAACCTTATGATATTCCAATGTTGTAGAATCCCATGGCTCAATTTGTGTTAATATTGAGGACGGCATTGCCATCAATTGCACATCAAATTTCAATGAAGGTTCAATTTTAGAACTTGCATTATGAATTCGCATCGATACATTCCAACCTTGATCACATACAACAACAATTGTATTTCTTGATCCTTCTTTAAACCCTATTTCATAAAATCTACTTGGTAACTTCATCAATGGTACATCTATAAGAGCTTTCTTTTTCCCATCCTTTTGATTTAATGTTCCATTGATATTTACAGATTCTATCATTGTAAATCTTCTTTGATCATTCATAATAACCTTGTAAAAGTCATTAACACCAATCAGATATTTAATCAATCGTCCTGGTATCTCATGTGGATACTCAGAATCTAAACGTTTTAATTCATTCATGAATGCTTCCAAAACAGGTACATAGCAGTCCATCTCTTTATCTGGAATAATATCCCATTTGGCTGGCTCGCCATTTGCTTTGCTTTCGTCCCTTATCTTTCTTAATGGTAAAAACACGTTTCTAATCGCTTCAAAATACTCTGTTGAACAAGGTATTCCAAACCACTCTTTTCCAAAATCTATAGTATCTGATAAACGACTATGTTTGACTGCCTGATGATTATGTTTACATGACAATCCTATTTCCCAGTCACTGCCTCTCATACACAATACATCTCGTACATCACCTGTAATTCCAGCTGAATCTGTTTGCAAGCCAATTAGCATATCATTTTTTTGATTCGATAACTTAGGCTCTAACCTATCGACAATTCTAACCGCAGCCTCTGCTCCTAATATATAGTCACGCTGCTCCTCCATTGTGAGATTATTAAAAGCGTTTCGTGCAGTACTCATCTGTGGACTATCTAGCAATACAACATTTGTAATTTTGCTATATTGCTTATAAAGAACATAAGCACATGCATATTCAAAAGCTTTTCCTGTTTCAGTTTGTTTTCCGCTTTTTGCCATCACGAAGTCTGTTTGACAGTACTCCATAGAGATGTGTAGCAACTGTTTCGGCTAATTTTACCGGAACAGCATTTCCTATTTGCTTATATTTTGAGGTCAAATCTCCATAAAATTCCAGATCTGGTGGGAATGTTTGTATAGCCGCTGCTTCCCTCCAACTAAATCTCCTTGTCACACCATTATCTCCAAATTTCCACAAATCCTTATCTAGTTTTACCATATCTGGGGAACCTGGCCATAATGTAACTTGTTTAGCCATAGCAGGAATCGTATAGGATACATCGTCCCAGCCTCTTTTTCGATTTCTACTCATATAACGACTGCTATAAGGTGCATTACATACTTCATCTGGTTCTGGCTCTGGAATATTTTTTAATGCTTCTCTCATTGTTACACGATAGTTTCGCGGAACAGGAAATTCAAATTCAGTTATATTTAAATCTTTCCTAAATCCTACAATAATCACTCGCTCCCTGTCTTCTGGAACCGCATAATCCTTTGCATTGAGTAATTTATAAAAGACATTATATCCACATTGTGAAAAATCTTCTACTATCGCTTCTATGATAGTTCCACCACCCATTGTCAAAAGTCCTTTAACATTTTCTCCAACAAACATTAACGGTTTTTTTTCCTTGACAATTCTTACATAATGTTTATAAAGTACGTTTCTTGAATCATCAATTTTTCGTGGCCCACTCAGAGAAAAGCCCTGACACGGAAATCCGCCCAGCATAATATCCGCATCTGGAATATCTGTTGCATCAACCTTTGCAACATCTCCACATACTACTTTTGCAGTACTCCAGTTCTCATGAGTTTTACAGGCATCTGCATTAAAATCATTAGCCCAAATTGTTTTGAAACCAGCTCTTTCAAATCCCATATCCAGTCCGCCGGCTCCTGCAAATAAGCTAATTGCCGTAAATTCTCTCACGCTTCAAACTCTCCTTTGTTTAATTTATATGCCGCTACATCCATAATCGATCGTGCGGTCGCATAGCATTATAACATATCTTTATGATATATTTCAATTTGTAACAGTATCATCTCGATAATTTTCTCATAATGCCTTTTATTATTTTTTTCATTTTCATTCCATCTTTCAAGCCTAGCCGATAGAAAAATTCTTCTGTCTCTGCTCCGCTGTTAAATATCTGGTCACAATATTTTGTAATGACTTCTTCCTGCTTCGGTGAAAGTGTAGCAATCACTTTTTTGTACGCTTCTTCAACCTCATCTGGCTCTGTCATCGAAGGCTGACTCAGTTTCCAATCCGCATATGCTTTTCCCATATGTTCTGTTATGGTCAAGTTAATAAATTCTTCGATCTCTTTCGTCATTTTCATTTGTTAATACCATTCCTTTCACACAACCTACTCTGTTAATGCGTCCAGCATAACCTGAATAACTTCCTTCAGTTTTAACCCGTCTCTTAATCCCATACGATAGTAAAACTCATTCAAATCACTGTTATTATTTGAAGTTTCCGTCATATAGTCAAAAATGATTTTCCCCTGTTCTTTTGGCAGCTTTCGAATCACCTTTTGCACTTTCACTTCCAATTCTTCATTGAACGGATCATACTGCTCTCCATCTTTTTCCTGATAAACTTCTTCCATTCTTTTCCCAATCAGGTCGCTCATGAACTTTTCCATTTTTTCTGTTAATTCCATCTTTTAATCTCCCATCAATCGAATTTTGATTGCTTCCAGCCACACTACAGACCAGCCAGCGAGAATAGGCAGAACATACAATATAAAGCCTATCGCAAGCATTCTAATTGCCTCTGTGCCTGTTTCCTGTCCGAATCCATACCCCAATATAGCTGTGATGCAGATAATTCCAGACAAGATATGAAATACAGTTGCAGACAGCCATGTGAAGAACATAACCACCAGCTGTATGATTGTCAGGCACATACGCACCGGCAATAACAAAATTCTTATAATAATTCTTACAACTACCATGACTGCCCGCCCCCTTTCATTGTTTTATATATCTACGGTAATTATCCAGAACAGAATCCGTAACACCATTTTTATATACTTTACGGATATCTACGATTTTTTCATCTTTCAGCAGTTTCAGCCAGTCCAACAGGTCTTTTCTGCTGTTTGCGAAGTTACAACATCTTCCATCTGCGTATTCGATTCTATATCTCATAAGGCCCTCCTACACGTACACCATTTCGGTCAGTATCATTTCATCAACCCGGCTTCTTACATTATTTGTCCGGCGAACCCATTCCATTTGATTTCTGGCTTTCAATTCTTCAGTAATGTCTTCCTGCTTCATTATTTGCTCCATAAATAAATCTCTACGCTGTATGCACTGTTCATTTACATCTGCAAGATGCGTCCAGAGTTTTCCGCTGAGTGACAAGTACGAATACAGTCCGCTCTTATAATCTCTCAGATAGTTCCTGCGGAGACTTCCATAAAATCCAATATCACGTGTCTCTTCCAGCACTGCAATCAGCGGTAAATAAATCTCTCCAACAAGGATATAATCCAGTCCATTCTCAGTATCATGAATCAATGGTGCTAATTTTTTCATATTCAATAACCTCTCTGCTTGTTTTCTTCCTGTCCTTGTGGTACGATCAAGCCGAAGCGGTGACAGGTAATTCCTGCTCCGGTTCAAGTTCAGTTGGCTCTGGTTCTATTTGGTAGGTAGGCTCCAGAGCCTTCTTTTTTTGCTTGTTTCTCCATTTCTGTGTGCTGGCAGTAGCTTTCTTTCTGTTTTCCAGAATCTTTTCATACTCCTTCATAGCTTCCGGATTATCAGCCTGTGCAGCCTTTTCAATCTCTTTTGCTTTTTTCTGCTGTTTCTGATAACTCCGTTTTCGGCTTGCCCGGTCTCTTTCCCGTCTTGCCCTCTCTTTATCCAGAATTGCTTCATACTGCCTGATTGCCTCTTCATCGCCAGCTTCCGCAGCTGCTTTGATTCTGGCACGTTCTTCTTTACGCTTCTGGGAACACTTTCTAGCTGCTATCCTCTGCCTTTCTCTTTTGGCTTCTGCTTTACGCTGTTCTTCTTCCTGCCGGGCTTTTCTTTCCGCCTCCAGTTCTTCTTCCGAAAAAGGAACTGCAAACTGTCCGATGAAATTGAAATAAATGTCTATCCGCTGTGTACGATCAAGACCTTTTCCTACCGCTTCATGAACCATAATTTTATCTATAAACTCATTTAACATTCTTGGGGTAATTTCTTCAAAGTCCTGATATTTTTTTACAAGTCGGACAAACCGATCTCCGCCATTTTCCGAATTTTCATTCTGACCGAGTTCCTGTTCCAGTTCTGCCACCTTTGCTTCCAGCTCCTGCTGTTCATCGTCATATTCTTTCATCATGCGGTTAAAATGCCTGTCCGGGATTTTCCCCAGTACATTTCCTTCATACAGGTTCTTTATCAAAGTATCTAACTCCTGAATCCTGTTCTTAGCTGACTTGACCTCTTTTTGTGATTCTTGCATGAACTTTTCACTGTAAGTTTCTTTCAACTGACCCACCTGTTCCAGAAATTCTTTTTGATTCGTCAGAACAAATCTGGCAACTCTGCGGATAGAATCATCAACAAGCTGATCCAGTGCCGATGACGTTATAAAATGAAATGTACACTCTTTATATTTGTTTCCATATGCTGAGCATGAAAAACTACTGTCTGAATCATAGCGTTTCCCATCTTTTCTCTTTTGTGCTTCGGGGCTTCTGTAACTCATTCTGCTGCCACAATCTGCACAATAGACAAGCCCTGATAATCTGTGTTTGTACGTGCCATTTGCCACACGCTTCGTCACTCTTTTTCTGAACTTCTGTGCCTGATTCCAAGTATCTTCATCAATGATCGCTTCATGTGTATTTTCAAAGATAATCAATTCCTCTGGTCTGGCTTTTCTTCGTTTCTTTGTTTTGAAGTTATCACAGATTGTTTTTCCAAGAATCGTATGTCCCATATATTCCCTTTTATCAAGAATCCCACTGACTGCAGTAGCATTCCAGATATAAGGATCATGGTAACTGTGATTCCTGCTCACTTCTCCTTCCCCATGTCGTTCCAGATATGCAGAGGGTATTAAGGTATGCTCCTTTGTGAGAATATCTGCTATCTGTGCCGGACCATTTCCTTCGATTGCAAGCTGATATATTTTTCTTACAACTTTCGCTGCTTCTTCATCGACCAGCAAATGGTTTTTATCTTCTGGATCATGCTTATAACCATAAGGAATTGCACCACTACATCTCTTGCCGGATTTCATTCTGGATTGAAAAATAGCTTTGATTTTCTTGCTTGTGTCCTTTGCATACCATTCATTCATGATATTCAGAAATGGTGTAAAATCATTATCTGTTGGTGTTGCACTGTCAATGCTGTTATTGATTGCAATGAATCGGACATTTTTCTCTGGGAACAATATTTCTGTGTAATACCCAACTTTCAGATAATTTCTTCCCAGTCGGCTCATATCCTTTACACAAATGGTATCAATCAGTCCTGCTTCCACATCAGCAATCATTTTCTGAAAGCCCGGACGGTTAAAGGTAACTCCGCTGAAGCCATCATCTGTATAGTGCCGGATATTCGTCAATCCCTTAGCCTGTGCATATTCTTCCAGATAATTCTTCTGGTTCGTGATACTGTTTGATTCCCCTTGCAGTTCATCGTCCTTTGATAATCTCTCATAGAGAGCTGTCAGCTTGTTATTCCGCTGTGCCACGCTTTCCACCTCCTTCCTGCGAAATGTCTGCAAATACAGACAAATAAGCGTTTCTTCGCAACTTCTGTTTATGAAGCAACGTTTGTTTCTCTGTACTTTATATATTAAACCCTTCGGATCTGTAATGACCATGGAACAGTTCATCTGCATGACTGACGGCTTAACGAAAAATCGAGTTTTTCCGGAACCACTGCCGCCAATGACCACTATATTTTTATTTCTTGCATACTTTGGCTGTTTAGGTCTGCTCTCCATGGTCAATGCTTCTGTTGCTGTTAATGGAATATTCATCCAGGGATCTTCCGACATATAAGGCTTGATATCCTCTGCGGTTCCCCATCTGGCTGAACCATACTCGATGCCTTTCCGTAATTTCTTTGCGTCTGCCTGTTTCTGCCAGACCAACACTTTCAGAACGACCGCAACAACAATACCTGCTAGCAGATCTTTCCAGTTATTGCTTAACACAAAACCAGCAAAAATCCGGTCTGCGTGTTCCATTGCATATAATAGTTTGTTCCCCATATCTTCTCCCGGACTGTTCCGGTAAAGAAAAAATGCCCGGTCTGCATAAAAAGCAGCCAGAGCATAAGGAATATTTGTAAGAACCAGTTTCTTTTTATCCAGGGCGGACAGCTTACCCCCGATTTTATTCTTCCACTTCTGCATCAGAGTTTTGCCGCTTTTCTTTTTCATCGACTCTGCTCCTGATGCCGGTTCTTTACTTTGTCCTTCGATTTCTTTGGCATCATTGCTCTGTAAGTTGCAAGACGCTTGTGAATAGAAGGCTTATTCGCTTTTTGAATCTGTTTCTGGGAAAACTCACGGAAAGCAGCATTGAGGGCATCCTGATCACGTCCTTTAAAAAACACCAGATACATCGGTGGATCTTTACTCTTATCTTTTTTCAAAGCATAATTGATCCCGTATTTTCTGGCATAACGTTCAAAGGACTTGATATTCTTATTTGTGATCTCGATATTGACCATCCCGGCATTCTGTTTTGCCAGCTCTTTTACCGTGACCTTTCCCTGTTTCGGCTGATTCTTCTTCGCTTTCTTCTCTACCGATTTCTGCTTCTGATGACGCAGATAAGCAGCAAGAACCTTTTTCAATAGATCTGCTGTTACTTTGGTAGTCCGAATGCAGAACGTGACCGTTTTCTGAGTTACCTCTTCCTGCATGATTTTCCCTCCTTTCAGCGATTTAACTGCTGTCCAGATCTGTAATCATGGCAACCACCTCCTTCATTCTTTACTCTTCCTCCGCACACAACGCTTTAAAAAATTCTTTTCCTTTTGGTGTAACCAATGTCTGTGAACCAAGATGTCCATTGTTAAAATAGTCTTTTACAATAAACAGATCATTGTTCTTCTCCACCGCATATGGAAGCAACGTGCCGGATGGACTTCTATATAGAAATCCTCTATTTAAAAGAAGTTTCACAAATTTTCTTTCTGGAAATTCAATCTCTTTTGCCGTCGTTCGAATATTGGTGCATTCTCCTGTAATCATGAAATAATCATAATAATCTGCTTTTGGCTGCATATCCTTTACACGATTTTGTAATTCTCGATTTCGATTATTTTCTGCCAGAAGTCTCTCGGCAAATTCCAAAAGAAGTTCCGGGTTATCTTTTACCCTGTCTAAAAGATCGGTCTCTAAATATCCGCCTGTTTTCCTAATAGCCGGAAGTACCTCATCAAATACCCACTTCTCAAAATTCTGTGCTGACTTTAAACGACTTTTTGTAATCAGCCGATATACATCTCCCTCTGGAATAAAAATCATTGGCTGTACCCCACCTGATGTAAGGACGCCCCGTTTCAGGGCCCCCTTGCAATGAACATTTATCGCATTTCTTGGTTTTGCATATCCCAAAGCAAATGCTACATCAATTCCAGAAAACAAAAGTCTGCCTCCATCTTCGATCATACGGATGGAACCAAACTCCGAATTGTGAAACTCTGTGATTTTATAATCCGTCTTCTCCATCCTCTTCTCCTCCTGTACCGGCAAGTAACATCAAACCATTTTCAATGATTGTGCTCCTAATAAACTCTGCTACATTCACGGTTAAATAACCGAGATATTCTGCAAGGAAACTACTATATTCCTCTTCTGTCAGTAATTCCTCCAGTGCTTCCAAATGAGCTGTCACTTTAGAAGTCTGTTTTCCACCAAGCAACTTACCAAATATTTCTGTAAATTCTTCTGTGTCACATGACTCAAACATACATAAGATCATCTCCATTGTTGTTTCCAAAACTAGACGGTCCATTTTCATTTGCGTCAGCTCTTCCATTGTTTTCATGGCAGTCATAAGTGCATCGCTTGTCATATGTTCTGTATTGATTCTTCCTTCTGAATCAACCAATCCTATTGCAAATAATTCTAAAAAGTATTTTCTCATAAATTTTGTCCTCCTATCGAAATGGCATTTCTTGTTCAAGTTCTTCTGGTATATCAAATGGAATTTTTCTCTTCTCTGCTGGTTGAAATCCATCAGATTCTTCTTTTTTTGTTTTGGCTTCTGCAAATTCCACATCATCCATAATGACTTCGGTATAATAGGATGCAGTTCCAGTCTGTTCATCTTTGATCTGAGAGATTACTAACTCTCCGGAAAGAGCAATCTTAATTCCTTTTTCAAGATATTTCTCCACAAATTCTGCATTATTTCCATAAGCTGTGATCATCACTACAAATGCTTTGCTTGTGCGATTTCTTTTTACTACCAGTGGAAACCTAGATGCTTTGGTTTGTCCCTTTTGCGTAGATGCCAGCTTAGTTTCTGGATCTCTGGCAAGTCTACCCATTAAAACAATCGTATTCATTCTTTTTGTCCTCCCTTTCTTCCTGCAACACCCTTCCCTGGTATTTCAAACAGGATAATAATCTGTGCATTTTCTGCACGAAAAAATGAGGAATGGAGTCGAACCATTCCCCACTTGCTACAGGATTTCTCCTGTAATATAAATAAGAAAATCTAAGTATTCGCATTTGGGCTTTGTCTGTACATATACATCTGATCGTTATCATTCCAGATAACCCGACTGCAAAAATACAGCCACAGTCTCTGTTTCAGCAGAGGTCCTATACCTTTCGGTGGTATCATTATTGCTTCGCTCTTCCCATAGGAGTCTTCGCCTGCACGAGCCGGATTATCTCCGGTAAGCATGTTCCTCAAGATGTATCAGCTCCTTCAATTGTCAAGGTGCAATCGGAAGAACTGTCTGAACCTCTTTTACGTTTGTGATTTTTGGAAATCAGAGGATTTTCAATTTGCCTTCCATATACTCTGTATTGGGAGCGACAAAATCGGACATGATTTTAGAAATTTTTATAAATTATTTTTTTGAGGTGTAAAAAGACATAAAAAAAGATGTCAGGCTTTCTCCTGACACCGTAGTGACTGTGCCAACTTCGTGCCCAGTGGGCACAAAGTTGGTTGTATTATTCTTCATTTCCTAATGATATTGGTTCTTTCTTTGTTTTCTTGTTTTTAGATATCATCTTATGACCTGTATAAATAGCCATAATCATACAAAGCAAAGAACTTGCCGCAAAATATTTATGGCTTGATTTTGAACCTTTATATCCGCTATAAAAAGTTCCTAGCATCGTTATCAATGCTCCGACAGACCAATATTCATGAGCTTTCATTCTAACATCTCCTTTTGTGTTAATTTTAATATGTACCGTTTGATGAAATATACAAACTGGAATTTATATGGCATTCCAAATAAAACAAAAGGCAAATACGCACCCCCATGCGTTGCCAGTTTTCTTCTTTACCATTAACATTCCGTAAATTGCAATAACTGTGGTAATTATTTCTACAATCCCCCAAAAAGAAGTGCTAAATGGGTGGAAAAGTATACACACGATTGCACAAGTAATAGCTCCATAATCTAACCATTCGTTTGTAGTAGGGTATCTTCTATTGATTTTGTCACAAATAACAACATAATTAAATCCTTCAAAAAAGCCCCACACAAGAACGATAAGAGCCATTCCTAATATTGAAAATGGAATACCACTTGCAATTACATCATCTGTGATTAAAATACTGAAAGGTTGGTAGCCATTGAATTGACCTGATAAAAAAATATAACAGATGGACGGGACAAAGCATATAATCGTCCCGATGATTGCTTTGAAAATATTTTTTCGTATCAATCCCAAATGCGTGAAACTTTCTTTTCGCAAAATGCAAACGATTGTAATTCCCAATCCAGCTACGCCAAATTGTACTCCTGCATTAAGTAATAATCTTGGAATAACTGAAATATTGCTGTTCGCAACAAAACTCATTAGTTGTTTACCTGTTGCAGCGTAAAATAGGAAAACTCCCAATGTTACCAAAGCTATAATCCAAAGATCTGTTTCTAATCTTTTTTGTTCCGCTGAAAGTTGTTGTTTCTTCATATATGCTCCTTAAATCCCGATTTTCTCAATTCTCCAAACTGGAAGTTGTAAATATCATTTTACATTTTTATATGAAATCACAATATGACTTGGTGCAAATAATACTGATGCAATAATCAATAACACTGACCTACTCATAATCCCACTAAATAAGAACAACATTGAAGGAATAATAGAAAGTGCTAATGCTCTGAAAACGCTGTTTTTCTTAAAACATATAATCCAAATAGCACAATAAAGCATTACCAATATGGTATCTACAATCAGATATAGTGCAAATGCTTCGTCAGACCACCACCCGAACCAAGTTCCCGGAATATTGATTATCATGAATCCGAAACAACCCAATCTCCCTACTTGTTCTGTGACCTCAACATATTTATTGTTCCACTTATTATCAAATCCATCTTTACACTTAATCGCAAATACAACATTGGGTATCATAATGACTGCAATAAAAATCAGCCCAAAAACATTAAACCATTCCATATTATCTACCATCACAAACTCTGATTTTCTCAATTCTCCAAACCGGAATTTGACTTGCCTATTTTCTTAAAATCCCATGTGGAGCTTCTATTTCATTTGCCAAGGTATGCTCTGTTAATTCTGACATCAATTTCAATTTTTTATTAATCAATGGTCGCATACAATTAGGAACATGTTCCTGATGCGCTCTGTGGATTGCTACACATTCCTTACAGTTTCCGTGATAACGACAGGCTTTCAGGCAAGGACAGTGATCTTTGTCTTTATACTCCTTACGAAATTCCGCTGCAAATTCTTCTTGCAGTCTCAGCCCCTCGACACGGTTTCCCTTATGAAATTCTACCATTGCATCCAGTTCTTTCTGGTTCCCTTCAATCTTCATGTTATTATAGCGCCTCCATTTCAACTATTCCTCATTTTTCTGATGAATTCCAATTTTGTTGTCATCTTCATTATACTTCATCGCCTATCGAAAAGATAGCATATCATCTAGTACAATTTCCATGCTTAAAACCACAATATTAATATCCCTCGACTACTATAACTTCACCTTCTTCATCAGTTGGGGGTTGAAAATGATCATAATAAGTGGAAGCTGTTTGCTCCGTCAATATGATATCATTTTGATGATTTCCGTTTCTTTTTCGAATACGTTCCATACACACTTCCTTAGGTGTCTTTATATAATAGATTTTAGGTTCTATGTCGTATTTCTTTAATAATGAAATATATTCATTTCTCATTTCTCTAGACCAAAATGAATAATCGAGAACAATATCAATGTTTTGCATGATAAGTGAAATTAGTTTTTCATCAAGATAGGTTTTAATATCTTCTAAAACCTCCTGAGGTAAAGGATGTTCATTAAAACCTCGTTTGAATGATTCTTCATCATAAGATAGTATTGTCATCCCGGTACTTTCAAATTTTTTTGCTAGTGTTGATTTACCTGCTCCCGCAGGGCCGCACATTAAAATAACTTTACTTTTCGACAAATTATCTACTGTATTTTTCATTGATATAACCTCCTATAACAAACCAAGAAAACATGACACTCTCCTTAAGCATTATTACTATTCGCTCTTTTCATGATTTCCTGTACTATTGATGTTTTAGCATTCGCATAGTGCTGGACATGCCTCCATTTATTCTTTGCCAAGCTTCGTTTGACTTGTGCATATTTGTCCCGATCAGTATCATTAGTCCGCAACCGATCACGGAAGCGTAACATTCTATCAATCTCTGATGTGCCCAAACTGAACACATGCAGATTAATATCGGTATCCGGTCCTTTAAACAAACGATACTCAAACCAGTCAGGTTCTCGAATCTGTAGCACATATCCGGCCGCTTCCAACACTGGAACGTAGGATGACTCATCAGCAGAATCCTTAACAACCAACCGTATTCTTTTGCAACTCATCATCCGTTGTAGGCATGGAGGTATTATTAGATATCATCTTATCGCACTCCTTTGCTGCTTATTATCTAGGGTTAAACTTAACTACTATTTTTTCTTTGCGATATAAAATACATAACTGTAATAATCTACTACTAATCTAAAATAAAGCGATTATAAGCTATCCTTTTTCCTGTGTTTGTTTTAAAGTTTTCATCTATACACTTTTTTATCTTTTCCTGTTCTTTTTCTTTATCCATAACCGTTAAATTTTCAAGCAAATCAGCTTCCCATTGTATTTGAAAATCAAGTCCATCAATTTTAGATGGAGTATGATGGTTGCCTATTATAAAGCATATTCTATCAATATTTTTGTTATAGCCTACCTTTTTTAATATTTCTTTCGCTACTTCTGGTCCTTCCTTTTCTTGATAGACACCATCAATAGAACCGTATTTTTTTTGTGCTTCAACCGCACCAATATCATGTAGTATAGCAATAATACTGATGAATTCTTTTTCTTCCTCTCCGATATTTTCTCCTTTCATTATATCTTCTGCATTTTTCAAAACTTTGAGAGTATGCTCTATGCCAAAAGGAATTTCTTTGAATACTTCTTTCATCTCTATAATAATTTTTTCTTTAAACATAAATTACCTCCATTTACATTTTAGTTTGACAACTTCCGATTTTAATGTCTCTATTATACCATAATGATACTATTATAAAAAAGGAAAAAGAGCTCCTTCGAGCTCTTTTAATTCAGTTCTGTAAACTTGAATTTCATGAATTATCGCTTGCCTTAAACTTGCTGACACAAATCATTTAGTTTCCAATCCACTCAAATAGAATTGATATAACAAATACACCAGAGAAAATATACCAATTAACAAATACGCCACATTTTCTTTTAAAGATACTAGATACGATGAGAATACAACAAAGCCAATAACCTTGATTACCGCTTTAATTTTTCGATTTTCAATCTTATCAATTTTACAACAGATAAAACGTACTCCAATAACCATAGGAGAAAATAAGATT
Source organism: Mediterraneibacter agrestimuris (assembly GCF_943193195.1). Classification (GTDB taxonomy): domain Bacteria; phylum Bacillota; class Clostridia; order Lachnospirales; family Lachnospiraceae; genus Schaedlerella; species Schaedlerella agrestimuris. The sequence continues at coordinate 313 of NZ_CALPDG010000013.1, read as the reverse complement.
GCAATCAAAATTAATATAATATTTTGCTTATTAAAAATAAGCTTTGATAACTGTTTTTTCTCATTATCCTTGATGTCCAAATACTGGTATAGCAATATAAGAGAGGCTTGGTCAGGAACACTTTTTCCCAATTCCCATTTCGAAATTGTCTGTCGCGTAACAAAGACAACATCAGCCAGTTGTTGTTGGGTTAAGCCCTTTTCAATTCTGGCTGATTTAATCAAATCTGATATTTCCATAGTTTTTACCATTCCTTTCGCTTCGCTCAAGGCACAAACAAGTTATGAAAAATGTTGTGCCCCTCCTCTTTTTG